>NZ_JBIDCU010000012.1:0-250053 GCF_043204765.1 Micromonospora sp. NPDC047730 | reverse complement strand
TTGGCTGATGTGGCGTACACGTTGCAGGTGGGTCGTCGGCATTTCGAGCGGCGGCGGGCGGTGGTCTGCCGCGACGCCACCCAGGCCGCGGCGGCGCTGACCGCGCCCCCGACCGGCACCGTCGACTTCCGGCCCGGCCGCAAGGTCGCCTTCCTCTTCCCCGGCGGCGGCAGCCAGTACCTCGGCATGGGCCGCCAGCTCTACGCCACCGAGCCGGTCTTCGCCGAGCACCTGGACCGCTGCGCCGACCTGGCCCTCGCCCGGCTCGGTTTCGACCTGCGCGACGTGGTCCGCGCCCCCGACGGCGACCGCGCCGTCCAAGAGTTCCTCGGCACGTCCGCCGGGGTCACCACCGCGCTGTTCGCGGTGGAGTACGCCCTGGCCGTGCTCTGGCAGTCGTGGGGCGTACGCCCGGACGCGATGCTCGGGCACAGCAGCGGCGAGTACGTGGCCGCCTGCCTGGCCGGCGTCTTCGACCTCGCCGACGCCATCGACACCGTGGCCCTGCGCGGCCAGCTCATCGACCGGCTGCCCGGCGGCGCCATGCTCGCCGTCTCGCTGCCCGAGGAGGAGCTGGCCGCCCGGCTGGGGCCGGAACTCTCCATCGCCGCGGTGAACGCCCCCGGCCAGTGCACCGTCTCCGGCCTGGTGGAGCCGGTGCAGGAGCTGGCCGACCGGCTCGCCGCCGACGGGGTGGACTTCCGCCGGCTGCACGTGCAGACCCTCGGCCACTCGGTGGCCATGGAGCCGGTGCTCGACGAGTTCCGCGCCCACGTCGCCGGCCTCACCCTGCGCGAGCCGTCGCTGTCGTACGTCTCCAACGTCACCGGCACCTGGATCACCCCGGCCGAGGCCACCGACCCCGACTACTGGGTGCGGCACCTGCGCGGCACCGTCCGCTTCGCCGACGGGGTGCGGACCCTGCTCGCCGGCTCCGCCGACCGGATGCTGGTCGAGGTCGGCCCCGGCACGGTGCTCGGCGCGCTGGTGGGGGCGAACGGCGACGGCGCGGCCCCGCCGGTCCTGCCATCCGTCCGCCACCCCCGCGACTCGCAGCCCGACCAGGCGTTCCTGCTGGCGACCCTGGCCCGGCTCTGGGAGTCCGGCGTGGACGTCGACTGGGAGTCCTTCGCGGCCGGCCAGCCATGCCGCCGGGTGTCCCTGCCGACCTACCCGTTCGAGCGCCGCCGCTACTGGATCGACGTGCCGGAGGACGGCCCCGTGCCGGTGCAGGACGACTCGGTCGCCCTGCGTCGGGCGCCGGAGCCGGTGGACGCCGGCCCGACCAGCCTCGACGTGGATCTCGGCAGCACCCTGCACCAGCGCCCCCACCTGACCACCGAGTACGTCGAGCCCCGCGACGACCTGGAGGAGTCCATCGCCGCCGCCTGGCGCGAGCTGCTCGGCTTCGAGACCGTCGGCGTGCACGACAACTTCTTCGCCCTCGGCGGCAGCTCCCTGCTGACCACCCGCCTGGTCACCCGGCTGCGGGAACGCTTCGCGGTGGACCTGCCGCTGGAGGAGCTGTTCAAGGCGCACACCGTCGCCGCCCAGGCCACCATCATCCGCGCCCTCCAGGACGCGGACCCCGCCCCCGGGCCGGACGGCGCCCCCGCGCCCGGGGCGGACCGCGCCGAGTCGGACGGGGCCGCGCGATGACCGTCGACGAGCAGCGCGGGGCGCGCCCCGCCCAGGCGCTGTCCCCGGCCAAGCAGGCGCTGTTGGCGGCCTGGTCCAAGGGGCGGCGCGGCAACCGCGACGAGATCCCCCGCCGGGGCGACGGCGGCCCCGCCCCGCTCTCCTTCTCCCAGCAGCGCCTCTGGTTCCTCGAACGCATGGTGCCGGACAGCCCGGCGTACAACACGCCGATGGCGGTCGAGCTGCGCGGGCCGCTGGACGTGGCGGCGCTGCGGGACAGCGTGCAGCGCATCGTCGACCGGCACGAGGCGCTGCGCACCACCATCCGGGAGGCCGACGGCGAGCCGGTGCAGGTGGTCTCGCCGCCCGCGGCCGTCGACCTGCCGGTGACCGACCTGACCGGGCTGAGCGAGGCCGAGCGCGACGAGCGCGTACGCCAGGCCCTCCAGGAGGAGGCCCGGCGGACCTTCGTGCTCGCGGTCGGGCCGCTGGTCCGGTTCGGGCTGTTCCGGCTCGCCCCGGACCGGCACGTCTTCCTGGTCAACTGGAGCCACCTGATCGCCGACGGCTGGTCGGGACGGGTGTTCTCCCGGGAGCTGGCCGAGTGCTACTCCGCGCTGGTCAGCGGCGGCACGCCCCGGCTGCCCGAGCTGAAGCTCCAGTACGCCGACTACGCGGTCTGGCAGCGGGCCCAGATGTCCGGGCCGACGCTGGCCCGGCAGGTGCGCTACTGGCGGGACCGCCTCGCCGGGATCCCGGCGCTGCTGGAGCTGCCCACCGACCGGCCCCGGCCCACCGTGCAGAGCTTCCGCGGCGACACCCTCCGGTTCACCGTCGACGAGCGGCTCACCGGGCGGCTGCGCGCGCTCTGCGCCGGCACCGACAGCACGCTGTTCATGGCGCTGCTCGCCGCCTTCACGGTGGTGCTCTCCCGCTGGTCGGGGCAGCCCGACGTGGTCGTCGGCACGCCCGTGGCCAACCGCAACCGCCCCGAGCTGGAGGACCTGTTCGGCTTCTTCGCCAACACCCTCGCGCTGCGCACCACGGTCACCGGCGACCCGACCTTCCGGCAGTTGCTGGCCCGGGTCGGCGCCGACGTGTCGGCCGACTTCGCCCACCAGGACCTGCCGTTCGAGAAGCTCGTCGACGAGCTGCAACCCGAGCGCAGCACCAGCCACAACCCGGTGTTCCAGGTGATGCTCGCGCTGAACAACACCCCGCCACCCCGGGTAGACCTGACCGCCGACACCCAGCTCGTCGGGCTGGTCGAGGGCGACACCGGGTCGGCGAAGTTCGACCTGTGGCTGTCCCTGGCGGACGCCGGGGACACGCTGCCCGGCGGGCTGGAGTACGCCACCGACCTGTTCGACCGGGACACCGTCGAGCGGTTCCTGGCCAGCCTGCTGCGCCTGCTCGACCAGGTCTGCGCCGACCCCGACGCCCCGCTGTCCCGGCTGGAGTTGACCGACGACGAGGAGCGCGACCGGGTCCTGCGGGCGTGGAACGACACCACCGCCCCGGAACCCGCGCCGCGCGTCCTGCACGAGCTGATCGCCGAGCAGGTCCGGCGCACCCCAGGGCACGTCGCCGTCCGGCTCGACGACCGGTCGCTGACCTACGCCGAGCTGGACCGCCGCGGCAACCGGCTGGCCCACCGGCTGCGGCGGCACGGGGTGGGGCCGGACAGCCGGGTCGCCGTCTGCCTCGACCGCTCGCCGGAACTCCTGGTGGCGCTGCTGGGCGTGCTCAAGGCCGGCGGCTGCTACGTCCCGCTGGACCCGGAGCACCCGCCCGCACGGCTGGCGTACCTGCTCGCCGACTGCGGCGCGGAGATCGTGCTGACCGGCGACGGCGGGCGGGACGTGCTGCCCGCCGACGCGCCGCCGGTGATCGACCTGCACCGCGACGACTGCGCGGAGGAGCCCGAGCAGGCCCCGCCCAGCGGGGTCACCGAGGACGACCTGACGTACGTCATCTACACCTCCGGCTCCACCGGGATGCCGAAGGGGGTGATGAACAGCCACCGCGCCGTGGTGAACCGGCTGCGCTGGATGCAGCGCCGCTTCGAGCTGACCGCCGGCGAGGCGGTGCTGCAGAAGACCCCCGCCAGCTTCGACGTCTCGGTGTGGGAGTTCTTCTGGCCGCTGCTGGTCGGCGCGACCGTCACCATGGCCCGCCCCGACGGGCACCGCGACCCCGGCTACCTGGTCGACCTGATCAACGACCAGCGGATCACCACCGTCCACTTCGTACCGTCGATGCTCCGGCTCTTCCTCGACGAGCCGCGCTCGGCCACCTGCACCGGGCTGCGCCGGGTGGTGTGCAGCGGCGAGGCGCTGCCCCGCGACCTGGTCCGCCGCCTCCAGGAGCGGCTGCCCGCCCGGCTCGACAACCTGTACGGCCCGACCGAGGCGGCCGTGGACGTCACCGCCTACCGGTGCCCGCCGGGGGAGGACGCCACCGACGTGTCGATCGGCGCCCCCGTCGACAACACCAGCGTCTACGTGCTGGACCCGGCCGGCCGGCCGGTGCCGGTCGGCGTGCCCGGCGAGCTGTGCATCGGTGGCATCCAGGTGGCCCGCGGCTACCAGGGCCGGCCCGCGCTGACCGCCGAGCGCTTCGTCCCCGACCCGTTCACCGACCGCCCCGGCGCCCGGATGTACCGCACCGGCGACATCGTCCGGTGGCGGCCCGGGGGCACCCTGTCCTACCTCGGGCGGGAGGACCTCCAGGTCAAGCTCGGGGGGATCCGCTTCGAGCTGGGCGAGATCGAGGCGGCCCTGCGGGAGCACCCCACCGTCCGGGACGCGGTGGTCACCGTGCGCCGCGACGCCGCCGGTGGGGAGGCCGGCGAGGGCCAGCTCGTGGCGTACGTGGTGCCCCGCTCCGGGGAGCAGCCGGAGCCGGCCGCGCCGGTGACCCCGGACGAGCCCCCGGCGACCGGCGACGTCGACGGCACCGTGCACCAGTGGGCGCGGGTCTTCGACGAGGCGTACACCGAGCCGGAGACGGCCGACGCGGCGGACAGCAACTTCTCCAGCTGGAACAGCAGCTACACCGGCGACCCGATCCCCGCGGACGAGATGCGGCGGTGGGTCGACGAGACCGTCGCCCTGGCCCTGGCGGAGCCGCCCGGCCGGGTCCTGGAGGTGGGCTGCGGGCTCGGGCTGCTCCTGCTGCGCATCGCGCCGCACGCCACGTCCTACCACGGCACCGACATCTCCCGGTTCGCGCTCGGCCAGGTCCGCGCCGAGGTCCGGGCCCGCGGCCTGGCGGGCGTGACCCTCGACGAACGGGCCGCGCACGAGCTGGCGGACCTGCCCGCCGGGTCCTTCGACACCGTGCTGCTGAACTCGGTCGTGCAGTACTTCCCGGACGCCGACTACCTGCGGCAGGTGCTGGCGGAAGCCCGCCGGCTGGTCGCCCCGGGCGGCCGGATCGTCGTCGGCGACGTCCGCAGCCTGCCCCTGCTGGCCGACTTCCACCGCTCGGTGGAACTGCACCGGGCTGACCCGGACGCCGACCCGGCGGTGGTGCTCGCCCGGGCGGCCGCCCGGACGTGGCAGGAGGAGGAGCTGGCGCTGGACCCGGCGCTGTTCACCGCCCTCGGCGACACCCTGCCCGGCGTCGCCGCCGTCGAGGTGCGGCTCAAGCGCGGCGGCTACGACAACGAGCTGAGCCGGTTCCGCTACGACGTGGTCGTCCGCGTCGCCGCCGACCCGGCGGCGGACGGCCCGGCCGCACCGGAGCCGGCCGCCGACCCCCTCGGCTGGGAGGGCGACCTGGCCGGCCGGCTGCGCGACCGGCTCCGGGAGGAGGCGGTGGTCGCCGTGACCGGGATACCCAACGGCCGGCTCCGCGAGATCGCCGTCCTGCGGGCCGGCGACGGCGCCTGCCGGACGGTGGGCGAGCTGCGCGCCCGGGTCGACCGGGAGCCGTCCGGCGTCGACCCCGACGAGCTGTACCGGCTCGCCGACGAGCTGGGCGTGGGCGTCGTCGTCGCCCCGTCGGCCGCCGACCCGACCCGGATCGACGCCCTGTTCCACCGCGCCGACGTGCACCCGTCGTGGCCGCCGGCGCCCCCGGCGCGCGGCGGCGCGCTCGCGAACTGGCCCCGCCAGGCCCGGCTGATGGGCGAACTCGGCCCGCGCTGGCGGGCGCACCTGAAGGACCGGATCCCGCGCTACGCCGTGCCGGCGGTGTTCGTCCCGGTGCCCGGCATCCCGCTGAGCCTCAACGGCAAGGTGGACTGGTCGGACCTGCCGGCGCCGCCGCCGGTGGCGGCCCGGGACCGGGGAGCGCACGTCCCGCCGGCCGACGGCACCGAACAGCTCGTCGCCGACATCTGGGCGTCCGTCCTCGGCCTGGAACGGGTGAGCGCCACCGCCAACTACTTCGAGCTGGGCGGCGACTCGATCCGGGGCATCCGGGTGATGGCCCGGGCCAACGGGGCCGGCCTGCCGCTCGTGCCCCGCGACCTCTTCGCGCACCCGACGGTGGCGGAACTCGCGGCGGTCGCCGACGCCCGACTCGCCGAGGGCGGCACCGTCGACGGGCCCGCCCCGGAGTCGCCGGGCGACTGGGGGCTGTCGGAGCGCGACCGGGCCCACCGGGAGCGGCTGCTGGCCGACGCCGACGTGGCGGAGGTCTTCCCGCTGGCCCCGTACCAGGCGCACATGCTGCGCCGGCTCGTCGCCGACCCGCGTCCCGGCGAGTTCCTGGTGCAACGCGTCGACACCCTGCGCGGCCCCATCGACGTGGACCTGCTGCGCCGCTGCTGGGCGGGGCTGGCCCGCCGGTACGCCCTGCTGCGGACCATGTTCGTCTGGGCCGACCTGGACGAGCCGCTCCAGGTGGTGCGGCGCGACGTCGAGCTGCCCTCCCGGTACGAGGACTGGACCGGGCTCACCGCCACCGAGCAGGACGCGGCGCTGGCCCGGTTCCTCCGCGAGGACCAGGCGGTGGGCTGCGCCCCCGACGACCCCGCCGGCATCCGGCTCTTCCTGGCCAAGGTCGACGAGGACGCCTACCGGACGGTGTTCAGCTTCAGCTACCTGCGGATGGAGGGCTGGAGCCTGAGCGTCTTCCTCAGCGACGTCATCGGCGAATACCACCGCCTGCTCGCCGGCGAGACCCCGCAGGCCGGCACGGACGTGCCGTTCAGCCGCTACGTCGACTGGCTGCGCCGGCGCGGCGTACCGGCCGACACGCCGGCGTTCTGGCGGGACATGTTCGCCGGCGGGTGGTCGCCCACCCTGCTGGCCGCGTCCGCCCCCGACAACCGGGCCGGGGACCGGCACGGCTACGCCCGGCAGCACATGCAGGTGGACGCGCGCGTCACCGAGGCGCTACGGGACACCGCGCAGCGGCTGCGGATGCCCCCGAACACGCTGGTCCAGGCCGCCTGGGCGGCGTTGCTCGCCCGTTATGCCGGCCGAGACGAGGCCACCCTGGGGGTCTTCTTCAACGGCCGCCCCGCCGACCTGCCGGGTGTCGAGGACCTGACCGGGCCGACGATGAACGTGCTGCCGATGCGGGTGCGGCTGCCCGCGCCGGACCGGCCCGTCGTCGACCTGCTGTCGCACGTGATGACCGTCGGCGCCGACGCCGCCCACCACCAGTACGTGGCGCCGGAGCGGGTGGCGCAGTGGGCCGGCTGGCCGGCGGACGAGCCGATGTTCGACGCGTACCTGGTCTTCCAGAACCTCGACCCCACCCTGTTCGGCTCGACCGAGCGGGTCCCGACGTTCTTCAGCCGGCTGGCCGAGCCGTTCCGGCTCGACGTGATGCCGGGGGTGGAGCTGGGACTGATCCTGTCGTACCACCGGGACCTGCTGACCGACGAGGCCGCCGGCCGGGTGCTCGACGACCTCGTGGCGACGCTCGCGGCGATCACCGCCGACCCGTACCGGCCGGTCGCCGAGGTGCTCCGGCCGCCCGCGCCGCCCGCCGCCGCGAAGGTGCTGCTGGTGGAGGGTGAGCTGGGCGGCCACCAGATCAAGGACACGCCGTTCCCCGTCCCGGCGGCGGTGGAACCACGGTGACGGAGGTGCCCATGTCCTGGATGGTGCCGATCGGCGCCGCCGACGCCGACGCGCTGCGCCGCCGGGCCGCCGAGGCCGCGGACCGGCTGGCCGCCGGGGCGGAGCCGACCGCGCAGGGCGCCCCGGCGGGCGCGGCGCACCGGCTGGTCGCCACCGGAGGGGACCGGGCGGCGCTGGTGGCCGCGCTGCGCTCCGCCGCCGCCGGGGAACCCACCGACGGGGTACGCACGGCCACCGGCACCGACGCCCCGCGCCTGGCGATGGTGTTCTCCGGTGAGGGCACCCAGTGGCCCGGCATGGGCGACGGGCTGTCCGGATGCGCCCCGTACGCGGACGCCCTGGACCGGTGCGACGCGGCCGTGCGCGCGCTCGGCGGCTGGTCCGTCACCGAGGAGATCCGCCGGCCGGCCGGGGCGAGCCGGCTCACCGAGACCGCCGTCGCCCAGCCGGCGATCGTCGCGGTGGAGATCGGCCTGCTCGCGCTGCTGGACAGCCTCGGCGTACGACCCGACGTGGTGATCGGGCACAGCCTCGGCGAGATCACCGCCGCGTACGCCGCCGGGGCGCTGGGCGTCGAGGACGCCATGGCGGTCGCGTACCACCAGGGCCGGATGTTGCAGCGGGCGACCGGCGGCGGCGGGATGCTCGCCGTCGGCCTCTCCGCCGAGCAGGCCACCCGGCTGCTCGCCGACCTGCCCGCCGGGCTGTCGCTGGCGGCGGTCAACGGCCCGGCGAGCGTGGTGCTCTCCGGGGAGCGGTCCGCCCTGGACGCCGCCGTGGCGCGGCTGGCCGCGGACCGCGTGTTCCACCGCGACCTCGGCATCAACTACGCCTTCCACAGCCCCCAGATGGAGCCGTTCACCGGGGAGCTGGTGGCGGACCTGCGGCCGCTGCTGCGCAACGGCCCCACCACCACCGACATGGTCTCCACCGTCCACGGCGACCTGGTCGGTGGCGACCGGCTGGGCGCGGAGCACTGGGGGATGCTGTCCCGCCGGCCGGTGCGTTTCCTCGACGCGGTGGCCCGCGCCGACGCCGCCGTCCACCTGGAGATCAGCCCCACGCCGGTGCTGCGCACGGCGTTGCTGCAGTGCCTGGGCGGACGGCCCGGTACCACCGTGCTGGGCTCGCTGCGCCCCGACCGGGACGCCGCCGAGGCGGTCCACGCGCTGGCCGCCGACCTCTACCTCGCCGGCCTGCCCGTGGCCTGGGACGCGCTGCCGGCCGTGACCCGGGCCGCCGGCACCCCGGCCGCGGAGCCGGAGCGGGTGTCCGTCGGGTCGTCGGTCGTCGACCGGCTCCGCGCCGGCAGCCCGGCCGGGCTCGGCCACCGGGTCCGGGAGTACGTCGTCGACCGCGCGGCGGAGGTGCTGGGCCGCCACCGCTCCGAGATCCCCGCCGACGCGGGACTGTTCGCCCTCGGCTTCGACTCGCTGACCGCCGTCCGCCTCGCCGAGCGGCTCGCCGCCGAGCTGCGTCCGCACGTCCCGGTAGGGCCGACGGTGGCGTTCGACCACCCGACCGTCGCCGACCTCGCCGCCCACCTCACCGCCCGGCTCGGCGGCGGCGACGGGGACCGGCCGGCGTCCGGGCCGGCGGCGACCCCGGTCCGGACGGGCCCGGTTCCGGCGGCCGACGAGCCGATCGCCGTCGTCGGCATGGCCTGCCGGGTGCCCGGCGCCGACGGCCCGGACGAGTTCTGGCGGCTGCTGCGCGACGGCGTCGACGCCACCGCCCCGGTGCCCCGCGACCGCTGGGACGTCGACGCGCTGCACGGCGACGACCCCCTCGAACCGGGCACCATCTACGCCCACCGCGGCGGATTCCTGCCCACCGTGGACACCTTCGACGCCGACTTCTTCGGCATCTCCGCCGTGGAGGCGGAGAGCATGGACCCCCAGCAGCGGCTCCTGCTGGAGGTGGCCTGGGAGGCGCTGGAGCACGCCGGGATGCCGGCGGACCGGCTGCGCGGCACGCGCAGCGGCGTCTTCGCCGGCCTGTCCATCGACGACTACAAGGGACTCCAGATCGCCGATCCGGCCCGGATCGACGGCTACACCGGCACCGGGAACCTCTTCTGCGTGGCGGCCGGGCGGCTGTCGTACGTGCTCGGGCTGCGTGGGCCGTCGATGGCGGTCGACACCGGCTGCTCGTCGTCACTGGTCACCGTGCACCTGGCCGCCCAGGCGCTGCGGGCCGGCGAGTGCGACCTGGCGCTGGCCGGCGGCGCGCACCTGATGCTCGCCCCGGACATCACCCTGTTCCTCTGCCGGGCCGGCGCGCTCGCCCCGGACGGCCGGTGCAAGACCTTCGACGCGGCGGCGGACGGCTACTCCCGGGGCGAGGGCGCCGGGATGGTGGTGCTCAAGCGGCTCTCCGACGCGATCGCCGACGGCGACGACATCCACGCCGTGCTCGCCGGGTCCGCCGTCAACCACGACGGCGCCAGCAGCGGCCTGACCGTGCCGAACGGCACCGCCCAGCAGGAACTGCTGACCGACGCGCTGCGCGTCGCCGGCCTCGCCCCGGCCGACGTCGGCTACCTGGAGGCGCACGGCACCGGCACCCCGCTCGGCGACCCGATCGAGCTGCGCGCCGCCGCGGACGTGCTCGGCCGCAACCGGCGCGAACCGCTGGTGGTCGGCTCGGTGAAGACGAACATCGGTCACCTGGAGGCGGCGGCCGGGGTGGTCGGCCTGATCAAGACGGTGCTGGCGCTGCGGCACCGGTGGATCCCCGCGCACCTGAACTTCCGCACCCCCAACCCCCGCCTGCCCTGGGACGACCTGCCCCTGTCGGTGGCCACCACCGGCCGACCCTGGCCGGAGGGCCCGGACGGCCGGCCCCGCGTCGCCGGGGTCAGCTCGTTCGGCATCGGCGGCACCAACGCCCACGTGCTGCTGGCCGAGCACCGCCCCACGGCGGAGCCGGCGGGCGGAGACGAGGGCGACGGAGAGGGCGGCGACGGAGTGCTGCTGCCGCTGTCCGCCGGGTCGCCCGCCGCGCTGCGGGCCCTCGCCGGCCGCTACGCCGCCCACCTCGACCGGCACCCGGAACTCCCCGCGCCGGCCGTCTGCGCCGCCGCCGCCCGGTTCCGCGCCCCACTGCGGCACCGCCTGGCCGTCACCGCCGCGGACCGGGCGGAGTTGCGCCACCACCTCGACCGGTACGCCCGGGGCCAGGCGGACGGCCTCGTCGAGGGCGAGGTCCGCGCCGCCCCCCGGACCGCGTTCGTCTTCCCCGGCCAGGGCTGCCAGTACCCGGGCATGGGCCGGACGCTGTACGACACCGAGCCGGTGTTCCGCGCCGCCCTGCGCGAGTGCGCCGACATTCTCGGCGAGCACCTGGGCGACGACCTGGTCCGGGTGCTCCACGACGGCGGTGAGCTGCTGCACCGCACCGGCTGGACCCAGCCGGCCGTCGTCGCCGTCGAGTACGCCCTGGCCCAGCTCTGGGGTTCCTGGGGCCTGGAGCCGGCGGTCGTCCTCGGCCACAGCGTCGGCGAGTACGCCGCGGCGTGCGTGGCGGGCGTGCTGCCGCTGGACGAGGCGCTCCGGCTGGTGGCCGTACGGGCCCGCCTGATGGACGCGCTGCCCGCCGGCGGCCGGATGCTCGCCGTCGCGGCGGACGGGGCGGCCACGGAGGCCGTGCTGGCCCGGCACCCCGAGGTGTCCGCGGCGGCGTACAACGGCCCGGCCGAGACCGTCGTGTCGGGCCCGGCCGGCGCCGTCGAGAGCGTGGCGCGGGCCCTGGACGAGGCCGGTGTCCGGCACCGCGACCTGCGGGTGTCGCACGCGTTCCACTCGGCGCTGATGGACCCGGTCCTGGCCGAACTCGCCGCCGAGGCGGCCCGGGTCCGGCCCGCCGAGCCGCGCGTGGACGTGGTCTCCACGGTGACCGGGCGGCTGCTCGACGGGCCGATGGACGCCGACTACTGGTGCCGCAACGCCCGCGAGCCGGTGCGCTTCGCCGAGGCGGTGGGCCGCCTCGGCGAGCTGGGCTGCGGCCTAGTGCTGGAGCTGGGCCCCGACCCGGTGCTGGGCACGCTCGCCCGGCGCGGGGCGCTCGTGCCCCGGGGCGCCCGGTGGGTGCCGGCGATGCGCCGGGGGCGTGGCGACCGCGCCGTGGCCCGGGACGCCCTCGGCGCCGCCTTCTGCGTGGGCGCGCCGGTGGCCTGGGAGCGGGTGCACCCGGACGCCCGGCGGGTGCCGCTGCCGGCGTACCCGTTCCAGCGGCGCCGCTTCTGGCGCGACACCCGCCTCGGGGTGGCCCGGTCCGCCGACACCGGCCCGCTCGGGGAGCGGCTGCGCTCACCCGCCCTCACCGGCAGCGTCTTCGAGCAGGTCGTCGGCCCCGAGCTGCCGGAGCGGCTGACCGACCACGGCCTCTTCGGCGCCACCGTCGTCTCGGCCGCCAACCACCTCGCCGCGATCCTCGCCGCGACCGCCGCCGACGGGGAACCGACCGCCGAGGTCACCGACGTGGCCTTCCCCGAGCCGCTCACCCTGACCGCCGGCGAACAGGCCCGGGTGCAGGTGCTGCTCGGCGCGCCGGACGGCCCCGGGCGGACCGCCGAGGTGGTCAGCGCGACCGGGACCGACCCGGGGCGCTGGCGGGTGCACGCCACCGGCACCGTGCGGCCGGCCGGCCCGGCGCCGGCCGAACCCGCCCGTCCCCGCGACACCGCCGGCGCCGAGGTGGTGGACCTGGAGGACCGGATGCGGGCCGCCGGCTACCGGCTGGGCCCCCGCTACCGGTGGCTGGAGTCGGTCGTGCGGCACGGCGACGAGGTCGACGCGACGCTGCGTCGCCCGCGCGTCGTGCCGCCGTCCACGCGACCGGAACCCGGCCTGCTCGACTCCTGCCTGCGCCTGGTCCTGGCGCTCGCTCCGCAGGCCCTGGCGACCGACGGACGCGGGCTGGCGGTCCCGGTCGGCGTCGACCGGCTCGCCTGGTACGCACCCGGGCAGACGGCCGCCGGGGACGACGACCTCACCTGCCGGGCCCGGCTGCGGTCGGCCACCCCCGACGGCGACGACCTCGTCCTCGACGTCACCCTGCGGGCCGCCGGCCGGGTCCGCCTGGTCGTCGAGGGCCTGCGGCTGCGCCGGGTCCGCCGGGACGCGCTGCTGCGCGGGGCCGAGAACGGCGACCGGCTGCGCCACCGGATCGACTGGCGTCCCGCCGACCCGGCCCCGGAACGCCCCACCGACACCACCGGCGGCTGGTTGCTCCTCGCCGACGACGGGGGCGTCGCCGACCGGGTCGCGGCCGCCGTACGCGACGGCGGCGGGACGTGCCGGTCGGTCGGGCCGGCGACGGTCGCCGACCACCCCGGCGGGTTGCCCGCCCTGCTGGCGGAGCCGGGGCCGGAGCCGCTGCGCGGTGTCGCCCTGCTGTGGCCCCTCGACGACGGGCCCGGGGTGCCGGGCGGCGCCGGGGCGCTGCACGAGCGGCAGGTTCACGGCGCGCACGCCGCGCTGCACCTGCTGCACGCCCTGGCCGACCGGCACCCGACGGCCCGGCTGGTGCTCGTCACCCGCGGCTGCCAGCGGACCGACGACACCGGGCTGGTCGACCCCACCCACGCCGCCGTGTGGGGGCTGGGGCGGGTGGCGATGACCGAGCGGCCGGACGCCGACGTGGTCCTGGTCGACCTGGCGCCCGAGGGCGACCCGGTCGCGGACGCCGCTGCCGTGCTCGCCGCGCTGACCGCCCCCGCCCCGCCGCCGCAGCAGGCCGTTCGCCCGACGGGGACGCTGGTGCCCCGGCTCGGGCCGGCACCGGCGGACGGTCCGGAGACCCTGCCCGTGCACCCGGACGGCAGCTACCTCGTCACCGGCGGCACCGGCGGCCTCGGCCGCCGGGTCGCGGCCTGGCTGCTCGACCGGGGCGCGGGCCGGGTGTGGCTGTTGTCCCGGGGCGCCACGACCGTCGAGGGCGCGGAGCCCCTTCCGGCCGGGGACGACCGGGTGCGGACCCTGGTCTGCGACGTCACCGACCCGGTCGCGCTGGACCTGGCGGTGGCCGAGGCGCGGCGCGCCGGCCCGCCGCTGCGGGGCGTGGTGCACGCCGCCGGCGGCCTCGACGACGCCCCGCTCGGCGCGCAGACGCC
Source organism: Micromonospora sp. NPDC047730 (assembly GCF_043204765.1). Lineage (NCBI taxonomy): Bacteria > Bacillati > Actinomycetota > Actinomycetes > Micromonosporales > Micromonosporaceae > Micromonospora > Micromonospora sp. NPDC047730. The sequence goes on along the minus strand of NZ_JBIDCU010000012.1, from coordinate 236,256 downwards.
CGACCGCCTCGACGTCCCGATCCGGCCGAAGCTGGCCGCCGCGCACCTGCACCTCGCCACCCTCCACGACGAGCTCGACTTCTTCGTGCTGTTCTCCTCGCTGGCCGGGGTGGTGGGCACCGCGGGCCAGGCCGGGTACGCCGCCGGCAACGCCTTCCTCGACGCCCTCGCCGGCCATCGGCGCGCCCTCGGCCTGCCGGCGGTCAGCATCGCCTGGGGCCCGTGGGCGGAGACCGGGATGGCGGCCCGGCTGGGATCCCGCGAGCGGGACCGGCTGGCCGCGTTCGGCCTGCACCCCCTCGACCCGGCCGCCGGGCTGGACGTGCTGGCCCGGTCCGCGTCCGGGCCGCCGTGCCTGGTGGTCGCGGACGCCGACTGGTCCCGGCTCGCCGGGCACCTGCCGGAGCGGTGGCGGCCGGGCCTCTACGCCGAGCTGGTCGACGCCACCCCGACGGCGACCCGGGCCGCCGGGCCGGGATCGGGCCGTCCCCACCGGGCGCCGGAGAGCCCGCGCGAGCAGATCCTCGCCGAGATCTGGGCGGAGATCTTCCGGGTCGACCGGGTCGGCGTCACCGACAACTTCTTCGACCTCGGGGGCGACTCGATCCTCAGCCTCCGGCTGGTCGGGGCCGCCCGCCGGGCGGGCCTGCGCATCGCCGAGGCCGACGTCTTCGCCCACCCGACCGTCCGGGACCTCGCCGCCGTCGCCACCGACGACCGGGAAGCCGAGGAGCGGGAGGCCGGCGACCGGGGAGGCGGCGGGCGCGTCGACGCCGACGCCGCGCCGGGGCCCGGCCGGCCGGGCGGGGAGCGGGCGCCGGCCGGGAAGGGCCGCCGCACCCCGGCCGACCTGGCCGCCTTCGCCGACGCCGAGCTGGACGCGAGCGACCTGACCGCGCTGGCCGCGCAACTGGCCGGGGCGAGCTCCGGCCGCCCGAACGGACGCCCCACCGCACCCGAGACGCTGAGGAAGGACAACCCGTGACCGTTCCCGGAGTCGACAACATCTACCGGTTGTCGTACATGCAGGAAGGGCTGCTGTCGCACAGCCTCGCCGACCCCCGGGCGGCCTTCTACGTGGACCAGGTCGAGTACCGGCTGCACGGGCCGGTCGACCCGGACCTGCTGCTCGCGGCGTGGCAGGCGCTCACCCAGCGGCACGCGGTGCTGCGCACGTCGTTCCACTGGGAGGACATCAAGCAGCCCGTCCAGGTGGTCCGGGACCACGTCGAGGTGCCCATGGAGACCCTCGACTGGCGGGACGTGCCCGCCGCGGACCTGCCGGCGCGGCTGGAGGAGCGGCTGCGCGCCGACCGGCTCCAGGGGTTCGACGTCCAGCAGCCGCCGCTGGTCCGGCTGACCCTGATCCGCACCGGCGAGGAGGACTACACGTTCGTCCTGCGCTACCACCACCTGCTGCTGGACGCGTGGTCGGCGCTGATGGTGCTCGACGAGGCGTTCGCCAACTACGACACCCTGGCCGGCGGGCGGCCCCTGGAAACCCGGCCGGCGACCTCCTTCCACGAGTACGTCGGCTGGGTGCGGGCCCAGGACCTCGACGCGGCCGGGCAGGCGTGGCGGGAGGCGCTGCGCGGCGTCACCGACTCGACCACCCCGGCGTGGATCCGCCCACCGGACGGCAGCGCCCCGGAGCCGTCCGGTCGGGACAACCCGGAGCAGGTGCTGCACGTGCCGGCGGAGACCGTGGCCGCCCTGCGCGAGCTGGGCCGGCGCCGGGAGGTCACCCTCGGTTCGTTGCTGCAGACCTGCTGGGCGCTGGTCCTGCGGGCGCACAGCGGGCGCGACGACGTCGTGTTCGGGGGCACGCTGTCCAGCCGCCCGTCGGACGTGCCGGGGGTGGAACAGACCGCGGGCCTGTTCATCAACACGCTGCCGGTGCGGGTCCGCTTCGACCCGGCCCGCTCCGTCCTCGCCACGGCCGTCGCCCTGCAACACGAACAGGCAACGTTGCGCCGGTACGACTTCAGCCCGCTGGAGCAGGTGCAGCGGTGGAGCGAGGTGCCCCCGGGCCTGCCCCTGTTCGACACCATCATGACGGTGCTCAACCTGCCGGGGGTGGGCGTGCTGCACCGGCGCAGCGGCGCGGTCGAGATCCGCGACGGGCAGTACCGCTACCGGACCAACTATCCGCTGTCGGTGCTGGTGATCCCCGAGGGCGAGCGGCTGGCCGTCCGGGTCGGCTACGACCCCCGACGGGTCGGCCACGACGCCGTCGCGCGGCTGCTCGGTCACCTCGCGACGGTGGTCGACACCGTGGCGACGCGGCCGGACACGCCGGTCGGGGACGTCGACGTGCTGACCGACGCCGAACGCGCCACGGTGGCCGGCTGGAGCGGGGCGTCCGCGCCGTACCCGGACGGGACGACCGTGCACGGGCTCCTCGAGGAGCAGGCCGACCTGGGCGGCGAGCGGGTCGCGCTGCGCGCCGGCGGCGAGTCGGTCACCTACGGGGAACTGGACCGCCGGGCCAACCAGCTCGGCCGGCACCTGCGCGGCCTGGGCGTGCGCCCGGACACGCCGGTCGGGCTGTGCCTGGGGCGTACCCCGGAACTGGTCGTGGCGATGCTCGCCGTGCTCAAGGCGGGCGGCTACTTCGTCGCGCTGGACCCCGACCACCCGCCGGCCCGGCTGGCCGACATCCTCGCCGACGCCGGCGTCGCGGTGGTGGTCAGCGACCGGCGCCACCGCGCCGGCCTGCCGCGCGCCGGGGTGGAGACCGTCCTGCTGGACGCGCACCGCAACCGGTACGCCGACCTGCCCGACGACCGGCTGCCCGCCTCGGCCGGTCCCGACGACCTGGCCTACTCCATCTACACCTCGGGGTCGACCGGCCGGCCCAAGGGCGTGCTCGTGCCGCACCGGGGGCTGTGCAACGTGATCGCGGCCCAGCGCGCGCTCTTCGGGCTGGGCCCGGACGACCGGGTGTTGCAGTGGGCGTCGCCGACGTTCGACGCGTCGGTCTTCGACGTGGCCATGGCCCTCGGCGCGGGCGCCACCCTGCACCTCGCCCCGGCCGAGCGGGTGGCGCCGGGGCCGGACCTGCGGGACCTGCTCGCCACCGAGCGGATCACCGCGCTGACCATCACCCCGTCGGCCCTGGCGGCCGTGCCGGTCGCGGCCCTGCCGGAGCTGCGCACCCTCGTCCTCGCCGGCGAGGCGCTGCCCGCGTCGCTGGTGCGGCAGTGGCGCACCCCGGGGCGCCGGGTCTTCAACGCGTACGGCCCGACGGAGGCGACGATCTGGGTCTCGGTGCACGAGTGCGGCCCCGAGGACGAGGCCCCGCCCATCGGCCGGCCGATCCCGAACGTCACGGTCCGGGTGCTGGACGCCTCGGGCCGCCCGGTCGGCGTCGGCATCCCCGGCGAGCTGCACGTGGGCGGCGCCGGACTGGCCCGGGGGTACGCCGGGCGCCCCGAGCTGACCACGCAGCGGTTCGTGCCGGACCCGTTCGGCCCGCCCGGCGCCCGCCTCTACCGCACCGGCGACCTGGTGCGTTGGACCGAGGACGGTGCGCTGCGCTTCCTCGGCCGCACCGACCAGCAGGTCAAGGTACGCGGCCTGCGGATCGAGACCGGCGAGGTGGAGGCGGTGCTGCGCCGGCACGACGACGTGGCCGAGTGCGCGGTGGTGGCCCGCACCTCGGACGGCTCGGACGGCACGCCGGACACCCTGGTGGCGTACGTGGTGCCGGCCGGCGCGGCGCGGGTGGACGCGGAGAAGCTGCTCGCGCACTGCGCGCAGGTGCTCCCGGAGTACATGCTGCCCGGTGCCGTCGTGCCGCTCGACCGGCTGCCGCTGACCAGCAGCGGGAAGCTCGACGTGCGCGCCCTGCCGTCGCCGCGCGACCTGGCCGGGGAGCAGGAGGCGCAGGCCGAGATGACGGTCACCGAGCAGGCCGTGGCGACGCTCTGGGGCCAGGTGCTCCAGGTGGAGGGTCTCGGCCCGGACGGTGACTTCTTCGCGCTCGGCGGGACCTCGATCAAGGCCACCCAGGTGGTGTCGCGGGCCCGCCGGGCGTGGCAGGTCGACCTGCCGATCCGCAGCGTGTTCGAGAACCGCACGGTGACGGCGTTCGCCGCTGCCGTGGAACAGGCACTGGCCGCCCAGATGGATGACGACGATCAGGAGGTGCAGGATGGCGACGACCAAGGCGTGGGTGCTGCATGCCACTGACCCGGGGAGCGAGCTGACCCGGGGACAGCTGACGCTGGAGCAGATCCCGGTGCGCCGGCCCGAGGAGGGCGAGGTCCTCGTCGAGCCGCTGGTGGGCTGCTGGGAAGCCAACATGGAGCACGCGATCTCCCGGCACCCGGTGGACGTGGCGCGGCAGCGGGGCGACGACAAGATCGTTCTCGGCACCTGCGGCGTGGTCCGGGTGCTCGCGGCCGGGCCCGGCGTGCGGGGCCTGCGCGAGGGCCAGGAGTGCCTGTGGATCCCGTTCGGGGTGATCGACCGCAACGGCTACGCCGAGCGGATCTGCGCGTACGACGCCCCCGGCTCGCCGGGACTGCTGTGCGGGCGGTTCGTCACGGAGGCGCGGCTGCTGGTGCCCCTGCCAGAGCAGGGCCGCCACCCGATCGAGCGCTGGGCGCCGTTCGCCCGGTACTTCACCGCCTGGGACAACTGGCGGGTGGCCCGGCGCTGCTGGGAGGCGCAGGTCGACGACCACTGGGACGAGCCGCCGCTGGTCCTCGGCTGGGGCGGCGGCGTGGTCTGGGCGCAGCTGGAGCTGGCCCGCCGGGACGGCTTCCGCACGGCCATGGTGTCCGGCCGCGACACCCGGCTGGCCGCGATCGCCGCCTCCGGCGCCGCCCCGATCGACCGCCGCGAGTTCCCGGACCTGGACTACGACGTGGCGAAGGCCTCCGGCGACCCGGACGCGCTGGACCGGCACAAGGATTCCAAGCGGCGCTTCGTCGAGCGGGTGATGGAACTCAGCGGCGGCCAGGGCGTCTCCATCTTCCTGGACAACATGGGCGGTGGGCTGCACCGGGTGACGTTGCAGTCGCTGGCCCGCGAGAGCGTGCTCGCCACCGTCGGTTGGAAGCACGGCATGCGGCTGTCGAACCTGCGGGCGGTGGAGTGCATCGGCCGGCACATCCACGTGCACACCCACGCCTGGCGGTTCCAGGACTGCGCGCGGATCCGGGACGTGCAGGAGAGCACCGGCTGGTTGCCCGAGATCAACGAGCCGGTGGCCTCCTTCGACGCCATCCCGCAGTTGGCCGACGCCTACTCCCGGGACGCCTTCGACAGCTACTTCCCGCTGTACGAGGTCGTCCCCCGGTGAGTCAGGGCCGCCGGACGATCAGCCGGTAGGTCACCACCAGCCCGACCAGGCACCACGCGCCCATCACGAGGTACGGGGTGCCGCTGATGCCGCCGACCAGCGCCTCGCGCACGCTCTGCGCCATGTACTGGAACGGGAGCACGACGTGCACGGCCTGCAACCAGCCCGGTAGCCGGTCGACGGGGAAGTTGACGGGGGAGAACATGAGCGTGACGAAGACGACGAGCTGGGTCACCAGGCCGACCGCGGCCGGCGGGAGGGCGTGGGCCAGTCCGTAGCCGAGCGTGGTGGCGGTCAGGGCGACGAGCAGGGCGGCGAGGATCACCAGCGGGCTCGGGTCCAGTCGCAGGTCGAAGCGGAACGCGGCGACCAGCAGCGACAGCACGAGCCCGGGCAGCGCGCCCAGGATCCACACGGTGACCCCGGCGGCGACCGAGGCCAGCGGTGGGACGGGCAGCGTCTGGTCGAACTCGAAGCTGCCCTGCAACTTGCTCTGCGCCACCATGTTCGGGGCCATCACCAGCCCGACGGTGATCAGCCCGATGGTGGGGCCGCCGGTGGCGAGGAACGCGGCGCTGGTCGCGTCGACGTCGGGCAGCAGGTACGCGAAGCCGACGATGATGCCGACGGAGAGCCCGGCGGAGACGATCGCGAAGAGGGGGAGCAGGAAGCGCAGCCGCAGCGCGTTCCAGCGCAGCAGCAGGGCGTAGCTACGGAGCCACGACATCGTCGACCTCCTCGTGGGTCGTCTGGTGATCTTCGAGGGCGAGGTAGATGTCCTCGACCCGCATCGGGTACAGCGAGAAGTCCTCGATGGTGCCGGCGGCCTGCATGCGGGCCGCCCACTCGGTGGCGGCCACCGCGTCGGCGGTGTCCAGGGCGTACACGAGCCGCTGCCGGTCCCGGCGCGGGGGCTGCCCGGCGAACGGCGGTGGCGCGGGTTCGTCGCTGCCGGCCGACAGGCTGACGTCGAGCCGCAGCGCCGGGCCGGCGCCGGCCCGCAGGTCGGCGACGGTGCCCTCGGCGACCACCCGGCCGTGCGCCAGGACCGAGAGCCGGTCGAGGATCCGCTCGACCTCGGTGAGGTTGTGGGTGACCAGGAGGACGGCCGCCCCGTCGTCGGCCAGCGACCGGACCTGCTGCCACAGCAGCCGCCGGCGCACCGGGTCCACGTCGTTGCTGGGTTCGTCGAGCACGATCACCTGGCCCGGTCGCACGGCGGCCAGGCAGTACGCGGCGAGGCGACGGACACCGCCGGAGAGGCGCTCGGCCGGGGTGTCGGCCCACTCGGTGATGTCGAGGGCCTCGAGCAGTCGCTGGGTGGCGGCGGCTGCCTCGGCCCGGCCGGCCCCCCGGATCCGGGCCACCAGGGTGATGGCCTGGCGCGGCGTGACGCCCATCAGCGGCACCTGGGCCTGCGGCTGCACCGAGCAGACCCGGTGGGCGAACCCAGGGTCGGCGACCGGGTCGCCGTCGCCGATGCGGATCGTGCCGCTGGTCGGCTTGATCAGCCCGGCGACCTGGTTGACCAGTGTGGTCTTGCCGGCGCCGTTGTGGCCGAGCAGGCCGTAGACCTGGCCGGCGTTCACCCGGATGCTGATGTCGTCGTTGGCCCGCACCCCTCCGCGATACTCCTTGCAGACATGGTCCACGCGCAGCACCATGACATCTCCGATACTGGTCGGTATTCAGATACCGCCGAGTATGCGGAATGCGGAGATTCTGGTCAAGCGGAACGACGGGAGAGTCGCCTGATGGAACGAATGGGGCGCCAGGAGCGGCAGCGGCACAACCGGAACCGCCTGCTCGACGCGGCGCAGCGGCTGCTCGCCGAGCGCGGGCCGGCCGCCTCCCTGGACGACATCGCTGCGGCCGCCGGGCTGACCAAGGGCGCGGTGTACTCCAGCTTCCGCAACAAGGAGGACATCATCCTCGCCCTGCTGGACCGGCAGTTGGACCTCATCGGCACCGACCTGACCCAGGTGGACGCCGGTGAGTCCGACATGGTGCAGGCCTTCGCCGCCCTCAGCTCGGCCAACTCGACCGGCGACCGGGCCGGGGAGAACGCCGACTTCGCGCTGCTGATGATGGAGTTCTGGATCGCCGCCATGCGCAATCCGCGGGTGCGTCCCCGCTACATCGAGGCGCTGCGCCGCACCCGCGCCGGGATCGCCGCCCACCTGGCCGCCCGGGCCGACGGGCCGGACCCCGCGCTGGTGGACCGTACGGCGACCCTGCTCCTCGGTCTGGACATCGGGCTGAGCATCCAGCGCCTCGTCGACCCGGAGTCGGTGCCGGAGACGTGGTACGCCGAGGCGTTCGAGCTCCTCGTCCGGCCGCTGTCGGGCGACGCGCCGCACCCCGACGGCGGGAGCTGAACCGCCGCCGTCATGGGCCGGGGCTGCCGCCGGCGCCGGGAAACCGCGTCGCCCGGCGTCGCCGGATCGAGTGAAGGCCGTCGTTGCCCCGGCCGTGCCGGCTGGATAGGGTCGTGCGGTACCAGTGATCTTCAGTGACCGGTTCGTGACGGGGAGGCGCGGGATGAGTTTCGAAGCGGAGCAGTATGTCGTCGTCCGCAACGCCGAGGAGCAGTACTCGATCTGGGCGGCCGACCGGCCCGTGCCGGACGGGTGGCAGGCGGTGGGCGTCCGCGGCTCTCGCGAGGAGTGCCTGAGCCACATCGAGAGCGTCTGGACGGACATGCGCCCGGCCAGCCTGCGGACGGCCGGAAGCGCGGCCTGACCGGCCGTCGCCGCACCGGCCCGCCGCAGGGGGTGGCGCCGGTGCGGCGGCGGATCGCCGCGGCCCGTCGGCCGCGGTCACGTCAGCCGTCGTCCGCGGGGCATCGTCAACTCAGGGTTGACGACAAGCATGCGTCAACCTATCGTTGACGCATGACCGAACACACGCAGATGAGCAACCCGGTCCGGCTCGACGACCTCATCCAGGCGATCAAGAAGGCGCACACCGACGCCCTCGACCAGCTCGCCGGCGCGGTCGTCGTCGCCGACCACCTCGGCGAGATCGCCGACCACCTGATCGGCCACTTCGTGGACCAGGCGCGGCGTTCCGGCGCCTCGTGGACCGACATCGGCCGGAGCATGGGCGTCAGCAAGCAGGCGGCGCAGAAGCGCTTCGTGCCCAAGGCCACCGAGGCGCCGCTGGACCCGCAACAGGGCTTCAGCCGGTTCACCCCGCGCGCCCGCAACACCGTGATGGCCTCGCAGAACGAGGCGCGCGCGAGCGGGCATGCCGAGATCCGCTCCGAGCACGTGCTGCTGGGGCTGCTCAGCGAGCCGGAGGCCCTCGCCGCGAAGGCGATCGTCGCGCAGGGCGTACCGCTGGAGCGGGTGCGCGAGGTCGCGACGGCCGCGCTGCCGCCGTCGTCGGCCGAGGTCCCCGACCTGATCCCGTACGACGCGCAGGCCAAGAAGGCGCTGGAGCTGACCTTCCGCGAGGCGCTGCGGCTGGGCCACAACTACATCGGCACCGAGCACATCCTGCTCGCCCTGCTGGAGCTGGAGAACGGCAGCGGGGTGCTCGCCGACCTCGGCGTCGACAAGGCCACCGCCGAGTCGACGCTCGTCGCGGCGGTCGAGGCCGCCGCGAAGGGCGTCCAGGGCTGACGGGAGGGTCGACGCTCGTCGCGGCGGTCGGGGGCCGCCGCGACGAGCGTCCGGGGCGCCTCGGCGGCGACGTGCCGGGTCCGGGAGCGCGCCGGACGCCGGTTGCCGCCGCGGCGACTCAGGAGGCGGTGGGGAAGCCGTACCGGGCGGCGTGCTCCGGGTCGGCGGGGTCGACCTGGCGGATCCCGGCGTCGGCGAGGCGCTTGTTGACCTCGTCGAGCTGCTCGCGCACCAGCCGGGCCTCCTCCTCGGTGACCCGGCCCCGGTGCGGCTTGCCGGCGTGCTCGATCGTGCCGTAGTCGACCTTCTCGGCGCTCTTGCGGGCCTTCGGCGGGCGGACCCGCTCGGCGGTCCGCAGCAGCTGCGCCATCGGGACGTCGGTCGCCATGGCGTCGAACTCGCTCGCCGTCAGCACCACCCGCCGGGGCTCGTCGCCGCCGTGCCGGTCGTGGATCTCGACCACCGCGACGTCGAGCGCGGCGTCGTCGATGCTCTCCACCTCGACCGGGGTGGCGTCCAGTTGCACGGGCCCGGCCACCAGGTCAGGGTGTTCCAGGACGACGACGCGGACCACCTCGTCGTGGGGCTGGATGACCGTGCCGGTGAAGTCGGAGACGTGGATCGTCTTCTTGCCCATGCGCGGTGCTTCTCCTGTCGTGGGTCGGGGTTGCGGACCACAAGAAATTACCCGACAGGTGTGCGAAAGCCGCCGCTGGACCGCCCCGGGTGTGTCGTCGCCCCCGGCGGGGCGGCGCGGGTCAGCGCGGGTTGAGGTTGCGGCGGGTGGACGTGCCGGCCGGCAGCTTGTTGAGCTCTCCCCAGGGGAGCGCCTCGGTCCGGGCGGCGCCGCGGTTGCCCCGGTACGGCGGCTGCGCGGGAAACCGTCCGACGGTCCCGGGCGCGCGCCAGAGCCGCTCGGTCTCCTGCTGGTACCGGTCATTCGGCTGATTCGGCATGACCATTACCGTCCCAAAGAAAGTTGTACATGTATGGAAATGAATATGACGCTCGATCGATGTATCGGGTTCCCGCGACCGCGCCGGCTCTCGGGGCGGCGTCCATCGACGTCCTGCACCTGTACCCGCCCGCCGTGCGCTTGAACCGACGTCGGTGCGGCTGAGGCGCGAAGCCCGGCAATGAGGCCGGCGGGCCCATTGATCGGAACGGTGCGCCGGGCGGCAACCGTCCGGCGTACGGTGATCGGCGGACGGGCCGGGGCGCGGACCGCGCTCGGGCCGAGCGCGGCGAGCGACCCCGGCGGCGTCCGCGCGGGCGGCTGCCGTGGGCCGGCCGCGGGGAAGGTGACTCGATGCTCGACCGGCGGCTCCACCTGCACCTGGCGACCTGGCTGGGCCAGTGGCCGGCGGGCCCGGCGCTGCACGTGGTCGGGTCGCGCCGGCGGGCCCGGCCGGCCTGGGACGGTCGGCTTCGGCCGGCGATCGCGGTCGCGGCCGGGGCGAGCACCGTGCTCTCCGTACCGCCGGACCGGGTGGACGCGGTCCGCGAGCTGGTTCGCCGGCGGGCCGGGCGGTTCCTGCCCGAGTTGCCCGCGACGGTCGGCCAGCCCGGCTGGGCGGTCCACGACGACGTGTTCCGGTGGAGCGTGGCCCCGGCCCCGCTGCCCGACGTGGGGGAGTGGGTGTCCCCGGCCTCGCCGGGGTTGCCGTCCTGGCTCCGGCTCTTCGACCGGCCCGTGCTGGTGGTGCGCGACGAGCGTGGCCGGTACCTGTCCGGGGTGGGGGTGAAGCGACACGACGCGTACGGCCACGAGCTGGCGGTGGGGACGGTGCCGGCGGCGCGGGGGCGGGGGCTGGCCCGGCGGCTGGTCGCGCAGGCGGCCCGGCGGGTGCTCGACGAGGGGGCCGTCCCGACCTACCTGCACGACCGCGCCAACGCGGCCTCCGCGCGGGTCGCCGAGGCCGCCGGCTTCCCCGACCGGGGCTGGCGGTCGTTCGGGGTGTACCCGCCCTGACTCGACGGTGGGGCGGGGCGCGGACCGTGGATCCCGGGCCGGATCCACGGCCCGCAGCCTCCCCCAGGTCCCGTGCCCGCGACGGGCGTTGCGGGGCCGGTCGCCGTGTGTGCCGATTACGCTACGTATTGATGGGCTGTTCGGCAAGATGCCGGCGGGCGGTTGGAACTGTCCAGAAGTGGACTTGACCTGGGGCGCAGCGTGTCGAGGCGGCGCGGCGGGTCAGTGACGCAGCGTGCGAATGAGGTCGAGCACCTGCCGGGTGACCGGGCGCAGCACCCGCAACCGGGACAGCCCCACCAGCCGGTCGACCAACGGCACCGCGCCGTCGATGAGCTGCCGGGTCTTGGCCTGCTGCGGGGACCGGTCGTGGACCCAGTAGAGGACCACCCCCATGTACGCGAGCCACAGCAGCTCGGGCAGGTGGGGACGCAGCTCGGCGTCCACCTTCGCGGTCGAGCCGTCGAGGACCTCGGCGAAGAGGTCGACGGCCGCCTTCCTGGGCGCGGACGACTCGGCGGAGAACGGGCTGAGCGGGGACGTCGGCTCCGCCGCCGTCTTGAAGAAGCTCGCCGCGAAGTCGTGCGAGGGGGTGAGCACGTCGATGCCGGCGTGCAGCACCCCGGCGAGCCGGGCGGCGAAGTCGGACTCCCGGTCGAGCACCGGCTGCGCCGCCGCCCGGTGCTGGAGCTGGGCGCGGGCGTAGAACTCCTGGATCAGGTGGTCCTTGGAGCCGAAGTAGTAGTAGGCGTTGCCCACCGCCACCCCGGCCTCCTGGGCGATGGCGCGCATGGTGGTCCGGGCGTACCCCCGCTCCTGGAACAGCCGCATCGCCGTGTCCAGGATGAGCTGCCGCGTCTGCTCGCCCCGGGCGGTGGCCGGCTCACCCGCAGCGGTCGTCGGCGCAGTCTGCTCGGTCATCGGGCTCACCGTATCCCGCCGGGTCGTCCACCGGGCCCGCCCACGGGTCGCGGACGCGCTCGCGTACCGACGCGGCGGCGGCGACGATCCGGCGGGCCAGCGGCAGCAGGTGCGGGCGCGCCAGCCGCTCGGCGGCGCCCCGGTGGTCGGCCAGCGCCCACAGGCAGGCGAACCAGGCGCCGTCGCCCGCGTACACCTCGCCGGTGTCCGCGACCACGGTGAGGTCGCGCAGTGTCGCGTCGGGGTCCAGCTCGGGGAAGCGCCGCCGGGCCTCGGCGGAGCCGGCCGGCACGAACTCCAGGGGTACGAGCTGAGCGCGGGACGCCAGCCAGTGGCGGGCGGCGCGGCAGAGCGGGCAGTGCGCGTCGTAGAGGACGGTGAACCCCCGGATGCCACCGCCCCCGTGCGCGGTGGCATCCGGAACCCCGCCCGTTCCGTCGCCGGGCGGGACGGTCATCGGGCCGGCGGCGTGCCGGGGCCGGCCTCCGGCCCGGGGCCGGTCGGGCCGGCGGGCTGTTGGGTGCCGACGGGCTGCTGCGTGCCGGTGGGCTGGCGTGGGCCGACGGGGTGCGGGTTGCCGGGGTGGAGGCTGCCGGGGTGCGGGCCGACCGGCTGCGGGCCGGCGGCCGGGTGGGGCCCGCGGGGCGCGGGCTGCATCGGCAGCCGGCCGACCGGGGCGAGCGGCGGATGGGTGGCGAGCTGGCGCAGCCGGCCCCGGCGGTACCGGCCGAGCGCGAAGACGTTGAAGAAGTGCAGCGCGCCCAGCACCAGCAGCACCAGGCCGATCTTGAGGGAGAGCTCCTCCATGGCCTGGGCGGTGGACCCGACCGGGTCGGGGTGCTTCATCGCCACCGTGACGTAGCCGAGGTTGAGCAGGTAGAAGCCGACCACGAGCAGGCTGTTCACCGCACGGGCCAGCCGCTCGTCGGCGAACACCTCCTCGAGGAAGACCAACCCGTTGCGGGAGAGCGCCCGGGCCACCCACACGGTCAGCCCGATGCTGACCGCCAGGTAGACCAGGTACATCCAGACCTTGGTGTCCATCGCCGACGCCCTTCTTGAACGTGTTCAAGTTTGTTGCCATGAGCGTAGGGCACTCTTTGAACGCGTTCAAGAGTGGGTGGCGCGGTGTCAGGGGTCGGTCATTCCGACGGCGCACCCCGGGCCCGGGCCCGCGCCGTCAAGCCGCCGGCCCGGGCCCGGGGTGCCGCCGCCCGCGTCAGCCGGCCAGGCCGAGCACCTCGGCCGCCGCCCGGCCGTTGGCGTGGCTCGCGCCGTACGTGGTGACGAACGCCCGTACGCCCGCCGGCCGCCACTGGGCCGGCCAGCCCATCTCGACCACGGTCACCGGGTGCGCGGCGGCCAGCGCGGCGATCAGCTCGGGGCCGCCCGGCAGACGGTGCAGGTGTCGACCGACCAGCACGATCGGCCGGTCCCCGGCGAGCCGGCGCAGGGCCGCCGGCTCGGTCTCGGCGGCGACCACGCGCAGCTCCTCCACGCCGTCGAGGTGCGGGCCGAGGCCCCACGGCACCCGTCCCTCGGCGATGGTCGAGGCGGCGTGCAGCTGCACGACCAGCGGGCGGTCCAGGCCGGACAGGGCCCCCTCCACCCGGACGGCCCGCCGTGCCGCGGCGTACCCGAGTTCGGTGGACGCGGCCGAGGTCGCGCCGGTGGCCCGGGTCCACGCGGCGAGCGTCGCGACGCGGCCGGCCGCCTCCTCGACCCGGGCCCGGTCCAGCCGGCCGTCGGCCAGCGCGCCGACGATCTCCGTGACCACCCGCTCGACCAGTTCGGCGTCGACCTTGGCGCCGATGCAGAGCAGGTCGGCGCCCGCGGCGAGGGCCCGTACGGCGGCGGGGCCCACCCCGCCGGCGGCCACGGCGGCACCCTTCATCTCCAGCGCGTCGGTGATGACGGTGCCGGTGAAGCCGTACTCGCCGCGCAGCAGGTCGACCAGGACCGCCCGGCTGAACGTGGCGGGGCCGTCGCCGGTCAGCGCCGGCACCCGGATGTGCGCGGTCATCACGGCCTGCGCGCCGGCCGCCACGACCGCGGCGAAGGGCGGCAGGTCGCGCTCGCGCAGCACGTCGAGCGGCACGTCCACGGTGGGCAGTTCGTAGTGGGAGTCGGCGACCGTCGCGCCGTGCCCCGGGAAGTGCTTGGCGCAGGCGGCCACCCCGGCGGCCTGGAGGCCGGCGACCGCCGCGGCGGAGTGTGCGGCGACCCGCACCGGGTCGGCGCCGAACGAGCGGGTGCCGATGACCGGGTTCTCGTCGGCGGTGTTGACGTCCACGGTCGGCGCGAGGTCGACGGTGATGCCGAGGCCCGCCAGCTCCGCGCCGATGGCCTCGTAGACCCGGCGGGTCAGCGCTACGTCGTCGATCGCGCCGAGCGCGGCGTTGCCCGGGTACGGGCTGCCGGTGGCGTGCGCCAGCCGGGTGACGTCACCGCCCTCCTCGTCGATCGCGATCAGCACGTCCGGCCGGCCCGCGCGCAGGGCGGCGGTGCTCGCCGCCAGCTGCCCCGGGTCGTGGACGTTGGTGCCGAACAGGGTGTGCCCGGCGAGCCCCTCGGCCACCAGGTCGACCGCCCAGTCCGGCGGGACCGGCCCCGGGTACGCGGCGAGCAGCGTGCCGAGCGCGAGCCGGCGCAGTCCTGGATCGAGCCCCACGTGATCTTCCCCTTTCGGTGCCCGAGGGCACGGATGTCGTACCGGCGGCGGTCGGCGACGTACCGGGTCGGCCGAGCGCCCCGGTCCCGGGCGGCCGATACGCTACGGCTACCCGTTTGCAGGTCCGTTTACAGTTAGCAAGGTTTAACAAAACTAGAGGACGTGGCATGAGTTCGACCCGGCTGCCCGGCACCCCCCGCCTGTTGCGGGCGCTCAACGACCGCGCCGCGCTGGAGCTGCTGCTGGAGCAGGGGCCCCTGACCCGGGCCCGGCTCGGCGAGCTGACCGGGTTGTCCAAGGTCACCGCCTCCCAGCTGGTCGAGCGGCTGGAGGAGCGGGGGCTGGTCACCCGGGTCGGCGAGCAGGCCGGCGGGCGGGGACCGAACGCCCAGCTCTACGCCGTGCGGCCGGGCAGCGCGCACGTGGTCGGCGTGGACGTCGGCGCCGACCGGGTGGTCGCCGCCTGCGCGGACATCACCGGCGCCGTGATCGGCCGCGTCGAGCAGTCGACCCGGGACACCGACGACCCGGTCGGGGTCGTGCACAACGCGGTGGTCCAGGCCGCGAGCAGCGCCGGGGCGCAGCTGTCGAGCGTACGGCGGATCGTGCTGGGCACCCCCGGCCTGGTCGACCCGGGCACCGGCGACATCACCTTCGCCTTCAACCTGCCACGCTGGCACAGCGGTCTGCTCGCCGCGCTCCGGGAGGACCTGCACACCCCGGTGGTCTTCGAGAACGACGTCAACCTGGCGGCGGTCGCCGAGGCGCAGTCGGGTGCGGCCCAGGGGCTGACGGACTTCGTCCTGGTCTGGGTCGGCGCGGGCGTCGGCCTGGCGATCGTGCTGGGCGGCCGGCTGCACCACGGCAGCAGCGGCGCCGCGGGTGAGATCGGTTACCTGCCGGTGCCCGGGGCACCCATCCCGCGTGACGTCTCCCGCCGGGCGAAGCCCGCGTTCCAGCAGCTGATCGGCGCGGAGGCGGTCCGCGAGCTGGCCCGGGCGCACGGCTACCCGGACGACAGCGGCGCCTCCGCCGTGCGGGCGGCGGTCGCCGACGGCACGGCCGGCGGCCCGATGCTCGACGAGGTGGCCCGCCGGCTGGCGCTCGGCGTGGCGAGCACCTGCGTGGTGCTGGACCCGCCGCTGGTGGTCCTCGCCGGTGAGGTCGGCCAGGCCGGCGGGGCGGCGCTGGCGGAGCGGGTGCAGCACGAGGTCGCGGCGATCACCCTGGTCCGGCCCCGGGTGGTGCCCACCGGCCTGACCGAGGAACCGATCCTGCGCGGCGCGCTGCGCACGGCGCTGGACGCGGTCCGCGACGAGGTCTTCGGCTCGACGATCGGCTGACCGCCGCCGCCGACGGGATCGGGATCGGCCGCGCGTCATGTGAAGGAATATTTCATCATCGGCCCCGGTGCTGCAAGGTGTTGCCGCGCCGGGGCCGGATGACGCCGCAGGTCACATCAGGTCGCGTCGGCGGAACACGGCGAAGGCCGCCGCGGTCAGCGCTCCCGTCAGCCCGAGCAGCAGGATGAGCGACGGCTGCCAGGTCAGCGACCAGTAGCCGCTGCAGGACGTGGTCAGCCCGTCCGGGCAGGCCCGCAGGTCCCAGAACTCCACCTTGCCGTTCAGCCAGGCGGCCACGTAGCTGGAGAGCACGTACCGGTCCACCTGGACGACGTCCAGGATCTCCATCACCAGCCGGGCCCCCAGCTCCCACACCACGAGGTAGCCGGCGATCGCGCCGAGCGCCGCGGACGTGTGCCGGCCCAGGGTGGCGATGGCGAACCCCATCGCGGTGACCAGCAGCACCAGCAGCATGCCGCGCCCCCACGTCGCGCCCAGCGACCGCCAGAACTCCCCGTCGAGCCGCCCGGGCCGGCCGGCGAGCTGGGCGATCAGCCAGAACGCCCCGAGGTACGCCACCGAGGCGACCAGCGACAGCAGCGCCGTCGCGCCGAGCAGCGTGCCCAGCTTGGCGCCGAGCACCGTCAGCCGCCGGGGCCGCCAGAGCAGCAGGTTGACCACCCCGCCGGAGTTCAGGTCGGCGCCGATGTAGGAGGCGCCGACCAGGAAGCCGAAGAGCACCAGGAAGGCGACGAGGAAGTAGAGCAGCGGCCGGGCCTCCTCGGCGAAGGTGAACACCCCCGTCAGGAAGTCGGCGGCCACCGGGGCCCGCTCCATCTGGGCCGGGTCGACCTCGCTGCAGTCGTCCGGGATGTACTCGTGCACCTCGTCCACCCGGATGACGCCGCGCTGCCGGTCCAGGCAGAGCTGGTGGGTGCGTTCCAGCTCGCTGCGCGCCGCGGCGGCCTGCTGCTCGGCGTCGAGGATCTCCTGGGCGGTGGGCCGGTGGGAGCCGGCGAGGGTGGTCGCCGCGGTGACGCCGAACGCGAGCACCAGCAGGACGACCATGAGCTGCACGAAGCGCCGGGCACCCAGGCGCTCCAGCTCGGCACGGACCAGGTTCACGCGTCCACTCCGCTCGCGTCGAGGTCGATCACCGGTTCCCGGGGCCCCTGGTCGGGCAGCACCGAGTCGTCCACCTGTCGGGGGACCGTCGGGTGCGCCGCCGTGCCGGTCAGTTCGAGGAAGACGCTCTCCAGGTCGGGCCGCAGCGGGGTCAGCTCGCGCACCCACAGGCCCGCCTCACCCAGCGTGCGGCTGACCGTGGCGGCGTCGTCCACGTCGCCCACCACCAGGTGGTCGTCGTGCCCGGTCACCGCCAGCCCCGCCGCCGTCAGCAGCTCGGCGGCCCGCTCCGGGTCGTCCACCCGCACCAGCAGCTCGTGCCGGTCGAAGCCGGCCAGCACCTCGTCGACCCGCCCGGCGGCCACCCGCCGGCCCCGCGAGATGATCGTCACGTGGTCGCAGATCAGCTGGATCTCGGCCAGGATGTGGCTGGAGACCAGCACGGTCACGCCGGCCTCGGCCAGCGAGCGCATCAGGTCGCGCATCTCCCGGATGCCGGCCGGGTCCAGCCCGTTCGCCGGCTCGTCGAGGATCAGCAGCTCCGGGTCCTTGAGCAGGGCCGAGGCCACCGCCAGGCGCTGCTTCATGCCCAGCGAGTAGCCCTTGACCCGCTCGTCGCCCCGGTCCCGCAGGCCCACCTGCTCCAGCACCTCGTCGACCCGGGCGACCGGCACGCCGCCGGCCCGGGCGAGCAGGCGCAGGGTGCGGTGCCCGGTGAAGTTGCCGAAGAACTGGGGGCTCTCCACGATCGCCCCGACCCGCCCGGCCACCTGGGGCAGCTGCTCCGGCGAGGTCCGTCCCAGCACCGTCATCCGGCCGGCGTCGGCGCGTACCAGCCCGAGCAGGGCGCGCAGCGTGGTGGTCTTGCCCGACCCGTTGGGGCCGAGGAAGCCGTGGATCTGGCCGGACTCCACCAGCAGGTCGAAACCGTCGACCGCCACCCGGCGCCCCTGCCGCAGGCTGCGGAAGGTCTTGCGCAGACCCTCGATCTCGATGACCGCGCTCACCAGCGCGGCTCCGTGTTGCGACCGGGCATGGACCGTCCTTCGAGTGTGGTGACCAACGACACGGCGCCTCACCCTACGACCGGGGCGCCGCCCGTGGGGGGCGCCGCGGCGCTGCGTGGTTGGATGGTCGGGTGACTGGTGACCTGATCCCCGGCGCCGGCGGCGCCGCAGCCGCGCCCGCGCCCGTGGACGCGGATCTGGTGGTCAGCCTCGACGGCGTCGGCGTACGCCGGTCCGGCACGGCGCTGCTGCACGACCTGGACTGGCGGGTCGAGCTGGACGAGCGCTGGGTGGTGCTCGGCCCGAACGGCGCCGGGAAGACGACACTGCTCAACCTCGCCGCCGGGCGGCTGCACCCGACCACCGGCACTGCCCACGTGCTCGGCGAGCGCATCGGCCGCACCGACGTCAACGAGCTGCGCACGCGCATCGGGCTCTCCACCGCCGCGCTCGCCGAGCGGGTGCCCGCCGACGAGCGGGTCAGCGACGTGGTCGTGACGGCCGCCTGGTCGGTGCTGGGGCGCTGGCGGGAGAGCTACGACAGCGGCGACGAGGCCCGCGCCCGCGCGCTGCTGAGCCAGCTCGGCATCGGCGGCCTCGCCGACCGCGCCTACGGCACGCTGTCCGAGGGGGAGCGCAAGCGGGTGCAGATCGCCCGCGCGCTGATGACGGACCCGGAGCTGCTGCTGCTCGACGAGCCCGCGGCCGGGCTCGACCTGGGCGGGCGGGAGGACCTGGTGGCCCGGCTGGCCGAGCTGGCGTACGACCCGGACGCCCCGGCGCTGGTGCTGGTCACCCACCACGTGGAGGAGATCCCGCCCGGCTTCACCCACGCGCTTCTGCTGCGCGACGGCCAGGTGGTGGCCCAGGGGCTGCTCGGTGACACCCTCACCGGGGACAACCTCTCCAAGACCTTCGGGCTGCCGCTGGTGGTCGAGCGCTCCGGCGACCGGTACACCGCCCGCGCCGCCTGAGGCGCCAGAAGGAGGTCGGCGTGCGGCAGACCAGGGTCGTCGTCGTGGGCAGCGCCAACATGGACCTGGTGGGCACCGCCCCCGCCCTGCCCCGGCCGGGGGAGACCCTGCTCGGCACCGGCTTCGTCATGGTGCCCGGCGGCAAGGGCGCCAACCAGGCCATCGCCGCGGCCCGCGCCGGCGCCTCCTGCGCCTTCCTCGGGGCGATCGGCTCCGACGCGTTCGGCGTCACCCTGCGGGCCCGGATCACCGCAGCCGGCGTCGACACCGACCAGCTCCGCACGACGTACGGCACGTCGGGGGTGGCGCTGGTGATGGTCAACGCCGAGGGTGAGAACGCGATCCTCGTCACCCCGGGCGCGAACGCCTCGATGACCCACCTCACCGAGCCCGAGCTGGCGGCCGTACGCTCCGCGGACGTGCTGCTCGCCCAGCTGGAGATCCCGGTCGGCACGGTGACCCGGGCGGCGGTCGTTGCCCGGGCGGCCGGCAGTCGGGTGGTGCTCAACGCCGCGCCGGCCGTGCCGGTGCCCCCGGAGCTGCTCGCGGCGACGGATCTGCTGGTGGTCAACGAGACCGAGGCGCGGGCGCTCACCGGGCGCGGCCGGGACGACCCGTCGGCCCTGCTCGACCTGGTGCCCCGGGTGGTGCTCACGCTCGGCGCGCAGGGCGCCTGGTACGGCGACCGGGACGGCACGGCCGTGCACGTGCCGGCGGTGAAGGTCGACGTGGTGGACTCCACGGCGACCGGGGACGCCTTCACCGCCGCGCTCGCGGTCGCCTGGGGCGAGGGCCGGGACCTCGTCGACGCGGTGCGTTGGGCGGCGGCGGCCGGGGCGGCCTGCGCCCGCCGGCTCGGCGCCTCCTCGGCCCTGCCCAGCCGGGCCGAGATCGAGGAGCTCTACACCCCGGCCTGATCCGGCCCCGGAACGTCGGCCGCCCCTTCGCTGCTGCTTCTCGCTGAATCAGCAGCGGGCCGATTCCGCTAGGCCGGGTGCTTGATGCTCTCGATGATGCGGGCGAAGCCCTCCTTCCCGTGGCCCGCCTCGATCTGGCGGTGCAGGAGCCGCTGGACCGTGGCGACGACCTCCGTGCTGATGCCCTGCTCGGCGCTGGCCGCCAGGATGTCGCCGAGGTCGGAGAACTCCAGGCTCTGCTGTCCGTCGACGGTGTAGTCCCCGCCGTCGATGACCGCGGCGAACTCGTGGAAGGCGCCGGTCATGGCGGTCAGCCAGGGCGCGGCCATGGTGGCGAACTTCGCCGCCGTCACGCCGGCCGGCGCGACCATGGCGGCGCCGTGCATGAACCCGGCGAACATGACGTACATGCCCGCGAGCAGGGCGAGGTCGTAGAGGGGCGCCAGCCCGGGGTCCTCGCCGAACCAGGTGCTGTCGCCCCACACGTCGAGCAGCGGCTGGTACTGGCGGAAGGCGTCGGGCGACCCGCTGTAGAGGACCGACGATCCGGGCTGCCCGATCATGGCCGGTACGGCCATGATCCCGCCGTCGAGGTACGTGATCCCCGCGTCGGCGGCCCAGGCGGCCAGCTCGCGGGACTGGTCCGGTGACGTCGTGGTCACGTTGACCAGGGTCCGGCCGGACAGGTCGCCGGCGAGCGGGTCGAGCACCTCGTGGACGGACGCGTGGTCCAGCAGGCAGACGATCACCAGTCGGCTGGCCCGGACGGCGTCGCCCGCCGTGGTGGCGGCCTGCGCGCCCTGCGCGACGAGGTCGTCCGCCCTGCCCGGCGAGCGGTTCCACACCGTCGTCTCGTGCCCGGCCCTCAGCAGTGCGGCGGCCAGCGCGCTGCCCATCGCGCCCAGCCCGAGAACGCTCACCTGGATGCCGTCGTTCGTTGTCATGTTCGGGGCTCCCCCTCGCGAGTCGTGGTACGAGGAGATCCTCACCGCAGCCGGTAGAGTGCGCCAGTACCGACTAATTTGTCAGGTACTTACCTCTTGGTAAGTGCAGCGGGGAGGCGGCATGGCAACGAAGGCGCGACGCGGTCCCTACATCTGCGGCATCGATGCCGCGATGGACGTCGTCAGCGGCAAGTGGAAGTCGCTGATCCTCTGGGAGTTGCACCACCACGGGACCCGCCGGTTCGCCGAGCTCCGGCGCGGCCTGCCGGGCGTCAGCGAGAAGATGCTGATCCAGCACCTGCGCGAGATGGAGGAGGACGGGCTCGTGCACCGTGAGGTGTACCGCGAGGTGCCGCCGAAGGTCGAGTATTCCCTGACCGAGCACGGGGTCTCCCTCAACGCCGCCCTGGCGTCGCTGGGCGAGTGGGGCACCGACCGCATCCGGCGGATCGGCGCCGACCAGGTCCCGGTGAACGGGGCCGTGCCCGCCCCGCGCTAGACCGGGCCGCTCACCGCCGCTCACGCCTCCGCGTCGTCGCTGAGCTTCTCGCCCCGACGGCGCAGCATGCCCAACCCGGGGATGCCGGCGACGGCGAGCTTCAGGTCGCGGGTGACGTCGAGCAGGTCGTGCAGGTCCGGGCCGACCCGGTCCAGGGTGGCCAGGATCGGCAGGATGTCCGCCGTCAGGTGCTGCTTGAGCTTGGGCAGCTCGTCGACGAGCCGGATCGCGGCGGTCACCTCCTCGTGGCTGAGCTGCTCGACGAAGCGGTTCGCCATGGGCGCCGCCCGGCGCAACGCCGGCTCGTACGCCGTCAGCAGCTCGGCGGCAGTGGCCGCCGCCTCTGCCGCGGTGCCCACGGCACCGGCCGCCCGACCGGCCACCGACTCGGCCTGCCCGACCACCACGGACGCGGCGGCGGCCACCTCGGTGGCCGTCCCGATGGCGGCGGTCGCGGCGGTGCTGATCGCGGGCACCTCCCGCACCGCGGCGTCGGCGTCGGCGAGCACCTGGTCGGTGCGGTCGAGGGTCTGCTCGACCCGGTCCACCATGCCGTCGACCCGGCCCACCGTGGCGTCGACCCGGTCCACCATGCCGTCGACCCGCTCCACCATGCCGTCGATCCGGTCCACCACCCCGTTGATCCGGGTCAGTAGCGCCTCCACGGAGTCCAGCACGGCGAACGCGCGGGCCGGCACGGCGGCGAACGAGGCCGCCGAGCCGAGGGCCTGGTCGAGGGCGGAGCGGGTCAGGCCGACGACCGCGGCGGGCCGGGGAAGGGGAATCACCATGGCACCAAGTGTGCGTCGCCCACGCCCGAACCGCCGGGCGGCACAACGCGGCCCCGGGCAGCGCCCCAGGGCAAGGGTCCGGGCGGCGCCCAGGGTCAGCGCTCCGTGTGCTGCTCGACCGCGCGCTGGACCGCCCGGTAGATCTGCCCGAACCGCAGCGCGTCCGGCGTGCGCAGCAGCAGCACCTCGCGGCCGTGGTGCTGCACCCAGAGTTCGTGCACCTTGCTGCCCCGCTCGTAGGAGCGGTCGAGCCAGCCGAGCGGGATCTCCAGGAACGGGGCCAGGGCCAGCGTGCCGACCACGCACGCGGCGAGGATGACCAGTGCCAGTTGCCACTCGCCCCGGTCCTGCGCCGACCAGGCCAGCGCGAGCACGCAGACCACCGCGACCAGCGGGGGGAGCGAGAGGAGCAGGACCAGGACGCCGCGGCCCAGCACGCGGCCGCGTACCGCCAGCGTCTTCGGCCCCTGCGCGTGCCAGACGTACGTCACGTCGGCGATCGCGACGGCGTGGCCTCCGGCCCGGATCGACTCCGAGGTCACCTGCACCGCGTCGTCCCGGTAATAGAGGGTCATCACTAAGCCTAACCGCTGCGCCGGGTCTGCGGCCGGCCGAGGTGGACGGCGCTCGATGCGGCCGGGCTCAATTTTCAGAACCAACCGATCACCCGGGCAACGTTCAAGGACGGGGTTCTAGCGACGGCGGGGCGTCACCGGCTGGCCGGCCTCCACCGCCCGCTGCACCGCGCGGTAGATCTGCCCGAAGCGCAGCGCGTCGCCGGTGCGCAGCAGCCGCACCGGCTGGCCGCGCCAGCGGGCCCAGATCTCCAGTTGTCGGCTGCCCCGCGCGTACGAGCGGTCCAGGTGCTCGAAGAGGAAGTCGGCGACCGGCCCGACCGCGAGCCCGACGAGCACCGAGGCCCCGACGATGGCGACGGTGACGGTGAGGGAGCGGTCCAGCGTGAGCGCCAGCGCGATGCCGAGCGCGGCGGCCACCAGGGGGCCGGCCAGCGCCACGCCGATCGCGCCCCGGCCGGCGAGCACCCGCCAGGACCGGCTGCCGCGCTGGTGCCAGACCATGCTGATCTCGGCCAGCCGGAACGTGCGGCCGTCCACGCGGACGGCGGTGGACGTGATCTGGACCGACCTGTCGTCGTAGTAAGTGATCATGGCTGCACTCCCGGTGGCGGGCCTGACACCACACTACTGACCCCGACGGGCCGCGCCGTAAGGTTGGCCCGCGACTTCGACGAGGAAGTGAGGGCCAGCGTGGGCGAGTTCGTGCGGCTGGAGACCAAGGACGGCATCGGCACCATCCGGCTGGAGCGGCCGCCGATGAACGCGCTGAACACCCAGGTGCAGGAGGAGTTGCGCGCCGCGGCCGCGGCGGCCACCGCGGACCCGGGTGTCCGCGCCGTCATCGTGTACGGCGGGGAGAAGGTCTTCGCCGCCGGCGCGGACATCAAGGAGATGGCCGACATGTCCTACGTGGACATGGCGGAGCGGGCGGCCGACCTGTCCAGCGCGCTCGGCGCGATCGCCCGGATCCCGAAGCCGGTCGTCGCCGCGATCACCGGTTACGCCCTGGGCGGCGGCTGCGAGCTGGCGCTGGCGTGCGACTGGCGGGTCGTCGCCGAGGACGCGAAGCTCGGCCAGCCGGAGATCAAGCTCGGCATCATTCCCGGCGCGGGCGGCACCCAGCGGCTGGCCCGCCTGGTCGGCCCGGCCCGCGCCAAGGACCTGATCATGTCCGGCCGGATGGTGGACGCCCAGGAGACGCTGCGGATCGGGCTGGCCGACCGGGTGGCCCCGGCCGCCGAGGTCTACGACGCCGCGGTCGAGCTGGTGCGCCCGTACCTCACCGGCCCGGTGCAGGCCCTGCGCGCCGCGAAGCTCGCGGTGGACGGCGGCCTGGACATGGACCTCGCCTCCGGCCTGGCGTGGGAGAGCCAGCTCTTCGCGGCGCTCTTCGCCACCGACGACCGCCGCGAGGGCATGGCGGCGTTCGTGGCCAAGCGCAAGCCGGACTTCACCGGCCGCTGACCGGCGTGGGGCCGGCGGTGCGCCCGCCGGCCCAGTGGCTCGCCGACCGTGAGGCGTCCACCACCGACGTGGACGCCTCACGCCCCGAGCCGAGGACGGTTCACATTCCGCCTACCGGTGAGTAGCGTGTGACTCCGGTCATGCGGACGAAGGGACAGCGGCGATGACGGAGCGGATCGAAGGTCACGGCGGGGAGCTCGCGCTCGCGGCGCTGCGCGCGTACGGGGTGCGGGAGATGTTCACCCTCTCCGGCGGGCACGTCTTCCCGCTCTACGACGCCGCGCACAAGACCGGCTTCCCCCTCTACGACGTCCGGCACGAGCAGTCGGCGGTCTTCGCCGCCGAGGCGGTGGCGAAGCTCCAGCGCCGCCCCGGCCTCGCCGTACTCACCGCCGGCCCCGGCGTCACCAACGGCATCTCGGGGCTGACCAGCGCCTACTTCAACGCCTCGCCGGTGCTGGTGCTCGGTGGTCGGGCCCCGCAGTTCCGCTGGGGCTCCGGCAGCCTCCAGGAGATGGACCATCTGCCGCTGGTCGCCCCGGTCACCAAGCACGCCGAGACGGTGTTCAGCCCCGACGACATCCCGCGCGCGGTGACCGCGGCGCTGACCACCGCGCTCACCCCGCACCGGGGCCCGGTCTTCCTCGACTTCCCCCTGGAGGCGGTCTTCTCGGTCGCCGACGCCGAACTCCCCGCCCCGCCGGGCATCGCGCCCGTCGAGCCCGACCCGGACGAGGTGGCGAAGGCGGCCACCCTGATCGCCGCCGCCAGCCGCCCGGTGATCATCGCCGGCTCCGACGTCTACGCCGGGGACGCGGTCGACGCCCTGCGGGCCGCCGCCGAGGCGCTCCAGGTGCCGGTCTTCACCAACGGGATGGGCCGGGGCGCGCTGCCGCCCGAGCACCCGCTCGCCTTCGCCAAGGCCCGCCGGGTGGCGCTCAAGGGCGCCGACGTGGTCGTGGTGATCGGCACCCCGCTGGACTTCCGGCTCAGCTTCGGCGACTTCGGCGACGCGAAGGTGGTGCACGTCGTCGACGCGCCCAGCCAGCGGGCCGGGCACGTCCAGCCGGCCGCCGCCCCCGCCGGCGACCTCCGGCTGGTCCTCACCGCGTTCGCCGACCACCCCGGCGACCGGGCCGACCACGCCGACTGGATCGCCGGGCTGCGCACCGCCGAGGACGCCGCGAAGGCCCGCGACGCCGCGGAGATGGCCGCCGAGACCGACCCGATCCGGCCCGCCCGGGTCTACGGCGAGCTGCGCCGGGTCCTGGCCCGCGACGCCATCACGATCGGCGACGGCGGCGACTTCGTCTCGTACGCCGGCCGCTACCTGGAGCCCGCCCAGTCCGGCACCTGGCTCGACCCGGGCCCGTACGGCTGCCTCGGCACCGGCATGGGCTACGCGATGGGGGCCCGGGTCAGCCACCCCGACCGGCAGATCTGTGTGCTGATGGGCGACGGCGCGGCCGGCTTCTCGCTGATGGACGTGGAGTCCCTCGCCCGGCAGAAGCTGCCCGTGGTGATCGTGGTCGGCAACAACGGCATCTGGGGCCTGGAGAAGCACCCCATGCGCGCCATGTACGGCTACGACGTCGCCGCCGACCTCCAGCCGGAGCTGCGCTACGACCAGGTGGTGAGCGCCCTCGGCGGCGCGGGCGAGACGGTGGCGAAGGCCGCCGACCTCGGGCCGGCCCTGCAGCGCGCCTTCGACGCCGGCGTGCCGTACCTGGTGAACGTGCTCACCGACCCGGCTGACGCGTACCCCCGCTCGTCGAACCTGGCCTGAACCCCCGCCCGCCGCCGTCGCCGCGCCCGGCGACGGCGGCGGTCGCGTTTCACGACCAGCTAAATCGGCGGAATGTCAGCGCCTGTCGCCGTAACGTCAGCCCGGGATCGGCGGAATGTCAGGGATGCCGGTCATGGTGGCTCGACCAGCGAGAACGACAGGAGTTGCGATGGATCACGCGATCCGCGCGGAGGGGCTGGTGCGCCGGTTCGGCGACACCACCGCCCTCGCCGGTGTTGACCTGTCCGTCCCCACCGGCACGGTCTTCGGCCTGCTCGGTCCCAACGGGGCCGGCAAGACCACCACGGTCCGGGTGCTCGCCACCCTGCTGCGCGCCGACGAGGGGCGCGCCACGGTCGGCGGCTTCGACGTGGTGCGCGACGCCCACCGGGTGCGCCAGCTGATCGGCCTGACCGGCCAGTACGCCTCGGTCGACGAGACGCTCACCGGGGCGGAGAACCTGCTGCTCATCGGCCGGCTGCTCGGCTCCTCCCGGGCCGACGCCAGGGCCCGCGCCCGGCAGTTGCTCGCCGACTTCCACCTCAGCGACGCCGCCGACCGGCCGGCCAAGACCTACTCGGGGGGCATGCGCCGCCGGCTCGACCTCGCCGCCAGCCTGGTCGGCCGGCCGCAGGTGCTCTTCCTCGACGAGCCGACCACCGGCCTCGACCCGCGCAGCCGCAACGAGCTGTGGGACATCGTGCGCGGCCTGGTCTCCGACGGGGTGACGGTGCTGCTCACCACGCAGTACCTGGAGGAGGCCGACCAGCTCGCCGGCGAGATCGCCGTCGTCGACCACGGCCGGGTGATCGCGCAGGGCACGCCCGAGGAACTGAAGGCCAGGACCGGCGGCCAGGTGCTCGCGGTCCGGCCCGCGGACGCCGCCGACCTGGCGACCGTGGTGGCCATCGCCGGCGAGGTGGTCCACGCCACCCCGGAGGTGGCCCAGAGCACCGTCACCGTGCCGGTGAACGACCCGGGTGTGCTGCCCGCCGTGGTGGGCCGCCTCGACGCCGCCGGCATCGCGGTCGCCGAGCTGGCCCTGCGCGGCTCCAGCCTGGACGAGGTGTTCCTCCAGCTGACCGGGCACCGCGCCGACGCCGACGCCCCTTCCGGGGCCGACCTGGAGAGGACTCCGGCATGACCGCCGCCACCCTGACCGCGCCGGTCGCGCCGGCCCGCCGGCTCGGCCCCGCCGCCGGGCTGCGCCACACGTTGACCCTGGCCTGGCGCAGCCTGGTGCAGATCAAGCACAACCCGATGGAGCTGCTCGACCTGAGCATCCAGCCGGTGATGTTCGTCCTGCTGTTCACGTACGTGTTCGGCGGGGCGATCTCCGGCTCGCCCGGGGACTATCTGACCTTCGCGCTGCCGGGCATCATCGTGCAGAACGCCTTCTTCGCCACCATGACCACCGGGTTCGGGCTGAACAACGACCTCACCAAGGGCGTCTTCGACCGGCTCCGGTCGCTGCCCATCGCCCGCTGGGCGCCGCTGGCCGGGCGGATCCTCGCCGACACGGTCAAGCAGGCGTGGTCGGTGTCGCTGCTCGTCGGCGTCGGCGTGATCCTCGGCTTCCGCCTGGGCAACGGCCTGCCCGGCCTGCTCGGGGCGTTCGCCCTGCTGCTCGCGTTCTCGCTGGCCGCGTCGTGGATCTCGGTGCTGGTCGGCGTGCTGGTCAGCGAGCCGGAGAAGGTGCAGATCTTCGGCTTCATGGTGATCTTCCCGCTGACCTTCACCAGCAACGCGTTCGTGCCGACCGAGACGATGCCCGGCTGGCTCCAGTCCTGGGTCGAGGTCAACCCGGTCACCATCCTGGCCGACGCGCTGCGCGGCCTGCTGGTCGGCGGGCCGGTGGCCGCGCCGGTGGTGCAGTCGCTGCTCTGGGCGGCCGTCCTCGCGGCGATCTTCGCCCCGCTCGCCGTGCGCGGGCTCCGGCGCCGGGTGTGACCCGCAGCCGGCCGCCGGCTACACCTCGGGGCGGTCCTCCTCGCGCGGCGGCTCGCCCTCGCGTCGGCGCAGGTCGTCCTCGCGGCGGCGCAGGTCCTCCTCCCAGCGGGTGAACAGCTCCTGGTCCTCCCGCCGGGAGCGCTCGCCGAGCGAGCGGAGGAACTCGGGATCGTCGTCCGGGGCGACCGGGCGGGGCCGCTCGCGGGCCGGCAGGATCCGGCCCGTCGACGGCGCGCCGCCGGGCCGGCCCGGGGTGCGCTCGCGCCCGGCGGCGAACCAGGCGAGGGAGCCGAGCAGCGGGAAGAACAGGATGATCAGCACCCAGGCGATCCGGGGCAGGGCCTTGATCTCGCCCTCCTCGGCGGAGAGGCAGCTGATCAGCGCGCAGACCGCGAGGACGATCTGCACCACGAAGAGGAGGACGTACAACCGGGCCATGGGTCAATGATGGCGCACCCGGTCCCGTCAACCCAGCCCGCGCGCCGCCAGGAGCGCACCGAGCAGCGCGTAGCCGGCGGTGGCCAGGGCGACCAGGGGCAGCGCCCGCCCGTAGCGGGAGGCCGGGCCGACGGCGTTCGCCCGCCGCCAGCAGACCGCCAGCGCCGCGGCCCAGCCGAGCACGGCCAGCCCGGCGACGAGCGCGCCGAGCGTCCCGCCGGCGGGCGGGCCGGTGAGCGCCAGCCGCACGGTCAGCACCATGATCACCGTGAGCGCCAGCGCCGTGCGCCGCCAGGCCAGCCGGGTCCGCTCGGGTTGCAGCCCGGGGTCGCGCGCCGGCCGGCCCGGCGGCGTCCGCTGCGCGCCGGCGCTCACCGTTCGCCGACCGCCCGGGCCAGCACCGCCGCCACCAGCAGCAGCGCGCCGAGGCCGACGGCGAGGGCGAGCACCGCCGGGAAGCGGGAGGCCGGCAGTTCCTCGCCGAGCCGGATCGCCCGCTCCGTACGCGCCCAGTGGTCGACGGCCCGGACCGCCACCGTTCCGCCGAGCAGCAGCAGCGCGACGGCGATCACCTCACGCAGGTGTGCCAGCGGCAGCGGCGGCAGGAACTGGGCGGCGGCGAGCCCACCCGCGACCAGCGCCAGCCCCGTACGCAGCCAGGCCAGGAAGGTCCGCTCGTTGGCCAGCGAGAAGCGGTAGTCGGGGGTGCTGCCGACCGAGCGCAGTTCGCGCGGGTCGAACCATCGCCTGATCGCCTGCCACACGTGCCGATTATCCGCTTCCGTCCGGTCGTAGCCTGGAGCAGTGACGGATCTTGACGCGATGACGCTGCGGAACGCGTACGACCACCAGTTGCGGGCGTCGGTGCCCGACCCACTGCCGGCGGGGGTGACCGTGGACCGGGACGGCCCGCTGGTCCGCCTTCTCGGCCTCGACCACGGCGGCTTCCTCACCTACCGCGATCTCGACGGGCTGACCGGCGCGGCGCTGGACGGGCTGATCGCCCGGCAGGTGGAGTTCTTCCGGGCGCGCGGCGAGTCGGTGGAGTGGAAGTGGCACGGCCACGACGAGCCGGCGGACCTGCCGGAGCGGTTGCGCGCCGCCGGGTTCGTGCCGGAGGAGCCGGAGACCGTCGTGATCGGCCCGGTCGCGCCGCTCGCGGCCGCGCTCCCGGTCGTCCCCGAGGGCGTACGCCTGCGCGAGGTGACCGCCCGCGCGGACCTGGACCGGATCGTGGCGATGGAGGAGGCGGTCTGGAACGCCGACCGCAGCCACCTGGCCACCGGGCTGGAGAAGGAGATCGCGGCGGACCCGCAGTCGATCACGGTGGTGGTGGCCGAGGCGGGCGACGAGGTGGTGAGCGCGGGCTGGGTGCGCTACGTGCCGGGAACCGGGTTCGCCACCCTGTGGGGCGGCTCGACCCTCGTCCCGTGGCGCCGCCGGGGCATCTACCGGGCGCTGGTCACCTACCGGGCCCGGCTCGCCGCCCAGCGCGACCGGACGCTGCTCCAGGTGGACGCCTCCGACGAGAGCCGGCCGATCCTCCAGCGGCTCGGCCTCGTCCCGGTCACGACGACCACCCCGTACGTCTACACTCCGTGATCATGGAGCAGCGGTTGACGGCCGAGGAGCGGCTGACCCTCAAGACGGGCGCGTTCGGGGCGGTGTTCCTGGTGGCCAACGCCGATCCGGGGATGCTCGCCCTGTTCCGGGAGAGCTTCGCCGCCTCCGCCGCGATGGCCGACACGAGCGGGGTCGTGAAGGAGGCGCTGACCACCGGGCCGCTGCCGAGGCTGCCCCGGGACTCGGCGCTGGAGATCGAGGCGGTGGTGCTGCCGGCGCTGGGCCGCTCCGTCGAGATCCTGCGCGAGAAGTCGCCGCAGGACGTGGCGGTCTACCGCGAGGTGGTGCTGTCCGCCGCCGAGCGGGTGGCCGGGGCGCACCGGGGGGTGGCTCCGGCCGAGGCGGCGGTCATCGAGCGGATCAGGGGCGCGCTGGCTC
Source organism: Micromonospora sp. NPDC047730 (assembly GCF_043204765.1). NCBI lineage: Bacteria > Bacillati > Actinomycetota > Actinomycetes > Micromonosporales > Micromonosporaceae > Micromonospora > Micromonospora sp. NPDC047730. The sequence continues at coordinate 205,938 of NZ_JBIDCU010000012.1, read as the reverse complement.
AGTCGGCGTGAGCCGGTCCGCCGGCGCGGGCGTGCGCCGGCCCGGCGACCAGAGCGCCCGGACGGTGGCGCGTACGCACCGGTCGCGGACCCGGCCGCAGGCGCAGCGGTACGCCTCGGGGCGCGCCCGGCGACAGGGGCGCCGCGGCGGCGGGTCGTGCGGCGTGGCGCTGGAAGATTCTGACATTTCGCGACACCTCCCGATTTGCCAGATTACCCGCCGGGGCGGCCTGCCGTGAGCTGTGTCACCCTGAGGTCGCCGGAGGTCGATGCTACTGACAGGTAACATTGCGCCGTGGGCAACTGCACAGCAGCCCGTGGTTGACCGATCGTTAAGTCACGCGGGAGGCTGCGCCCGTGACCGGGCGAGTGATCGCTACACCAAACAGGAGGGTCGTCGAAGCGCGATGAACATCGTCGTACTCGTCAAGCAGGTGCCCGATTCGGGCGCGGACCGCAACCTGCGCACTGACGACAACACCGTCGACCGCGGTTCGGCGAACAACGTCATCAACGAGATGGACGAGTACGCCATCGAAGAGGCGTTGAAGATCAAGGAGGCCCACGGCGGCGAGGTCACCGTCCTGACCATGGGTCCGGACCGGGCGACCGAGTCGATCCGCAAGGCGCTCTCCATGGGCCCCGACAAGGCCGTGCACGTCGTGGACGAGGCCCTGCACGGGTCCTGCGCCGTGGCCACCTCGAAGGTGCTCGCCGCCGCGCTCGGCCAGCTCAACGCCGACCTGGTGCTCTGCGGCGCCGAGTCGACCGACGGCCGGGTGCAGGTGATGCCGCACATGATCGCCGAGCGGCTGGGCGTCGCGGCGCTGACCGGTGCCCGCAAGCTCACCGTCGACGGTGCCACCCTGACCGTCGAGCGGCAGACCGAGGAGGGCTACGAGGTGGTCACCGCCCCCACCCCCGCCGTGGTCTCCGTCTGGGACACCATCAACGAGCCGCGCTACCCGTCCTTCAAGGGCATCATGGCCGCGAAGAAGAAGCCGGTGCAGACGCTCTCCCTGGGTGACCTCGGCGTCGCCCCGGCCGAGGTGGGCTTCGAGGGCGCGACCAGCGCCGTGCTGGAGCACACCAAGCGCCCGCCGCGCTCCGGCGGCGCGAAGATCACCGACGAGGGCGACGGCGGCGTCAAGCTGGTCGAGTTCCTCGCCACCGAGAAGTTCGTGTGAGAGGTCTGGACATGTCTGAGGTTCTCGTCGTCGTCGAAGCCACCCGGGAATTCGGCGTCAAGAAGGTCACCCTGGAGATGCTCACCCTCGCCCGCGAGCTGGGCACGGCGAGCGCGGTCGTGCTCGGCGGCCCCGGCGCCGCCGAGGCGCTGAGCGCCAAGCTGGGCGAGTACGGCGCGGAGAAGATCTACGCCGCCGAGGGTGACGACATCGACGGCTACCTGGTGGCCCCCAAGGCCACCGTCGTGGCCGAGCTGGTCAAGCGGGTGCAGCCCGCGGCCGTGCTGCTCGCCTCGTCCCAGGAGGGCAAGGAGATCGCCGCCCGCCTGGCCGTCAAGCTGGACAACGGCATCCTGACCGACGTGGTCGCCCTGGCCGCCGACGGCACCGCCACCCAGGTGGCCTTCGCCGGCTCGACCATCGTCAAGTCCAAGGTCACCCGCGGCCTGCCGCTGGTCACCGTCCGGCCGAACTCGGTCAACCCGACCCCGGCGGCCGCCACCCCGACCGTCGAGCAGCTCACCGTGTCGGTCACCGACGCCGACAAGCTGGCCAGGGTCGTCGACCGGGTCGCCGAGCAGAAGGGCTCCCGCCCCGAGCTCACCGAGGCCGGCGTCGTCGTCTCCGGCGGTCGCGGCGTCGGCAACGCCGACAACTTCAAGCTGGTCGAGGAGCTGGCCGACCTGCTCGGCGGCGCCGTCGGCGCGTCCCGCGCGGCCGTCGACTCCGGCTTCTACCCGCACCAGTTCCAGGTGGGCCAGACCGGCAAGACCGTCTCCCCGCAGCTCTACGTCGCGCTCGGCATCTCCGGTGCCATCCAGCACCGGGCCGGCATGCAGACCTCGAAGACCATCGTCGCGGTCAACAAGGACGGCGAGGCGCCGATCTTCGAGCTGGCCGACTTCGGCGTGGTGGGCGACCTGTTCAAGGTCGTCCCGCAGGCCGCGGAGGAGATCCGCAAGCGCAAGTGAGCTGACGCCCGCCCGCACCGGGGCCGGGAACCGCGCGGCGGTTCCCGGCCCGTCGCTGTCCGGCCCCGAACGGGGAGGATCGGGACCGACGACGTCATCGGGCGCGGCCTGACCGCGGGTGGGGAGCTGATCGGCGGGCCGGGGAGCTGAGCCGGCCCGCCGATCAGCCCGTCAGAGGCCCCTCGGCACGCTCTCGCGGGGCCGTGGGCTGTCGGACGCCTCGGCGGAAACGTCGACAACCGAGTATGCCTGACGGTCGACGTCCGGTGGCAACGGCAGCCGCTCGTCCGACCCGTCGCCGAGCACCCCGACCGGGACATCCGTGTGTCGCGCGGGTCGGTAGTACCCCGCGACGTCCGAGAGATTCGTGACGTGCGGGTACGGGGTCCCCACCGCCCCCGTGGGTTGGACGGCGTACTCCGGCGTCCGTCCGGTCCGGGGCCGGTCGTTAGGCTGAGCCGTGATGGCATACCTGGATCACGCGGCGACGACTCCGATGCTCGACGAGGCACTGGAGGCGTACGTCGCCACCGCCCGCGAGGTCGGCAACGCGTCCTCCCTGCACGCGTCGGGCCGCCGTGCCCGCCGACGGGTGGAGGAGTCGCGGGAGCGGGTGGCCGCCGCGCTGGGCGCCCGCCCCTCCGAGGTCGTCTTCACCGGCGGCGGGACCGAGAGCGACAACCTCGCGGTCAAGGGCATCTTCTGGGCACGGCGGGGGGCCGACACCCGGCGGGACCGGGTGGTCTCCAGCGCGGTGGAGCACCACGCGGTGCTCGACGCCGTGGACTGGCTGGCCGACCACGAGGGGGCCCGGGTGGGCTGGCTCTCGGTGGACGCCAGCGGCCGGCTCAGCCCCGACGAGCTGCGCGCCGAGCTGGCCGAGCACGGAGAACGGGTCGCGGTGGTGACCGCGATGTGGGCCAACAACGAGGTGGGCACCGTGCAGCCGGTCGCCGACCTGGCTGCGGTCGCCGCCGAGCACGGGGTGCCGTTCCACACCGACGCGATCCAGGCGGTCGGGCAGGTGCCGGTGGACTTCGCCGCCAGCGGGGTCGCCGCGCTGACCGTGACCGGGCACAAGCTCGGCGGGCCGACCGGGGTGGGCGCCCTCGTGCTCGCCCGCGACGTACCAGCCACCCCGCTGCTGCACGGCGGCGGCCAGGAGCGCGACGTGCGCTCCGGCACCCTCGACACCGCCGGCATCGTCGCCTTCGCCGTCGCCGTGGAGGCGGCGGTCAAGGGCCAGCAGGAGTACGCGGCCCGGATCGCCGCGCTCCGCGACGACCTGGTCGAGCGGGTCCGGCAGGCGGTGCCCGAGGTGGTCTTCAACGGCGACCCCACCGGCCGGCTGCCGGGCAACGCGCACTTCTCCTTCCCCGGCTGCGAGGGAGACGCCCTGCTGCTCCTGCTGGACGCCCAGGGCATCGCCTGCTCGACCGGCTCGGCCTGCTCCGCCGGGGTGGCCCAGCCGTCCCACGTGCTGCTGGCCATGGGTGCCGACGACGACCGGGCCCGCTCCTCGCTGCGCTTCACCCTCGGCCACACCAGCACGCCCGCCGACGTCGACGCCCTCATCGCCGCGCTCCCGGCCACCGTCGAACGCGCCCGCCGCGCCGCCGCCCTCCGCACCCCCCGCTGACCCCACCCCACCCCCCCCACCCCGTCGCGCTCGCCCTGTCGCGCTCGCGATCTTGCACTTTCGGCCCCTCAATCGCGGTGTTTGCCCCTTCTGCCGGGCGACAACTGCAAGATCGCGCGGCGGGGGGACGTTGGCGCCAGGGGCGGGGAGGTCGGGTGGGGCGGGGGCGGGGATAGGCTCGGTGGGGTGAAGGGAGTGGGCCGGTGAGGGTGTTGGCGGCGATGTCCGGCGGGGTCGACTCGGCGGTCGCGGCGGCGCGGGCGGTGGAGGCGGGGCACGACGTGACCGGCGTGCACCTGGCGCTGGCGCGTAACCCGCAGACGTACCGCACCGGCGCGCGCGGCTGCTGCACGCTGGAGGACTCCCGCGACGCCCGGCGGGCCGCCGACGTGATCGGCATCCCGTTCTACGTCTGGGACATGGCCGACCGTTTCCATGAGGACGTGGTGGACGACTTCGTCGCCGAGTACGCGGCGGGCCGTACGCCGAACCCCTGCCTGCGCTGCAACGAGAAGATCAAGTTTGCCGCGGTGCTGGACCGGGCCGTGGCCCTGGGCTTCGACGCCGTGGTGACCGGCCACCACGCCCGGCTCGGGGCGGACGGGCTGCTGCGCCGCAGCGTCGACGTGGCCAAGGACCAGTCGTACGTCCTCGCGGTGCTCACCCGAGAGCAGCTCGACCGGTCGGTCTTCCCGCTCGGGGACTCGACGAAGGCGCAGGTCCGCGAGGAGGCCGCCCGGCGGGGGCTGGCGGTGGCCGACAAGCCCGACTCGCACGACATCTGCTTCATCGCCGACGGCGACACCCGCGGCTTCCTCGCGCAGCGGCTCGGCGAGGCGCCCGGCGACGTGGTGGACGCGACCACCGGCGCCGTGGTGGGCAGCCACGCCGGCGCGTACGCGTACACCGTCGGGCAGCGGCGCGGCCTGCACCTGGACCGGCCGGCGCCGGACGGCCGCCCCCGGTACGTGCTCTCCATCACGCCGAAGACCAACACGGTGACGGTCGGCCCGGCGGAGGCCCTCGAGGTCTCCCGGGTGCGCGCCGAGCGTCCGGTGTGGACGGGCGGGCCCCGCCCGGAGGCCCCGCTGGAGTGCGAGGTGCAGTTGCGGGCGCACGGCGACGTGGTGCCGGCGACGGTCGAGGTGAGCGCCGACGGCCTCCGCGCCGAGCTGCGCCGCCCGGTGCGCGGGGTCGCCGCCGGCCAGGCGATCGTCGCCTACCGGCCGGACCCGGCCGGCGACGTCGTGCTCGGCTCCGCCACGATCGCCGGCTGAGCGGTCCGACCGCCCGGCGGCCGGATAGTCTTCGGCCGTGACAGATCAGGCGTGGCCCTGGCCGGCCGGCGCGGCGACCGGCATCGGTTCCCTCCCCGGCACCGACATCGCCGAGGCACAGCGGATCGTCCTCGGCGAGCTTCCCGCGCTGCCGCACCTGCCGGAGCTGCCGGCCCGGGGCCCCGGCGCCGACCTGGTCGGCCGGACCGCCGGCCTGCTGGTCGAGCTGCCGGTCGAGCTGTACGCCGCCCGCTGGCGGATCGCGCCCCGCCCGGGGCGGGACCTGCGCCGCGCCCGCGACCTGATGGAACGCGACCTCGACCAGCTCGCCGAGCAGGCCGAGGAGTACGCGGGACCGGTCAAGATCCAGGCGGGTGGCCCGTTCACCCTGGCCGCGTCCCTGGAGCTGCCGATCGGGGGCCGGATGCTGCGGGATCCCGGCGCGGTCCGGGACCTCACGGGTTCGCTCGCGGAAGGGTTGCGCGCGCATGTCGCGGCGGTCGTCCGCCGGCTGCCGCACGCCACCGTGCTGCTCCAACTCGACGAGCCGTCGCTGCCGGCCGTGCTCGCCGGGCGGGTGCCCACCGAGAGCGGGTTCGGCGTGTACCGGGCCGTGGAGCCGGGCGTCGCCGGGTCGCTGCTGCGCACGGTCGTCGAGGCGGCCGGCGTGCCGGTCCTGGTGCACTGCTGCGCGCCGGACGTGCCGCTGGAGCTGATCCGCGCCGCGGGCGCCGTCGGCGTGGCCCTCGACCTCGACCTCGTCACCGACCTGGACCCGCTGGGCGAGGCCGTCGACGCCGGGCTCGGGCTGCTGGCCGGCGCCGCGCCGACCCGGCCGCCGGCCGCCGGTCGCGCGCCCACCTCGGCTCAGGTCGCCGACCGGGTACGCCAGCTCTGGGACCGCCTCGGCTTCCCGCGCCGGCGGCTCGCCGAGCAGGTCGTGGTCACCCCGGCGTGCGGCCTCGCCAACGCGACCCCGCAGTACACCCGCGCGGTGCTCGCCGCCTGCCGGGACGCGGGGCGGCGGCTCGCCGAGGACTGAGGTTTCCCGTCGTACGGGCGGGGCACGATGGTCGGCATGATTGGAAAGCTGCGCACAGTGGTGATCGACTGTCCCGACCCGCGGGCCCTGGCCGACTTCTACTCCGAGCTGCTGGGTCTGCCGCTGGACGCCGACGCCAGCGACGACGGTTGGGTGGTGATCTCCGGCTCCGGGCACCGGCTCGCCTTCCAGAAGGCACCCGACCTGCGCCCGCCGACGTGGCCCGACCCGCAGCGCCCCCAGCAGTTCCACCTGGACGTCGAGGTGGACGACGTGGAGGCGGCCGAGAAGCGGGTGCTGGCGCTCGGCGCCCGGCGGCTGCCGGGGGAGGGCGACGACTTCCGGGTCTACGCCGACCCCGCCGGCCACCCGTTCTGCCTGGTCTTCTTCGACTGAGTCGACCGCCGGCCGCCGGTCGCCCCGACCGTCCGGCGGCACGGGCTCGGCGGGCCGCGGCGCGGGTGCCCGGCCGTCGCGGTGGTGCGGGTTGCGGCCGGGCGGCATGATCGCGGGAATGATCGACACCTCGCTCCGGCGGGCCGCCGGCTCGCTCTTCGGCCTCGCCTACGGTGACGCGCTGGGCAAGCCGACCGAGTTCCTGACCGTCGCCGAGATCGTCCGCCGCTACGGCCCGGCCGGCCCGCGCGAGCTCGCCGGCCACCCGGCACTCGTCACCGACGACACCCAGATGGCGCTGGCCGTCGGCTGGGCGCTGCACGATGCTCCGGCGCTGACGCCCGAGGCGGTCGAGCCGCTGCTGCGGCAGCGCTTCCTCGACTGGGCGGCCAGCCCGGAGAACAACCGGGCGCCGGGCATGACCTGCCTGCGCGCCTGCGCCGAACTCGGGCGAGGTGTGCGCTGGCAGGAGGCGACGGTCGCCGGCTCGAAGGGCTGCGGGGCGAACATGCGGGTCACCCCGGTCGGTCTGCTCGACGTCGACCTGGACACCCTCGCCGGGCTGTCCCAGCTCCAGGCGGGGCTGACCCACGGGCACCCGACCGGCCTGGCGGCCAGCGAGCTGACCGCGTACGCCGTGCGGCTGCTGCGCGCCGGCGCGGCACCGGCGGACCTGCCCCGCCTGCTCGCCGACCGGGCCCGCGACCAGCGGCGCGTCTACCGCGCCGACTGGCTCGGCGACCTCTGGCAGCGCCCCGGCGTCGACACGCCGGAGGACTTCATCGCCCGTGGCTGGGACGAGTGCCTGGCGGTCCTCGGCCGCCTCGACGCCGCGCTCGCCGACCCCGACGACGGCGGCGACCCGTGCCGGCACACCGGCGAGGGCTGGATCGCCGAGGAGGCGCTGGCCACCGCGCTGTTCTGCGCGATCCGGCACGCCGACGACCCGGTCGCCGCGCTGGCCCGGGGCGCCACCACCGCCGGCGACTCCGACTCGATCGCCGCGCTGGCCGGCGCCTTCGTCGGCGCGGCCCTGGGCATGTCGGCCTGGCCCGACGCCTGGTCCGCCCGCATCGAGTACGCCGACCAGCTCCACGCCCTCGCCCGCGTCTGGGACTGACCTGCCCCGACGTGCGATGGGCCGTCCGGGAGCCGGCCGGACGGCGCGTCCCGCCGGGCCGTGCGAGAGCCGGCCGGACGGCGCGTGGTCAGGCGCCGGGGAGGTGGGGCAGGCGGCGGATGCGGCGCCACAGGGCGGGGTCGCAGGCACCGGCGTGGCGGGAGAAGTCGGCCAGCGGAACCTGGGCGGGCTCGGCCAGGTCGACGAAGCTGTCGTGGTCGGCGTCGGGGTCCCACTCCCGGGTCGGGATGCGGACGTGGTCGTCCCGGCCGCTCTTGTCCTGACTGGTGATCTTCAGGACGTCGGCGCCCCGGGCGTCGGCGCGCAGCACCAGGCAGGGCCGCACCTTCGAGCCGGTGCCGTCGGCGTACGGGACGTCGGCCCACCAGATCTCACCCGGGCGCGGGGCACCGGCGGGCGCCCGTTCGGCGGTACGCGGCCGGGGTGGCGCGGTCGACCGGCCCGGCCCGCCCGGCGACGCGGTGCCGCGGCCGGGCCGGGTGCGCGGGCGTTCCCGTCGGCGCGGGGCGTCGTCACGGGCACCGCGCCGCCACTCGCTCCACGCCCAGCCGGCCGCCACGGCCAGCGCGACCGCCGTCGCCCAGAGCAGCCATTCCGGCATCCGTACCCCCGCCTCGACAGTTGGTGCGGCGCGGACGCCGCAGGTGGCGGGCCCCTGGCGCAGCCCGCAGTCCGGCGATCCTCGCACGTCGGCGGCCCTGTCGCCGCTCGGGCGTGGCGGGTGGCCGGCGGATTGTCCCACCGGACCGATACGGTGCCGGGGTAGCGGAATCACGGGAGGTCGCACGGTGTCCGAGGAAGCCATCGCCCAGCAGGTCACTCCGGCGCAGGAGGCGGCGGCCGGCGCCGAGCCGACCCCGGAGGCCCGGGAGCGGCACGCCACGCTCAGCCAGGAGCTGACGGACCACCAGTACCGCTACTACGTGCTGGACGCGCCGACCATCTCCGACGCCGACTTCGACCGGCAGTTGCGGGAGCTGGCGGCGCTGGAGGAGCGGTTCCCCGCGCTGCGCACCCCCGAGTCGCCGACCCAGCGGGTCGGCGGCACCTTCTCCACCGACTTCACCCCGGTCGCCCACGCCGAGCGGATGCTCTCCCTCGACAACGCCTTCGCCGACGAGGAGCTGGCGGCCTGGGCCGAGCGGGTCGAGCGCGACGCGGGCGGGCCGGTGGCCTACCTGTGCGAGCTGAAGGTCGACGGGCTCGCCATCAACCTCACCTACGAGCGCGGGCGGCTGGTCCGGGCGGCGACCCGGGGCGACGGCCGCACGGGCGAGGACGTCACCGCCAACGTGCGCAGCATCGCCGACGTGCCGGGCCAGCTCAGCACGTCGGCCGAGTTCCCCGACATCCCGGAGTTCGTGGAGGTGCGGGGCGAGATCTACTTCCCGGTGGCCGCCTTCGCCGACCTCAACGCCGGGCTGGTCGAGCAGGGCAAGCCCCCGTTCGCCAACCCGCGCAACGCCGCCGCCGGCAGCCTGCGCCAGAAGGATCCGCGGATCACCGCCTCCCGGCCGCTGCGCCTGGTGGTGCACGGCTTCGGTGCCCGTCGTGGCTTCCAGCCGGTGACGCAGTCCGAGTCCTACGCGGCCCTGAAGGCGTGGGGGCTGCCGACCAGCGACCGCTGGCGGGTGGTGCCCGACCTGGCCGGCGTCGCGGAATACATCGCCCACTACGCCGCGCACCGGCACGACGTCGAGCACGAGATCGACGGCGTGGTGGTCAAGGTCGACCCGGTCTCCATCCAGGGCCGGCTCGGCTCGACCAGCCGGGCGCCGCGCTGGGCGATCGCCTTCAAGTACCCGCCGGAGGAGGTGAACACGAAGCTGCTCGACATCGACGTCGAGGTCGGGCGCACCGGCCGGGTCACGCCGCGGGCCGTGCTCCAGCCCGTCAAGGTGGCCGGCTCCACCGTCGCGTACGCCACCCTGCACAACGCGCGGGAGGTCGAGCGCAAGGGCGTCCTGATCGGCGACACGGTGGTGCTGCGCAAGGCCGGCGACGTCATCCCCGAGGTGCTCGGCCCGGTGGTCGACCTGCGTCCGGCCGACGCCCGGCCGTTCGTCATGCCCACCACCTGCCCGGCCTGCGGCTCGCCGCTCGCGCCGGCGAAGGAGGCGGACGTCGACATCCGGTGCCCCAACTCCCGTACCTGCCCCGGGCAGCTGCGGGAGCGGGTCTACCACCTCGCCGGCCGCAAGGTGTTCGACATCGAGGCGCTCGGTTACAAGGGCGCGGCGGCGCTGCTCGACGCGCACGTCATCACCGACGAGGGCGACCTGTTCTCCCTCGACGAGAAGCAGCTCGCCCAGTCGCCCTTCTTCGTCAACAAGGACGGCACCCTCGGCAGCAACGCCCACAAGCTGCTGGACAACCTGGCCGTGGCGAAGGAACGCGACCTGTGGCGGGTGCTGGTGGGCCTGTCCATCCGGCACGTCGGCCCCACCGCCGCGCAGGCGCTCGCCCGACACTTCCGCTCCGTCGAGGCGATCGACCGGGCCACCGAGGACGAGCTCTCCTCGGTCGACGGCGTCGGGCCGACGATCGCCGCGAGCATCCGGGAGTGGTTCGCCGTCGACTGGCACCGCGAGGTGGTCCGCAAGTGGGCCGAGGCCGGCGTACGGATGGCCGAGGAGGCGGTCGACGAGGGGCCGCGCCCGCTGGAGGGGCTCACCGTCGTGGTGACCGGCACGCTGGCCGGGTTCAGCCGCGACCAGGCGTCCGAGGCGATCCAGAGCCGGGGCGGCAAGGTGAGCGGGTCGGTCTCCAAGAAGACCTCCTTCGTGGTCGTGGGCGACAACCCGGGCTCCAAGGCGGACAAGGCGGCCAGCCTCAAGGTGCCCGTCCTCGACGAGGCGGGCTTCCAGGTGCTGCTGGACGAGGGCCCGGACGCGGCCCGGGGGGTCGCCCGCACCGAGGAGTGACGGCGGGCACGCGGGGAAGCCACCCGGGCACGCGGGCGGACGGTCCGCGGTGTCGTCGGTGGGCGTCGTCGCGGGCGGCTTGCGGGGACTGGCCCGGATACCAACTTAATTACGACTACGACCGATTCGCGACTGTCGTGTCGGGCATTGCGCCACCGAGGGCGTTTCATTGACGGCACGGCGTGCCAGCGGGTCACGCCTCGTGGACCGAGACCCCCGGGAGGTGCGATGGAGGCCGCCGACCTGCGGAACTCCGTTCCGCCCGGCCGGGGACGCCCGTTCTTCGTCTTCGTCTGGTCGGTCGTCGCGCTGGCCGTGCTGTTCTGCGTACGCCCGGTGCTCGCCCTCCCGGAGGAGCTGCCGGAGCTGCCGGCGGCGTTCTGGGTGATGGCGGCCCTCGCCGTCGGCTGCGACGCGCGCCCGTTCGTGCCGCCCGGGCGCCGGCAGACCTCGGCGGTCTTCCCGTCCACCTGCTTCACCTTCGCGATCCTGCTCGGCTGGGGGCTCGGCCCGGCGGTCGCCGTGCAGGCGGTGGCCGTCGTCGTCTCCGGCTGGCGGATGGGGCACGCCCCCTGGCGGACGGCCTTCAACGCCGGCCAGTACGCCTGCGCCCTGGCCGCCGCGTACGTGGTCACCTGGCTCGGGCCCGGCGGCATCTTCGACGGCGGCCCGCTGCGCTGGACGGACGTGGCCGCCGTGGGCGGCGCGACGGTGGCCTGGTTCGCCGTCAACTACGCGCTGGTGAGCGCCGCCGTCCGGCTGCGCTTCGGCGACCGCTGGTGGCCCAGCCTGCGGCAGGGGCTGGGCTTCGAGCTGCTCTCCACCGGCTCGCTGCTGCTGCTCGCCCCGGTGCTGGTCGCCGCGGCCCGGGCCAGCGCGGCGCTGATCCCGCTGGTGCTGGTGCCGCTGTTCGCCGTCTACCGGATGGCCCGGCTCAGCGTGGAGCAGCAACAGCTGGCCTCACTGGACCCGCTCACCGGCCTGCCCAACCGCAAGGCGCTGCTGGCCGAGGTCGGCGAGCAGGTGCACCTGCACGCCGAACGGGCAACCCGCGGCGAGCCCGGTGCCCACCTGGCGCTGCTCCTGATCGACCTCGACCGGTTCAAGAACGTCAACGACGCCCTCGGGCACGCGGTGGGTGACCGGCTGCTGGTCGAGGTGAGCGCCCGGCTGACCGGCGTGGCCGGGGAGGACATGGTGGCCCGGCTGGGCGGGGACGAGTTCGCCATCGTGATGACCGGGCTGGCCGACGTCGGCGAGGCCCGGGACCTCGCCGACCGGGTGGTCCGCGCGCTGGCCGAGCCGGTGCCCCTGGACGGGCTGCCGCTCGACGTGGGCGGCTCCATCGGCATCGCGCTCTTCCCCGAACACGGCGAGGACTTCGCGACCCTGATGCGCCACGCCGACGTGGCGATGTACGACGCCAAGCACCGCAACGACACCGTGGCGGTCTACGCGGCCGAGTCGGACCACAACTCCGCCGAACGGCTGGGCCTCCTCGCGGACCTGCGCCGGGTGCTGGAGTCCGGCCGTCCGGCCGGCGCGCCGCCGGCGACGCGGGCCGGGCTCCCGCCTGAGGACGCCGCGCGGGCCACGCTCCCGCCTGAGGACGCCGCGCCGGCCGGGCTCCCGGCGGGGGAAGCTGCCCCGGACGGCCTACCGGCGGGGGAAGGCGCGCGGGCCGGGCTCCCGGGCGGCGGCGACGGGCCGCAGGGGGCGGCCGACCGGACCGTGGCCGGTGGGGTCCTGGCCGAGGGGGGCGGTGATCTCGCCGGCGTCGATGGTGCCGCCGCGACGGCACCGGCCACGCCGGCGATGGGCGCGCGGGGCGGAGACGGCGCGGAACTTCCGGCCGACGCGGCGGGTCTGCGCCCCGACGCCGGATCCGGCCGCTGGCGGTTGCGCCGCCGCCGGCAGCGGACCGAGCCGCCGCCCACCGACGAGTTGATCAACCGGATCGTCACCGCCGCCGATCCGATCCGCCGCCGGACGGCGGCATCGCCCGAGACCGGCCCGGACCGGGGCGACGGTCCCGGCCGCCGCGAGCACGCCGGTCGGCCCGGGGGCGAGACCGGCGTCGGCGTACGCCGGCAGGGCACGACCGGCGACGGCGGCCGGCGCGGCGACCGCGACCCGGCGGCCCGGCGGGGTGGCCGGCAGGACGCGGCCCGGCGGCGGGGCGCGGACCCCGGGCCGGCTCGGGGTCGGGACGCGGAGCTGGACCCGGCCGCCGAGGCGGGCGAGATCACCATGTACTACCAGCCGCAGGTCGCGATCGCGACCGGTGAGGTGGTCGGCGTGGAGGCGCTGCTGCGCTGGCGGCACCCCCGCCGGGGGATGGTGGACCCGGAGGAGTTGATCCGGGTCGCCGAGCAGAGCGCGGTGATGCGGCTGCTGACCCGGCGGGTGGTGGACGACGTGGTGGAACAGCTCGCCAAGTGGTCGGCCGCCGGGATCGCCGTGCCGGCGGCGCTCAACGTCAGCGTGCGGGACCTGCACACCGGTGAGATCGCCGACCAGATCGCCGACCTGCTCGCCCGGTACGGCGTGCCGCCGCAGCGGCTGCAACTGGAGATCACCGAGGGGGCGCTGATGGCCGACCCCCGCCGGGTGCTGGCCACCATCTCCCGCCTGCACCGGATCGGGGTGGGCATCGCGTTGGACGACTTCGGCACCGGGTACTCGTCGTTGCAGCACCTGCGCCGGCTGCCGCTGTCCGAGGTGAAGGTGGACCGCTCCTTCGTGCTGGGGATGGCCGAGGACGCCGACGACGCGGCGATCGTGCGGTCGACGATCGAGCTGGCCAAGGCGCTCGGGCTGCGGGTGGTCGCCGAGGGCGTGGAGGACGAGCGCACCTGGCGCATGCTGCACGCCGCCGGCTGCGACGCCGCGCAGGGCTGGTTCTACGCCCGGCCGATGCCGGCCGAGGAACTCGTCGCCTGGCTGGCCCGCTACCGCCCGGTCCGCCCGACCCCCAGCCCCGACGCGGAGATCCCCCGCCGGCACGCCCGCTGAGCCCACCGTCCGCCGAGCCCGTCGCCGGGATGCCTCCCACGGGGCGGCGGCCCGGCGCGCCGCGCCCATAGGGGGAGTCGGGGACGCGCCGCCGGGACGGAACAATAGACTCGCTCCGGTCACCGCGCGTCACGCACATCGCCGCGCGGCCGGCACCGGCCCGACCGGCAACACCGTCACGAAGGGGGCACCGATGGCCGCCATCTCCCGCGAGGAGGTCGCGCACCTGGCGCGACTGTCGCGGCTCGCCGTCACGGAGGAGGAGCTGGACACCTTCGCCGGCCAGCTCGACGTGATCCTCCAGGCGGTCGCGCAGGTCGGCGAGGTCACCGCGGCGGACATCCCGCCGACCTCGCACTCGGTGCCGCTGACCAACGTCCTGCGGGACGACGTCGTGGTGCCCGGGCTGACCCCGGAGGAGGCGCTGTCGGGCGCGCCCGACGCCGAGGAGCAGCGGTTCCGCGTACCGCGGATCCTGGACGAGGATGTGGCGTCATGAGCGAGCGGATCACCAGGCCCGGTGTGTCCGGCGCGCAGGACGCCGGTGAGCGAAGCGAGGCGGCGGCATGAGTGACCTGACCAGACTGACCGCGACGGAGATCGCGGGGCTCGTCGCCGCCGGCGAGACCTCCGCCGTCGAGGTCACGCGGGCGCACCTGGACCGGATCGCCGCCGTGGACGACCGGGTGCACGCGTTCCTGCACGTCGACAGCGAGGGCGCGCTCGCCGCCGCCCGCGAGGTGGACGCCCGCCGCGCCGCCGGCGAGGAGCTGGGCCCGCTGGCCGGCGTGCCGGTCGCGGTGAAGGACGTGCTGACCACCAAGGGCGTGCCGACCACCGTCGGGTCGAAGATCCTGGAGGGCTGGCGCCCGCCGTACGACTCGACGATCGTGCAGCGGCTGCGCGCCGCCGGCACGGTGATGCTCGGCAAGACCAACATGGACGAGTTCGCCATGGGCTCCTCCACCGAGTACTCGGCGTACGGCCCGACGCACAACCCGTGGGACCTGAGCCGCATCCCGGGCGGCTCCGGCGGCGGCAGCGCCGCGGCCCTCGCGGCGTACGAGGCGCCGCTGGCGATCGGCTCCGACACCGGCGGCTCGATCCGCCAGCCCGGCGCGGTCACCGGCACCGTCGGCGCGAAGCCGACCTACGGCGGCACCTCCCGCTACGGCCTGGTGGCGTTCTCCTCCTCGCTGGACACCCCCGGCCCGTGCGCCCGTACGGTGCTGGACGCCGCGCTGCTGCACGAGGTGATCGGCGGGCACGACCCGCGCGACTCCACCTCGATCCCGCAGCCGGTGCCGGACGTGGTGGCCGCCGCGAGGCGGGGCGCGACCGGTGACCTGACCGGCGTGAAGCTCGGCATCGTCACCCAGTTCACCGGCGAGGGCGCCGAGCCCGGCGTGCTGGCCGCGTTCCGCGAGTCGGTCGACGCGCTGACCAAGCTGGGCGCCGAGATCGTCGAGGTGTCCTGCCCGAACTTCACGTACGCGCTGCCGGCGTACTACCTGATCGCCCCGAGCGAGTGCTCCTCCAACCTGGCCCGGTTCGACGGCGTCCGGTTCGGCCTGCGGGTCGGCGACGACGGCAACCGGTCGCTGGAGGAGGTCATGTCGCTGACCCGGGAGGCCGGCTTCGGTCCCGAGGTCAAGCGCCGCATCATGATCGGCACGTACGCGCTCTCGTCGGGCTACTACGACGCCTACTACGGGCAGGCGCAGAAGGTCCGGACCCTGATCACCCGGGACTTCACGGCCGCGTTCGAGAAGGTCGACGCGCTCATCTCGCCGACCACCCCGTTCGTGGCGTTCCCCATCGGGGCGCGCACCTCCGACCCGTACCAGATGTACCTGGCCGACCTGTTCACCATCCCGACCAACCTGTACGGCGGGCCGGGCATCTCGGTGCCGTGCGGGCTCTCCGACGGGCTGCCGGTCGGCTTCCAGATCATGGCCCCGACCATGGCCGACGACCGGATGTACCGGGTCGCCGCGGCGCTGGAGAGCGCGGTCGGCACGTTCACCCCACCGGCACTGTGAGGCAGGAGCTCAGATGACGACGACACTGCCCGCGTACGACGAGGTCGTCGCGCGCTACGAACCGGTGATCGGCCTGGAGACCCACGTCGAGCTGGGCACGAACACCAAGATGTTCTGCGGCTGCCCGACCGACTTCGGCGGCGCGCCGAACACCCGGGTCTGCCCGGTCTGCCTGGGTCTGCCCGGCTCGCTGCCGGTGGCCAACAGGGCCGCCATCGAGGCGACGATCCGGATCGGCCTGGCGCTGAACTGCTCGATCGCCGAGTGGTGCCGGTTCGCCCGGAAGAACTACTTCTACCCGGACATGCCGAAGGACTTCCAGATCAGCCAGTACGACGAGCCGCTGTGCTTCGAGGGCTACCTGGACGTCGAGGTGAACGGCGAGCTGGTGCGGATCGGCATCGAGCGGGTGCACCTGGAGGAGGACACCGGCAAGACGCTGCACGTCGGCGGCACCACCGGGCGCATCCACGGCGCCACCGAGTCGCTGGTCGACTACAACCGGGCCGGCATCCCGCTGGTGGAGATCGTCACCAAGCCGGTCCCCGGCACCGGCGCGTTGGCCCCCGAGGTGGCCCGCGCGTACGTCACCGAGCTGCGCGACGTGATCCGCTCGCTGGGCGTCTCCGACGTGCGGATGGAGGAGGGGTCGCTGCGCTGCGACGTCAACACCTCCCTTAACCTGCCCGGCGAGGAATGGGGCACCCGGACGGAGACCAAGAACGTCAACTCGCTGCGGTCGGTCGAGCGGGCGGTCCGGTCGGAGATCATCCGGCAGGCGTCCGTGCTCGACGCGGGCGGCCGGATCACCCAGGAGACCCGGCACTTCCACGAGGACACCGGCGACACCACGCCGGGCCGGTCCAAGGAGACGGCGACCGACTACCGCTACTTCCCGGAGCCCGACCTGGTGCCGCTCGCGCCGGACACCGCCTGGGTCGCCGAGCTGAAGGCCGCCCTGCCCGAGCTGCCCCGGCTGCACCGCCGCCGGCTCCAGGAGCAGTGGGGCCTGTCGGACGCGGACATGCAGTCCGTGCTCAACGCCGGCGCGGTCGAGCTGATCGAGCAGACCGTCGCCGCCGGCGCGTCCCCGGCCGCGGCCCGCAAGTGGTGGCTGGGCGAGCTGTCCCGGCGGGCCAACGAGACCGGCGTGGAGCTGGCCGACGTCGGGGCCACCCCGGCGCAGGTCGCCGAGCTGCAGGGTCTGGTCGACGCCGGCAAGCTCAACGACAAGCTGGCCCGCAGCGTCCTGGAGGGCGTGGTGGCCGGCGAGGGCTCGCCGACCGAGATCATGACCAACCGGGGCCTGGAGGTCGTCTCCGACACCGGCGCGCTCACCGCCGCCGTGGACGAGGCGATCGCGGCCAACCCGGACATCGCCGAGAAGGTGCGCAGCGGCAAGGTCGCCGCGGCCGGCGCACTGGTCGGCGCGGTCATGAAGACCACCCGCGGCCAGGCCGACGCCAAGACCGTCCGCGAGCTGATCCTCTCCCGCCTCGGCGCCTGAGGTGTAAGGAAGGGCACCTTCCTAACGCATTTTGTATAGGAAGGGCCCCTTCCTTACACCCGAGCCGCCGCGTGCGTTCGTTGTGCGCGGCGGCTTCGTACCCGCGCAGTGCGGCTGAGTATCTGCGCAGTTCAGCTGCGTACCCGCGCAGTTCCCGCCCCCGACCGGCCGTCAACGGTGACGTGCCGGACCCCTGGAGCCGAACGTGAACCGAACCGACCTCGACGTCCTCGACGAGATCCAGCGGCGGGTGCTCTGGCTCGCCACCCGGATCGTCGACGCGGCCAACCACGACCGTGACACCGGCGACGGGGTGAAGGTGGGCGGGCACCAGGCGTCCAGCGCCTCGCTGGTCACCGCGATGACGGCGCTGTGGTTCGCGCACCTGGACGCCGAGGACCGGGTGGCGGTCAAGCCGCACGCCTCGCCGGTGTTCCACGCCATCCAGTACCTGCTGGGCAACCTCGACCGGTCGTACCTGACGACGCTGCGGGCCCGGGGCGGGCTCCAGTCGTACCCGTCGCGTACCAAGGACCCGGACGAGGTGGACTTCTCCACCGGCTCCGTCGGGCTCGGCGCGGCGGCGCCGCTCTTCGCCGCCGCGACGCGGCGCTACGTCGACGCGCACTTCGGCGCCCGCCCGCACTCCCGGTTCGTCGCGCTGATCGGCGACGCCGAGCTGGACGAGGGGAACATCTGGGAGGCGGTCGCCGACCCGGCCACCACCGGCCTGGGCAACGTGATGTGGCTGGTCGACTTCAACCGGCAGTCGCTCGACCGGGTGGTACCCGGGGTGCGGATCAACCAGTGGCGGGGCCAGTTCGAGGCCGCCGGCTGGCACGTGGTCGAGGTCAAGTACGGCCGCCGGCTCGCCGAGGCGTACGCCCGGCCGGGCGGGGAGCGGCTGCGCGACTGGATCGACGCGATGCCGAACGAGCAGTACCAGTCGCTGTTCGGGCTCGCCGGGCCGGCGCTGCGCAAGCAGTTCCTCGACGGCGCGCCCGACGGGATCGAGGCGTTCATCGCCGACATCGGCGACGACGAGCTGGGGCCGCTGGTCACCGACCTGGGCGGGCACGACATGGCGGCGATGCTCGACGCGTACGCCCAGTGCGACGCCGTCACCGACCGGCCCAGCGTGGTGTTCGCGTACACCGTGAAGGGGTGGGGGCTGCCGATCGCCGGCAACCCGCGCAACCACTCGGCGCTGCTCACCACCGAGCAGGTCGACGCGCTGCGCGCCGCGCACGGCCTGACGCCGGGGACCGAGTGGGACCGCCTCGACCCGGCGTCCCCGGCCGGCATCCGGGCCGGCGAGCGCCGGGAGGCGCTGTCCCGCGCGCCCCGCGAGCGGGCGCTGGAGGTCACCGTCCCGGAGACCACGCGGGTACGCGCCAACAAGCCCATCTCGACGCAGGAGGTCTTCGGCCGGGTGCTGGTCGAGTTGGCCCGCAACCCCGAGGTCGGCCGCTACCTGGTCACCACCGCGCCGGACGTGGCCACCTCCACGAACCTCGCCGGGTTCATCAACAAGACCGGCGTCTTCGCGCCCACCGAGCAGCGTTCCTGGACCGAGGACCGGATGCTGCGCTGGACGGAGAGCCCCGCCGGCCAGCACATCGAGCTGGGCATCTCGGAGATGAACCTGTTCCTGCTGCTCGGCCAGCTCGGCCTGGCCTGGGACCTGTCGGCCCAGCCGCTGCTGCCGGTCGGCACGGTCTACGACCCGTTCGTGCTGCGCGGGCTCGACGCGTTCCTCTACGGCACCTACTCCGGCTCCCGGTTCGTGGTCGCCGGCACCCCGTCGGGCATCACCCTCGCCCCCGAGGGCGGGGCGCACCAGTCGACCATCACCGCCTCGGTCGGCCTGGAGCTGCCGGGGGTGACGTTCCTCGAACCCGCGTACGCGGCCACGCTGGACTGGCTGCTCTGCGACGCGCTGGGCCGGATCGCCGGCGGATCGACCCCGTCGGCGACGGCCGCGCCGGCCGAGGACGGGGCGTACTACTTCCGGCTCAGCACCCGCCCGATCGACCAGGCGCCCTTCGAGGCGGCCCGGGCCCGGCTCGGTGACGCGGTGCTGCGCCGGCAGGCGGTCGCCGGGGCGTACCGCCTGGTGGACGCCCACCAGGCGTACCCGCACCTGGCCGAAGCCCCGGTCGTGCAGCTCGCGGCCTCCGGCGCGGTGCTGCCGGAGGTGCTCGTCGCGGCGGCGGAGCTGGCCGAGGAGGGCATCGCCGCGCACGTCGTCGACGTCACCTCGCTGGACCGCCTCTACCGGGCCTGGCAGCGTACCCTGCGCCAGGGCGTCCGCACGGCGACCGTGCCGAGCGTGCCCGGCGCGCTGCGCTCGGCGTTCGCCGACCGGGTGCCGGTGGTGACCGTGCACGACGCCGCCTCGCACGCGATGGCGTGGCTCGGCTCGGCGGTCGGCGCCCCGGCGGTGCCGCTCGGGGTGGACGAGTTCGGCCAGTCCGGCAGCGTCCACGAGCTGTACGAGCTGCACGACCTGCTGCCCGGCAGCATCGTCAACGCAGCCCTCGCCGCCCTGTCCCTGCGCTGAGCCGCGCCGGGCCGTCGCGGGGCCGTCGTGGGGCCGTCGCGGGGCCGGGAGGCGGTCCGGAGCCCCTGTCGAGGTTGCCCAGAGTAACCAGCGTCCGAGGTGGCGGAGCGTAACCGCCAGTGCGGGGCGACGCGGCACGTGTGCGCGCCCTTTGCTCTGCAGCCATATACGCGACACGCCTCTGAGCAGCGACAACGTCCGGAGCTTCGATTGGCGAGCGGCGGCGTTTGGCTACGCCTGGTTACTGGCGCGTCGGTGGGTGCAGAGCAAAGCGTCGGAGGACGAGGTCGGCCGCGGCGCGGAGGTCGCTACTCTCCGCAACGGACCTTGAGCGGGGATGTAAGACGTCGGGGACCAGGGCAACCGAGCGGGGCCACCGACAGACGGCCGATCAGGGCGTCCGGGCAGGGCGGCGCGGGGGCAGGGCGGCACGGGGGCAGGCGGCACGGGGGCAGGGCGGCACGGGGGCAGGGCGGCACGGGGGCAGGGTGGTGTGGGTCAGCGGGTCGGGGTGGGGGTGACGGGGGCCGGGACGCCCACCTTCGGGTTCTCCACGATGTGCCGCTCCAGGTTCACCTGCGCCTGGCCGGTGCCGCCCACGGTGATGTCGTCGTACGCCTGGAGCAGCTTGTCCTTGTCGAAGTAGAGGACGCTCATCGTCAGCGGGGTGGGCTTCTCGCCCTCCAGACCACGCAGCCCGGCACCGCCCGTGGAGCCCTGCACCAGCAGCTGGGTCGGCGTCTTCCCGGGCACCTCCGGCAGCTTCGACACCTGCCGGCTGTGGGTGTGCCCGGCGAGCACCAGCGGGCAGGTGCCCGACAGCGGGCCGGCCGAGGCCGGGTCGTGCACCAGCGCGATGTTCACCGGCCGCGGCGAGCTGCGCACCGTGGCGGCGAGCTGGTCGCCGGCGCCGATCACCTGGTCGGCGACCTGCTTGGTGAGGCCGCTGCCCGCCGGCGAGGTGTTCTTGTCGGGCGTGAAGCGCGGGTCGCCGATGCCGGCGATGGTCAGCCCGGCGACCGTGGTGGTGGTGTTGTTGAGCACGATCGCGTTCGGCTGGCGGGCCACCGCCGCCGCCGTCCGGCCCGAGTCGTGGTTGCCGCGGATGTAGACGTACGGCTTCTTGAGCAGGCCGATCGAGCCGACGAACGAGGCCTCCGGCTCGCTGCCCCAGTCGGTGATGTCCCCGGTGTCGATCACCACGTCGATGCCGAACTGCTCCACGACGGTGCGGATGAGCTGCCAGCCGGTCGGGTTGAGGTGCATGTCGGAGACGTGCAGCACCCGGGTCGTGCCGGGGGCCGGCTCGTAGACCGGCAGCGACGACACAGTGGTGTAGAGCTGGCTGACGTTGCCGACGATGTGCTGGAGCTGCTCGGCGTAGCGGGTGTAGTCGTTGGCGATCCGGCGGGCGTCGCCGACGATCGCGGGGGCGTTGACCAGCAGTCCCTCGTAGCGTGGCTCCTCGATGGCCTGCGGCCGCAGGGTCGCCGCGGCGGCGCCGAGGCCGCCGGCGGTGATCACCAGCGCCAGCCCGCCGGCCCAGGCCGCCCGGCGGGCGTCGCGGAAGACCAGCAGGGCCAGCAGCAGGGTCACCAGCACGGCCGACGCGAGCGTACGCAGACCGAGCCGCATCACCCCCTCGCGGACGTCGTCGACGGCGGTCTGGCTCGCCCGGTTGATGCTGGCCGGATCGTCGATCAGCGCCTGGACGCGGCTCTGGTCCAGCGCGCCCAGCTCGACCGTCAGGTGCGTCGGCCCGTCGTGGCTGTCGAGCAGCAACGCGCCCAGCGGCGGGATGTCGACGGTGGTGCTGCCGCTGACGGCCGGGGCCACCGTGAGGTCCGCCTGGAACGGGCCGATGTCGGTGCTCACCCGGCCGCCGGCGAGCACGCCGACGACCACCCCGACCAGGGTGACGACCAGGACCGCCAGCGTCAGCCCGGCCGCACGGAGCGCGCGCCGGCCGGCCCGGTCGGGGTCGCCCCGGCGGGCACCACCGGTCACCGGGGCGTCCTCGTCCCGGTGCTCGTGCTGCTCGTTCTCCTGCCCGTCCATGTTGAGATTCTGACCTGCCCAGTGAGGGATCTTGGTAAACCCGGCGGAGCCGGTCGGGTCAGCTCCGGCCGGCTCCGCCGTCGGCGAAGACCAGACGCAGCAGCCGGTCGTCCTCGGGCGCGGGGTCGCCCCGCCCGTCGTGGTTGGAGGTGCTCACCCAGATCGAGCCGTCGGGCGCGGCGGCCACGGCCCGCAGCCGCCCGAACCGCCCGGTCAGCAGCTCGCGCGGCTGGCCGAGCACCGTGCCGGTGTCGGTCAGCTCGACCAGCCACAGCCGCTCGCCGCGCAGGCACGCGGTGACCAGCAGCCGGTCCGCGGCGGTCAGCCCGGAGCAGGAGGCGTCCGACGTCGGCCACTGGGTGATCGGGTTGACGTAGCGCTTGTCGTCGTCGCGCCCCTCGACCTGCGGCCAGCCGTAGTTGCGCCCCTTGGTGACCTGGTTGATCTCGTCCCAGGTGTTCTGGCCGAATTCGACGGCGTACATCCGTTTGCCCGGGTCCCAGGCGAGCCCCTGGACGTTGCGGTGGCCGAGGGACCACACCGGGGAGTTCGGGAACGGGTTGCCGGGCGCGGGCTTGCCGTCCCTGGTGATCCGCAGGATCTTCCCGCCGAGGCGCTTGACGTCCTGCGCCTGCGGCCGGTCGCCGGCGTCGCCGGTGCTCGCGTAGAGCAGGCCGTCCGGGCCGAAGGCGAGGCCGCCACCGTTGTGGATGCCCGCCTTGGGGATGCCGGTGAGGATCGGGGTGGGCGTGCCGCCGAGCTCCAGCCGGGCGATCCGGTTGTCGCGCTCCGTCGTGTAGTAGACGAAGACCGACTTGTCGCGCTGGTAGTCGGGGGAGACGGCGATGCCCATCAGCCCGCCCTCGCCGGACGCGGCCACGTCGGGGACGGTCTGCACCGGGGTGACCTTCAGCCCGTCGGGCCCCGACTCGGGGCCGACCCGCAGGATCCGGCCGCTGTCTCGCTCCGTGACCAGCGCGGCGCCGTCGGGCAGGAAGGCGATGCCCCACGGCACCCGCAGGCCCTTGGCCAGCACGGTGGTGACCACCTCACTGCCGGCGCCGCCGGCGCTCGCCGTCGTCGAGGGGGTCGGGAAGGTCGGCGGCTCGCCGGCCGGGTCCGGCTCGGGCTCGCCGAAGCTGCAACCGGCGGTCGCGAGCAGCAGCGCCGCGCACGACGCCGCCAGGGCCGCCCGGAGGCGGCGGGTGCGAGGGTACGGGGGACGGGCGCTCACCCGGCCCAGGGTAGCCCGCCGGGGCGCCGTACCGGGGCCGACGGATCGGACCGGGTGCCGCGATCCGCCCCGCCCGGCCGGCGGCCCGGCCGGGGGCCTATCGTCGGCGGGCGTGAAGGTATGGATCCCGCACGAGTCCGGCCGCGCGCTCCTCGGGGAGCTGCCCCGGGACATCACCGTCGAGGTGGTCGAGGACCCCGCCCGGCTCCCCTCGGCGGCGGCCGGCGTCCGGTTCTGGGTGCCGCCGTTCCTGGCCGGCGGCGACGCCACCGCGCTGCTGGGCGAGCTGCCCGACCTGGCGGTGGTGCAGCTCCTCTCCGCCGGGGCGGACGCCTGGGCCGGCCGGATCCCGGAGGGGGTGACGCTCTGCGACGCCCGGGGCGCGCACGATCCGTCCACCGCCGAGTGGGTGGTCGCGGCGATCCTGTCCCAGCTGCGGGCCTTCCCGGCCCTGGCCCGGGCGCAGGCCCGGCGCGAGTGGGCGTACGCGGAGGTGGCCCCCACCGACGAGCTGGCCGGCAAGCGGGTGCTGATCGTCGGGGCGGGCTCGATCGGCGCGGCGGTGCGGGACCGGCTCGCGCCGTTCGAGGTGAGCTTCACCCTGGTGGCCCGGACCGCCCGCCCGGAGCAGGGGGTGCACGGCGTCGAGGAGTTGCCGGGCCTGCTGCCCGAGGCCGACGTGGTGGTGCTGCTGGTGCCGCTGACCGAGCAGACCCGGGGGCTGGTCGACGAGAAGTTCCTCGCGGCGATGCGGGACGGCGCGCTGCTGGTGAACGCCGCGCGCGGGCCGGTGGCCCGCACCGAGGCGCTCGTCGCCGAGCTGCGGACCGGCCGGATCTCGGCCGCGCTGGACGTCACCGACCCGGAGCCGCTGCCCGCCGACCACCCGCTGTGGGCGATGCCGAACGTGCTGCTCACCCCGCACGTGGCGGGCTCGGTGCGCGGCCTGCTGCCGCGCGCGTACCGGCTGGTCGGGGAGCAGGTCCGGCGGTTCGCGGCCGGCGAGCCGCTGGTGAACGCGGTCGTGGACGGCTACTGACCGGCGCCGGCGCCGGCGCGGCGGGTCAGCCGGCCGCGTCGGGCAGGGTCTGGCCGGTGGCCTCGACCAGCCGCGGCAGGTCGGCGCCGCGGACGGCCGGCAGCAGCACCGCCTGGCCGTCGTCGAGTCGGGCCACCGCCCGGCCCCGTGCGTCCGGGGCCAGCTCCACGACCCGGTCCCAGCTGATCCGGCGCTGCCCGACCAGCGCCCGCAGGCGCAGCTCGCGGGCGTCCACGTCGGTGCCGGCCCGCCACGCCCAGACCCCGACGGCGAGCGGGACGAGCAGCACCGGCAGCAGGTACCACCGGGCGCCGGCCAACGGCAGGGCGCCGATGAAGGCGATGATCGCGGCGGCCAGGATCGCCTGGTTGTGCCGGAAGCGGACGGTGCCGGAGCTGCTCACCCCCCGATGATCCCACCCCCGCCGCCCCCGGTACGCGCCGGGCGGCGCCGGGCTCCACCCGACGGCTGGCAGTGACGAGGGCCACTGTCGCCTCGGCGTCACCGCGTGCCTGCGCGCTCGTTGGCGATAGATGGGCAGCGGACCCACCTCGTTCCGGCGCCCCGCACCGCCGCACCGCCCGTGCCCCCTCACGAAGGCGACCGCCGTGCCCCTCGCGTACCCGTCCCACGCCCGCGCCCGCCGTCCGGCCGTGCCGGAGACCCTCGTCCTCGCCGCCGTCGCGCTGCTCCTGCTCGCCGGCGCGACCGGCCGGATGCCGGCACCGGCCGTCGTGGCGCTGGCGGGCGCCGCCGGCTCCGCGCTGGCCGGCGCGCGGCTGTCCCGGCTGGCCGTCGGCCCGCCCACACCTGGGCCCAGCCGTTCCCGGGCGGCCCGCTGCCGCACGGCGCTGCCCCGTCGCGTCGCCGTGCTGCTCGACGCCGCCGTGGTGACGGCGGGGCTGGCCGCCGCCGTCCTCCCGCTCGCCGACTCCCGCCACCGGCCCGCCGTCGCCGTGGCGGGGCTGGTCGTCGCCGCCCCGCTCTTCGCCGCCGGGCTGCCTTCGCGGGCGCGGACGCCGCACCCGGCCACCCGGGTCCGGCTGCGGCGGGCCCTCGACGCGACCGCCGCCGGCCTCGGGCTGGTCCTCGCCGGTTGGCTGCTGCTGCCCCGCGACCGCCTCGACCCGCCGGCCCGGCTCGCGGCGGCGGTGGCCCTCGGCGGGCTCGCGATCGCGGTGCTCACGGCGCTGACCGGGCCGCACCGGCGCTCCGGCGCCGCCCGGTGCCGGGGCGGCGCGGCGCTCACCCTGCTCGGGTTGGTGGCGCTGGCCGCGCTTCCGGTCGGGACGTCGCCGGTCTGGGCGGCGCTGTTGGCCGTACCCCCGCTGGTGGGCGGGGTGCTGCTGACCGCGGCGGGGGCGCGGTGGGCGGCCCGGCCGCAGCCCGACCCGTCGGCCCTGCCCACCCTCGTGTGGCCCCGGGCGGTGGTCCCGGCCGCCGCGGCCGTGGCGGCGACCGGCTGGGAGCTCCGCTCCGACGGGCCGCCGGACCTCACCGCCGTGCTGCTCGCGCTCGCGGTCGCGCCGCCGCTCGTGCTCCGCGACCTGCTCCGGGCGGGCGAACCGCTACCGCCGGCCCCCGCCGCCGCCCCGCCGGCGCGCGCGGAGGCGCCGGCGCGCGCGGACGCCGCGGCGACCTGCGCCGAGGCGGCGCCGGCCCGCGTCGACACCATGCCGACCTGCGCCGAGGCGGCACCGGCCCGGCACCGCTCGCCCGGAACCGGCCGATCCGGCGGGCCGGCGGGCCGCGCCGAGCTGCTGCGGGCCCTCGCCGCGCTGCGGGACGCACCGTCCCCCTGCGGCGCGCTGCTCGTCGTCGACCTGCACATCCCCGGCGCCACCGCCGAGGGGCCCGGCGACGCCGCCCGGGAGGCCGTGACGGCCGAGGTCGCCCGTCGCGTCCGCGCCGTCGTCGGCCCCGGGGACCTGCTCGCCGACCTCACCGCCGCCGGCTTCGCGGTGGTCACCGGGACCGGCCCCGTGCTGGCGTACGCGCTGGGCACCCGGCTGCTCGCCGCGCTCACCCAGCCCTACCAGGTGCCGGGCGGGGTGCTGCGGCTGCGGGCCAGCATCGGGCTGGCCGAGGTCGCCGGCACCGCCCCGGAGGACGTGCTGCGCCAGGCCGACCTGGCCCGGCGGCGGGCCGTGCAGCTCGGCCGGGACCGGGTCGAGTGGTACGACGCCTACCTGGAGGAGCAGCTCGTCCGCCGGCTGGACCTGGAGCGGGAGCTGCCCGGGGCGGTCGCGCGGGGCGAGCTGGACCTCGTCTACCAGCCGGTGCTCGACCTGGCCGACCGGCAGCCCGTCGGCACGGAGGCGCTGCTGCGCTGGCGCAGCCCGGTCCTCGGCACGGTGCTCCCGGCCGAGTTCCTGCCGGTGGCGGAGGACCTCGACATCGTGGGCGAGCTGGGCTGCTGGGTGCTGGACCGGGCCTGCCGGCAGCTCGCCGCCTGGTCGGCGGGGAGCCGGCGGCTCTGGATGGCGGTCAACGTGACCGTCCGGGAGCTGGCCGCGCCCGACTTCGTGCCCCGCACGGCGGCGGTGCTGGACGCGTACGGGGTGCCGCCCGACCGCCTGGTGGTCGAGGTGGCGGAGCCGAGGGTGGCCGGCGAGCTGCCGACCGTGGTGGCCCGGCTGGCCGGGCTCCGGTCACTGGGCATCCGCACCGCGCTGGACGACTTCCGGGCCGAGCACGCCTCGCTCGCCCAGCTCCGCCGGCTGCCGATCGACCTGCTCAAGGTCGGCCCGCAGCTGGTGGATCCGGCGGACCCGCAGCGCCCGCTGATCGACGTGGTGGTGGCCGTGGGGGACCGGTTGGGGTTGGACATCGTGGTGGAGGAGCTGGAGTCGCCGGGCCTGGTCGACGGCGCGCGCCGGGCCGGCTGCCGGTACGGGCAGGGCTTCGCGCTGGCCCGCCCGGCCACCGCGGAGCGGGTGGAGGCGTACTTCGAGGAGTTCCCGTCGGCGTCGCGCTAGATGTACTGCCTACGTCGTGTCGTCACACGACCTCAACCAAGGTCGCTGGGCAGTACAGCTAGACCTGGCGACCCGCGACGGCCGCGTTCCCGCCGCGCGTCCTTCCGCACCTTCCGGCAGGGAGTTGAAGGATTTCGCAAGTGCTAAAGTCTTCATGTCTGGTTGCGGTTGAGAGGGAGGCTGGCATGTCGGTACCGCTCTATCAGGCGAAGGCGGAGCTGTTCCGCACCCTCGGCCACCCGGTGCGGATCCGGGTGCTGGAGCTGCTCCAGGACGGGCCGAAGCCCGTTCGCGACTTGCTGGCGGCGATCGACGTCGAGGCGTCGAACCTGTCCCAGCAACTCGCGGTGCTCCGCCGGACCGGCATGGTCACCTCCAGCCGCGACGGCGCCCTAGTCGTCTACGCGCTCAGCACCCCGGACGTGGTCGACCTGCTGGCCGCAGGCCGCCGCATCCTCGGCGCAGTCCTCACCGACCGCGACGCGCTGCTGAACGAGCTGCGGGCCGACGGGCGGGACCGGTGAGCCGGACACTGTCGTTGCGCGAGCGGTTTGTCGGGCTGTTGCCGCGGCGCGCCGACTGGCTGGCGGTGCGCCGCGCACCCCGGCGCGACCTGCTCGCCGGGCTGACCGTGGCGGTGGTGGCGCTGCCGCTGGCGCTGGCCTTCGGTGTCACCTCCGGGCTCGGGGCCCAGGCCGGCCTGGTGACGGCGGTGGTGGCCGGCGCGGTCGCGGCGGTCTTCGGCGGCTCCCACCTCCAGGTTTCCGGGCCGACCGGGGCGATGACCGTGGTGCTGGTGCCGGTGGTCCAGCAGTTCGGCGCCACCGGGGTGCTGATGGTCGGGGCGCTGGCCGGGCTGGTGCTGATCGCGCTGGCCCTCGCCCGCCTCGGCCGGTACGTGCACTACCTGCCCGTCCCCGTGATCGAGGGGTTCACCGCCGGCATCGCGGTGGTCATCGCCCTGCAACAGGTGCCGGCCGCGCTGGGGGTGGCCGACGCGCACGGTGACCGCGTCTGGGCCGTGGCCGCCGACGCGGTCACCCGGTTCGTCGCGGACCCACGGCCGGTCCCGGTCGCTGTGGCCCTCGGCGTCGCGGCGGTTATGCTGCTCGGCGCCCGGTGGCGTCCCGGCTGGCCGTTCTCCCTGCTCGGCGTGGCCGCCGCGACCGTCCTGGCCGAGACCACCCCGGTCGAGCTCGCCCGCATCGGCGCCCTGCCCGCCGGCCTGCCCGCGCCCTCGCTGGGCTTTCTCGACCTCGACGCCGTCGGGGTCCTGCTGCCCTCGGCCCTCGCGGTCGCGGCGCTGGCCGCCCTGGAGAGCCTGCTCTCCGCCACCGTGGCCGACGGGATGACCATCGGCCAGCGCCACGATCCCGATCGCGAGCTGTTCGGTCAGGGGCTGGCCAACCTCGCCGCCCCGGCGTTCGGCGGGATCCCGGCCACCGCCGCCATCGCCCGTACGGCGGTGAACGTGCGCGCCGGCGCGGGCTCGAAGCTGGCCGCGCTCACCCACGCCGTCGCCCTCGCCGGGATCGTGCTGGCCGCCGCGCCGCTGGTCGGCCGGATCCCGCTCGCCGCCCTGGCCGGCGTCCTGCTGGCCACCACCGTCCGGATGGTCGAGGCCGGGTCGCTCTGGGCGCTGGCCCGTGCCACCCGGGGCGACGCCCTCGTGCTGGTGCTCACCTTCGCGGTCACGGTGGCGCTGGACCTGGTCACCGCCGTGGCGGTCGGGGTGGGCGTGGCGATCGTGATCGCCCTGCGCGCGGTGGCCCGCACGGCGCGGGTGGAACGGGTTCCGCTCGACCCCGGCGAGCACAGCGCCGAGGAGCGGGCCCTGCTCGCCGACCACATCGTGGCCTACCGGCTGGACGGCCCGCTCTTCTTCGCCGCCGCGCACAGCTTCCTGCTCCAGCTTTCCGACGTCGCCGACGTGCGCGTGGTCATCCTGCGGATGTCCCGGGTGTCCGCCCTGGACGCCACCGGTGCGCAGGTGCTCGGCGACGCCATCCTCCGGCTCCAGGAGCGCGGCATCACCGTGCTGCTCTCCGGCATCGCCCCCGGCCACGACCAGGTGCTCGCCACCCTCGGCGTCGCCGCGCGGTTGCGCCGCGACGGGCTGGTCTTCCCAGACACCCCGGCCGCCATCCGCCACGCCCGCGAGCTGGCTCTCGCCTCGGCCCGCTGAGGCGGTCGGGACCACGGACGGGCGATGGCTGACCGTCCCCCGGAGCGACACGGTCTGCCGCCGACCCGGGGGATTCCTCCCTGTCCGCCGTCCCCGCTGCTGCGGCGGCCGTCGATGGCATCGTGGGGAAGGCTGAAGTGGATTGGGTTGCGGTGGGGCACCAGCTTGGCGTGCCATTCACAGCGGTACGCCGTGCCGTCCAGATGGACCGTTCGCTCACTCATCAGCTTCGCACTGCCGCGGCTGTTGGGCTCTCCGGAGAGAGACCGACCCCGAAATGGCCGAACTCCATCGCCACGCCCCACAGGTTGTGCGGCTCGGTCTCCTGGCTGGCGTCCTCGATCTCAGGGCCGATGGCCTCGCCCTCGAAGAGTTCCTCCGTCGCCGCGTCGGGCGTCTCGACTACCATCCGCGAGCCCTGCTCCTTCAGTCTGCGAGCCCTGCTCCTTCAGTCTGATTGACGGCGATGGTAACCGACGGAATGTGCCCTCTCACTCCGGGACGCGGCGGTAGGCGCCGTCGCTGGCCGAGGTCGCCATCGAGGCGTACGCGCGCAGCGCCGCGGACACCGGCCGCTGCCGGTCGACCGGGGTGTACGGCCGGTCGCGCTTCTCCTGGGCGACCCGGCGGGCCTGGAGCACGTCCTCCGGCACGTCCAGCTCGATCGAGCGGCCCGGGATGTCGATGACGATCTCGTCGCCGGGCTCGACGAGGGCGATCAGCCCGCCCGAGGCGGCCTCGGGGGAGACGTGCCCGATGGAGAGGCCGGAGGTGCCGCCGGAGAAGCGCCCGTCGGTGAGCAGCGCGCAGGCCCGGCCCAGCCCCCGGCCCTTCAGGAAGGAGGTGGGGTAGAGCATCTCCTGCATCCCGGGGCCGCCCTTCGGCCCCTCGTAGCGGATCACCACCACGTCGCCGGCGACGACCTCCTTGGCGAGGATCGCCGACACGGCGTCGTCCTGGGACTCGTAGACCTTGGCGGGGCCGCGGAAGGTCAGGCACTCCTCGGGCACCCCGGCGGTCTTCACCACGCAGCCGTCCGGGGCCAGGTTGCCGTGCAGGATGGCCAGCCCGCCGTCGGCGCTGTAGGCGTGGGCGAGGTCCCGGACGCAGCCGTCGGCCGCGTCGGTGTCCAGCGACGACCAGCGGTTGGTGGTGGAGAACGGCTCGGTGGTGCGCACCCCGCCGGGCGCGGCGTGGAACAGTTCGACCGCCTCCGGCGTCGGCGAGCCGCCCCGGACGTCCCAGTCCGCCAGCCAGCGCTCCAGGCTGGGGGAGTGCACCGCGTGCACGTCCCGGTGGAGCAGGCCGGCCCGGTCCAGTTCGCCGAGGATGGCCGGGATGCCGCCGGCCCGGTGCACGTCCTCCATGTGGTACTGCGGGGAGTTCGGCGCGACCTTGGCCAGGCAGGGCACCCGGCGGGAGATCGCGTCGATGTCGGCGACGTCGAAGTCCAGCTCGGCCTCGCGGGCGGCGGCGAGCAGGTGCAGGATCGTGTTGGTCGAGCCGCCCATCGCCACGTCCAGGGCGACGGCGTTCTCGAACGCGGCCCGGTTGGCGATCGCGCGGGGCAGCACGGAGGCGTCGTCGCCGTCGTACCACCGCTTGGCGATCTCCACGGCGGTGCGGCCGGCCTCGACGAAGAGCGACCGGCGCGCGGCGTGGGTGGCCAGCGTCGAGCCGTTGCCCGGCAGGGCCAGCCCGATCGCCTCGGTGAGGCAGTTCATCGAGTTGGCGGTGAACATGCCGGAGCAGGAGCCGCAGGTCGGGCAGGCGGACCGCTCGATGGCGCCGAGCTGGTCCTCGGTCACGGCCTCGTTGGAGGCCGCGACCATCGCGTCGATCAGGTCGATCTTGGAGTGCACCACGCCCTCGATCGCCACCGTCTTGCCGGCCTCCATCGGCCCGCCGGAGACGAAGACGGTCGGGATGTTCAGCCGCAGCGCGGCCAGCAGCATGCCCGGGGTGATTTTGTCGCAGTTGGAGATGCAGACCAGGGCGTCGGCGCAGTGCGCGTTGACCATGTACTCGACGGCGTCGGCGATCAACTCCCGGCTGGGCAGGGAGTAGAGCATGCCGCCGTGGCCCATGGCGATGCCGTCGTCCACCGCGATGGTGTTGAACTCGCGGCCCACCCCGCCGGCCTCGGCCACCGCCTCGGCGACCAGGCCGCCGAGGTCCTTGAGGTGCACGTGACCGGGTACGAACTGGGTGAAGCTGTTGGCGATGGCGACGATCGGCTTGCCGAAGTCGTCGTCGGTCATCCCGGTGGCCCGCCACAGGGCCCGGGCGCCGGCCATCGTCCGACCGTGCGTGGAGGTCTTCGACCGCAGCTCAGGCATGCCTACCAGTGTTGCACCGCCGCCGGAGCACCCGCCGGGGGCGCGCGCCGTGTCCCAAAGGATGCACACCCGGGGCCCCACGCGGGACCCTCATCCGGCACAGTTGGGGACGTGCATCTCCCCCCGGGCATGGTCGCGGCAGCGGTGCTGTGCGGGCTGGTCGCGGCGGCGGCCGGCGCGCTGTCGGCAGCCGACGCCCGGCGGCGGTCCGGGCCGCACCGGCAGGCGCACGCGCTGCTCGCCGCGGCGTCCGCGGTGGCGCTGGCCGGCCTGCTGGTCGGGATCGCCGTGACGTTCGCCGCCGCCGGGCACGGGGCGCACGGGCCGGACCGGCGTACGGGCTGGGCCACCGTCGTCGCGGTCGGCACGACGGTCAGCGGGCTGCTCTTCGCCGCGGGGCTGCTCCGGCTGCCCGGCGTGGCCGCTTCGGGGGCGGCCACGGTGCGGCTGGCGCTCGACGGCCTGGTCCTGGCGGCCGCGTTCTGGTTCGTCGGCTGGGTGCTGTTCTCCGAGCCCACCCGGCTGCTCGGTGACGCCACCCCGCTGGCCTGCCCGCCGATCCTGCTGGCCACGGTCAGCGCGGCCCTGACCGCCGGGACCGCCCTCGTCGTGGCGTTCCGCGCCCCGCCCCCGCGCCGGTTCCTCGCCGGTCTCGGCGCCGGGGCCACCATGGTGACCTGCGGCGGGCTCGGCGTCGCCACCGGCCTCTGCCAGGCCGGGCCGGAAGTGGCGCTGGCCGGGGCGGGAGCGCTCGCCGCCGGCCTGGGCGCCGCCGCGCTGGCCGCCCGGCGGGTGGACGCGGCCGGCCAGGCCGACCTCGACCTGATCCGCCGCGACGGCGACCACGCGTTCGTCCCGATGTTCGCGATGGCCGCCTCGGCGATGTACCACCTCCTCCAGGACGGCCGGTTCGACGCGCTCGGCATCGTCGCCGGCAGCGTCGAGGGCTTCGCCCTGGTGACCCGGCAGTACCTGACGCTGCACGACGTGCGCGGCTACGCCCGGCGGCTGGTGGAGCGCGAGGCGCACTTCCGTGAGTTGGCCCACACCGACCCGCTGACCGGCCTGGCCAACCGGCGGGGGCTGCTGCGGGCGCTGCACCGCTGCGCCGAGGCCGGCACGCCCTGCGTGCTGCTCGGCCTCGACCTCGACGGCTTCAAGAACGTCAACGACATGCGCGGCCACGACGTCGGCGACGCGGTGCTGGCCGAGGTGGGCCGGCGGCTGCGCGGCAACCTGCGCCCCGGCGACGTGGCGGCCCGGCTCGGCGGCGACGAGTTCGCGGTGCTGATGCACGGCTGCCCGGCCGACGCGGACCGGGTCGCCGAGCGCCTGCTCGGCGTGCTCGGCCGCGCCTACGACCAGCCCGAGGGGCCGGTCTTCCTCTCGGTGAGCATCGGGTTGGCGGGCTGGGCCGGGGAGCCCGACGTGGAGCTGCTGCAGCGCCACGCCGACCTGGCGCTGCGCTACGCCAAGCAGCGCGGCAAGAACCGGATCGAGCGCTACGACGCCGCGTACGACCAGCTGCTGCGCCGGCGCACCACGCTCGAACACGAGCTGCGCGGCGCGATCGAGCGCGACGAGCTGCGGCTGGTGTTCCAGCCGGTGGCCTCGCTGCCCTCGGTGCGCCCGGTCGGCGCGGAGGCGTTGCTGCGCTGGCGCCACCCGACGCTGGGCAACGTCCGCCCCGACGAGTTCATCCCGCTGGCCGAGGAGTGCGGGATGATCGCCAAGCTGGGCGCCTGGGTGCTGCACCAGGCCTGCCACCAGCTCTCCCGCTGGCTGGCCGACGGCCACGACGTCTGGGTCTCCGTCAACGTCTCGCCGCGCGAGCTGCACGCCCCGGAGTACGTGGTCCAGGTCGCCGAGGCGCTGCGCGTCCACCACGTGCCGCCGCAGCGGCTGGTGCTGGAGGTCACCGAGCACGCCGTCGCCACCGACCTGGACGAGCTGATCCGGCGGCTGACCGCGCTGCGGCTGACCGGCGTCCGGATCGCGCTGGACGACTTCGGTGCCGGCTACTCCTCGCTGGGGCAGCTACGACGCCTGCCGATCGACATCCTCAAGATCGACCACAGCCTGGTCGCCGAGCACGAGCCGGTGCGGCCGGTGGGCCGGGACGGCCCGGCCTTCGCGCCGATGGTCGACATCGTCATGCGGCTCGGTCACCAGCTCGGCCTGGAGGTCATCGCCGAGGGGGTGACCACGCGCACCGAGCTGGCCGCCGTGGTCGCCGCCGGCTGCCGCTTCGGCCAGGGCGCGTTGTCCGGCTGGGGCGTCCCGGCCGAGCACCTGGGGGCGATGCTGGAGGCGGCCACGTCCCCCGGCGCCCGGCCGGCCCCCGCCCCGGCCCCGCCCGTGTCGCCGCCCCGGCGGCTGCCGACGGCCCCCGCCTCCGTCTCGCCGGCCCCGCCGCCCCGGCGGCTGCCGACGGCCCCCGCCTCCGTCTCGCCGGCCCCGCCGCCCCGGCGGCTGCCGACGGTGCCCGCCCCGCGCCCGCCCGAGCCCGAGTCCGGGCAGGTGGAGCGGGGTGCGCAGGCCCCTCGGACGGGTGAATCTCCACACTCCGTTAACCAACATGTGGGATCAGTTGACTCATCGCGTGAGATGCGTCAGGCTTGACCGCATGTCGTCGTACCGGTCGCTGCGAGTACTTACCTGAGCGCACTCTCCCTGTCGAGAGTGCGCCGGCCCCGTGCAACCTGCACGAGGGCTTTTTTGTTGCCGTCGAACCCATCGACGGGGGCCCCGTGCCCCGCGTCACACCGCTCGAACAGCCGCACCCACTCCAGCCGAGGGGCTGAACCGCAATGACGAGACCCACGCCAGAGACACTCGCCCACTCCGCCCGGCGCGCCCGCCCGGCCGCCGAGCCCGCGACCGACGCCGACCACGCCGGCGCCACCCGCGCCGCGGCCACCTCGGCCGTCCCGGGGGTACGCACACCCGCCACGGCCCAGGTCTCCGGAGCCGGCTCGCTCGTGCGGTCCCTCGAGGCGCTCGGCGTCGACGTCGTCTTCGGCATCCCGGGCGGCGCGATCCTGCCGGCGTACGACCCGCTCTACGACTCCACGGTCCGGCACATCCTGGTCCGCCACGAGCAGGGCGCCGGGCACGCGGCGACCGGCTACGCCCAGGCGACCGGCCGGGTCGGCGTGTGCATGGCCACCTCCGGCCCCGGCGCGACGAACCTGGTCACCCCGATCGCCGACGCGTACATGGACTCGGTGCCGATGGTGGCGATCACCGGCCAGGTCGCGCGGCCGGCGATCGGCACGGACGCCTTCCAGGAGGCGGACATCCAGGGCATCACGCTGCCGATCACCAAGCACAACTTCCTCGTGCAGAACGCCGAGGAGATCCCGCGGGTGCTGGCCGAGGCGTTCCACCTGGCCGCCACCGGCCGGCCCGGGCCGGTCCTGGTCGACATCCCCAAGGACGTCCTCCAGGCGCCCACCACCTTCACCTGGCCGCCGACGCTGGACCTGCCGGGCTACCGGCCGACCCTGCACCCGCACGGCAAGCAGATCCGCGAGGCGGCCCGGCTGATGACCTCCGCCCGCCGCCCGGTGCTCTACGTCGGCGGCGGCGTGCTCAAGGCCGGCGCCACCGAGGGGCTGCGCCGGCTGGCCGAGCTGACCGGGATTCCGGTGGTCACCACGCTGATGGCGCTGGGCGCGTTCCCCGACTCGCACCCGCAGCACCTGGGCATGCCCGGCATGCACGGCACGGTCGCCGCCGTCTACGGATTGCAGAAGGCCGACCTGATCGTGGCCCTCGGCGCGCGCTTCGACGACCGGGTCACCGGCAAGCTGGACTCGTTCGCCCCGGACGCGACGGTGGTGCACGCCGACATCGACCCGGCCGAGATCGGGAAGAACCGGCACGCCGACGTCCCGATCGTCGGGGACGCCCGGCACGTCATCGACGAGCTGGTCGCGGCGGTGACCACCGAGCAGTCGGCCGGCCACCGCGCCGACACCGCCGACTGGTGGACCCAGCTCGACGACCTGCGCCGGCGCTACCCGCTGGGCTACGAGGAGCCGGCCGACGGCACCCTCTCCCCGCAGTACGTGATCAAGCGGCTCGGCGAGATCGCCGGCCCGGACGCGATCTACGTCGCCGGGGTCGGGCAGCACCAGATGTGGGCCTCCCAGTTCATCTCGTACGAGAAGCCGTACACCTGGTTGAACTCCGGCGGCCTCGGCACGATGGGCTACGCGGTGCCGGCGGCGATGGGTGCCAAGGTCGGCAAGCCGGACACGGTGGTCTGGGCGGTCGACGGCGACGGCTGCTTCCAGATGACCAACCAGGAGTTGGCCACCTGCGCGCTGGAGGGCATCCCGGTCAAGATCGCCCTGATCAACAACGGCAACCTCGGCATGGTGCGGCAGTGGCAGACCCTGTTCTACGGGGAGCGCTACTCCAACACCGATCTCGGCACCCACAAGCACCGCATCCCCGACTTCGTGAAGCTCGCCGAGGCGCTCGGCTGCGTCGGCCTGCGCTGCGAGAACGCGGAGGACGTCGACAGGACCATCGAGGCCGCGATGGCCATCAACGACGCCCCGGTGGTCATCGACTTCGTGGTCGGCAAGGACGCCATGGTGTGGCCGATGGTCGCCGCCGGCACCAGCAACGACGAGATCATGTTCGCCCGGGGCGTCCGCCCCGCCTTCGACGAGGACGAACTCTGACCATGAGCGAGCGAATCATTCGGTTCCGCCCCCACCCGCGTCAGGACGCGACCGTGCGCAGCGAGGTCGTGGCATGACGATGCACACCCTGTCCGTGCTGGTGGAGAACAAGCCGGGCGTCCTGGCCCGGGTCTCCGGCCTGTTCTCCCGGCGCGGCTTCAACATCGACAGCCTCGCCGTCGGCGAGACCGAGAACCCGGACGTCTCCCGGATCACCATCGTGGTCAACGCCGAGTCGTCCCCGCTGGAGCAGGTGACGAAGCAGCTCAACAAGCTGGTCAACGTGCTCAAGATCGTCGAGCTGGACCCGCAGGTCTCGGTCGCCCGGGAACTGCTCCTGGTCAAGGTGCGCGCCGACCGCGCGGCCCGGGCCCAGGTCCTGGAGACGGTCGGCCTGTTCCGGGCCCGGGTGGTCGACGTGGCACCGGACACGCTGACCATCGAGGCCACCGGCACGCCGGACAAGCTCGACGCGCTGCTGCGCGACCTCGAGCCCTTCGGCATCAAGGAGATGGTCCAGTCGGGGCTGGTGGCGATCGGGCGCGGTTCGCGTTCCATCACCGCCGGGCCCGCGCTCCGGGCCGCCTGACCCCGGCCGCCCACGCGGCGCGCCGCCTGACCCGCCCCACCTGGCCGGCGCGGCGCGCCGCCGGAACCGCCATTCGCACAGATCCACGACGGGCCGCCCGGGCCGCCGTACGAAAGGGAAAATCATGAGCGTTGAGGTGTACTACGACGACGACGCCGACCTGGGCCTGATCCAGGGCCGGAAGGTCGCCGTGATCGGCTACGGCAGCCAGGGCCACGCGCACGCGCTGTCGCTGCGCGACTCCGGCGTCGACGTGGTGATCGGTCTGCCGGAGGGCTCCAAGAGCCGGGCCAAGGCGGAGGAGCAGGGCCTGCGGGTGGTCACGCCGGCCGAGGCGGCGGCCGAGGCCGACGTCATCATGATCCTGGCGCCGGACACGGCCCAGCGACGCCTCTACGCCGACTCGATCGCGCCGAACCTGAAGCCGGGCAAGGCCCTCTTCTTCGGCCACGGCTTCAACATCCGCTACGGCCTGATCAAGCCGCCGGCCGACGTCGACGTGGCGATGGTCGCCCCGAAGGGCCCCGGTCACCTCGTGCGCCGCCAGTACGCCGACGGCAAGGGTGTGCCCTGCCTGGTCGCCGTCGAGCAGGACGCCAGCGGCAACGCGCTCGCCCTGGCCCTGTCGTACGCCAAGGGCATCGGCGGCACCCGGGCCGGCGTGATCAAGACCACCTTCACCGAGGAGACCGAGACCGACCTCTTCGGCGAGCAGGCGGTGCTCTGCGGTGGTGCGGCGGCACTCGTGCAGACCGGCTTCGAGGTGCTCACCGAGGCGGGCTACGCCCCCGAGGTGGCGTACTTCGAGTGCCTGCACGAGCTGAAGCTCATCGTCGACCTCATGTACGAGGGCGGCATCGCCAAGATGCGCTACAGCATCTCGGACACCGCCGAGTACGGCGACCTCTCCCGCGGGCCGCGCGTCATCGACGCCCGGGTCAAGGAGGAGATGCGCAAGATCCTCAGCGAGGTCCAGTCCGGCGAGTTCGCCCGGGAGTGGGTCACCGAGGACGAGGCCGGCCGGCCGAACTTCAGCAAGTGGCAGGCCGAGGGCGCGGCGCACCCGATCGAGGAGACCGGTCGCAAGCTGCGCGGCATGATGAGCTGGGTCGACCGCCCGATCACCGAGACCGCCTGACGAACACCCCCGGCGACCCGGCCCGGGCGCTCTCCCCGGCGCCCGGCCGGGCCGCCTCCTTTCCGCCACCCACCGACACCGCTCGCCGCGCCGGCGCCATCCGGCCGATCCACCCGCCCCGAACGGGACCTCGCCCGCCTCGCCGAGGCGGCGCGGGCGCCCCGTCGTGCGCCGTTCACCGGCAGGTCGTCGCCCGTTGTGAGGGCACTCACCCCACGGTCCGGGACATGCCGGCCGGCCGGCCCCCTACGATCGCGGGTAGGTGCGTAGCCGGCACCTGACGGCCATGGCACGGATCAGTGCAGGGCGCAGCGCGGCGTCCCGCAGCCCGGCCTACCGCTCTGACGACAACTACGAGGACCAATGACTCCTGTCGTACTGATCGCCGAAGAACTCGCTCCCGCCGCCATCGAGGTGCTCGCCCACGACTTCGACGTCCGCCACGTCGACGGCACCGACCGTCCGGCCCTGCTCTCGGCGCTCTCCGAGGCCGACGCCGTCATCGTGCGCAGCGCCACCCAGATCGACGCCGAGGCGATCGCCGCCGCGCCGCGGCTGAAGGTCGTCGCCCGGGCGGGCGTGGGCCTGGACAACGTCGAGGTGCCGGCCGCCACCGCGCGGGGCGTCATGGTCGTCAACGCCCCCACCTCCAACATCGTCTCCGCCGCCGAGCAGGCCGTCGCCCTCCTGCTGGCCGTGGCCCGCAACACCGCCAGCGCCAGCGCCGCGCTGAAGGCGGGGGAGTGGAAGCGGTCGAAGTACACCGGCGTGGAGATCCAGGGCAAGACCGTCGGCGTGGTCGGGCTCGGCCGCATCGGCGTGCTCTTCGCGCAGCGGATCGCCGCCTTCGGCACCCGGCTGATCGCGTACGACCCGTACATCCAGCCGGCCCGCGCCGCCCAGCTCGGCGTCCGCCTGGTGGGCCTGGAGGAGCTGCTGCGGGAGAGCGACTTCATCTCCATCCACCTGCCGAAGACCCCGGAGACCGTCGGCCTGATCGGTGAGAAGGAGCTGGCCGTCGTCAAGCCCGGCGTCCGGATCGTCAACGCCGCCCGCGGCGGGCTGGTCGACGAGCAGGCCCTGGCCGACGCCATCGCCGAGGGCCGGGTCGCCGGCGCGGGCGTGGACGTCTACGCCAAGGAGCCCTGCACCTCCTCGCCGCTGTTCGCCTTCGACAACGTGGTGGCCACCCCGCACCTGGGCGCCTCCACCGCCGAGGCGCAGGACAAGGCCGGTCTGGCCGTGGCCAAGAGCGTCAAGCTGGCGCTCCAGGGCGAGTTCGTGCCGGATGCGGTCAACGTGCAGGCCGGCGGCGTCGTCGCCGAGGACGTCCGGCCGCTGCTGCCGCTGGCCGAGAAGCTCGGCCGGGCCTTCACCGCCGTCGCGGGCGGGGTCGCCGCCAGCGTCACCGTCGAGGTGCGGGGCGAGATCGTCAACCACGACGTGTCGGTGCTCAAGCTCGCCGCCACCAAGGGGCTGTTCAGCTCGGTGGTCGAGGAGCAGGTGACCTACGTCAACGCCCCGCACCTGGCGGCCGAGCGCGGCGTCGAGGTCACCCTGGTCACCCAGGCCGAGACGGTCGACCACCCCAACCTGGTCACCGTCCGGGGCGCGCTGCCCGACGGGCGTACGGTCAGCGTCTCCGGCACGGTCACCCAGGCGGGCACGCGGGACGTCCTCAAGCTGACCGAGGTGGACGGCTTCGACGTGGAGATCGGCGCGGAGGGCATCCTCGTCTTCCTCCGCTACGTCGACCGGCCGGGCGTCGTGGGCACCGTCGGCACCCTGCTCGGCGAGGCCGGCATCAACATCGCGGCGATGCAGGTGGCCCGCCGGGAGGCCGGCGGCGAGACGCTGATGACCCTCACGGTGGACCAGGCGCTCGGCGCGGACCTGCTCACCTCCGCGGCGGACTCGATCGGGGCGGTCGCGGCCAGCGCCGCCGACCTGCGCGACGAGTGACCTGACGCACGACGACGGGGGCCCGGCGATTCCGCCGGGCCCTTCGTCGTCCGCCGTGCGGCGGGCCCGTCGTCGCGTGCGGGCCGCTCCGGGCGGCGGGCCCGTCGTCGCGTGCGGGCCGCTCCGGGCGGCGGCGGGCCCTTCGTCGTCCGTTCGACGGTCAGCCGGCGGCGGGGGCGTCGTGATGCCGGGCGGTATCGCGGCGATGCAGGACGTGACCGACCCGGACCGCCCGTTCAGCCGGGTAGGCGCGCCGGCGGCGGGTAGACCGAGCCGTCCTGGGCGTCAAAGAGCATCAGGTCGTGCTCGCCGGCCAGCCGCTCGATGTCGAGCAGCACCTGGTCCGGACAGGTCGGGTGCAGGTTCAGCTCGACGTGGTCGTTCGCCGCGTGCAGCGGCGCCACCGCCCACGGGGTGTCCCGCCCGGCGGGCCGGTCCGGATAGCTTCTGGTGATCGCCCGGTAGAACGCCACCACCCGCGGATCCGGGTGGCGTTCGACGTGCTGCCCCTGCCGGCAGCGCCGCACCGCGGCCCGCACGTCCTCGGGTGTCGCCCCGTCCGCCAGGGCCCACACGCTCAGATCGAAACTCACGGCGGACAGCGTGCCATCCGCCGTTCAGCCTGTCGAAATCGCCCCGCCGATGGGCCCTTCCGTGCCGCGACGGTCCGGTGTGGAGACCCTTGCGTCGAGTTACGTCGATTCGCTAGCGTACCGGTGCGGTCACTGGCCGAGCTCGCGGCGTAGGCCCGTCTTCGGGTGGCGAGGTCGACGTCCGGCCGACCGGCCCGCACCCCTCGATTGCGCGAGCCACGCGCACTCGTCGCTGACCGGCCCTCACGGTCGTTGCCGAGACCGTGGGGGCCGATCGCGCATGCCGGCCCCGCACCGCCCGCCGCCGCACGGCACCCGACCGCACGGCACCGGCCGGCGTCTCGGCGACGCTCCACACCGGTCGCCGGCTCGGCGCCCGCACCGGTCGGCGGCTCAGCGGCGGTGGGCGAAGAGCGCGCGGTAGTCCGACCCGTTGCGGAACCAGACGAGACCGGCCGGCCCGGCGGCGTAGAGCGCGGTGGCGTAGGCGTCGGCGACGGCGAGGTCGGGGCCGACCACCGTCGCGGCGACCAACTGCTCGGCCGGCTCGCCCGTGTGAGGGTCCACCACGTGTCCCTGCCGGCCGCTCACCCCGGACGTGCCGACCGCACCCGCCGTCATCTCCAGCACCAGCGGCGCGCGGTGCCGATCCGTCGGGTGGTGCACCGCCACCCGCCACGGGCCGCCGTGCGCCGCGTGCCCGCGTACGACCAGGTCGGCGCCGGTGAGCACGGCGTAGTCGTGGATGCCCGCGGCGCGCAGCCGGGCGGCGGCACGCTCGACCGCCCACCCGCCGAGCAGGCCGCCCGGGTCGAAGCCGCCGGGCACCGCCCAGGCGTCGAACCAGCCGTCGGTGGCCGCCCGCATCGCCGCGCAGCGGTCGACCAGGTCGGCCAGCGGCGGGTACGACTCGGGGCTGATCTCGCCGCGGCGCAGCCGGGAGACCAGGCTCTCGGGCCGGCTCGGGCCGTACGTGAGGTCGATGGCCCGCAGTTCCGCCACCGCGTCGCGCAGCGCGTCCCCGACGCCGCGGCGGCCCAGCCACTCGGGCGCGTTGAGCAGCAGCGAGTATTCCGCCGTCGAGGTCCGCACGGTGTGCTGGACGGCGATCCGGTCGCCGGTGGCCGCGCCGGGGCGGTCGACGCGGTGGCTGCGGGCGCCGAGGCGCAGGTCAGGCCGGCGGGGCTGGAAGGCCGGCTGGTCCACCCAGCGGGTCCGTGGCTGCTGGTCGATCCGCATGACAGTGCTCCCTCGCTGCCGGCGGGCCGCGTCGTCGCGGTGCCGTCGCGGGCCCCCGTGACCCGCTCGTCACCACGCTAGGCAGCGGAGATGACCCCACCATGAATGTCACCTGAGAGCATCCTGTGCATCTCGGTTTCCCGAATCGTGGAACCTTCGTACCGGGAGGCGGGACAGCGGCGTACGGTCAGACGTAACGGCGAGGCGAAGGAGCGCAGGACGTGGCACGGATCGCGGTGGTGGCCGGGGACGGGATCGGACCCGAGGTGGTCGCGCAGGCCCGCAAGGTCATCGACGCCGTGCTCCCGGGGGTGGAGGCTACCGAATACGACCTCGGCGCCGCCCGCTGGCACCGCACCGGCGAGGTGCTGCCCGACTCGGTGCTGGACGAGCTGGCCGGGCACGACGCCATCCTGCTCGGTGCGGTCGGCGACCCCACCGTGCCGCCGGGCGTGCTGGAGCGGGGCCTGCTGCTCAAGCTGCGGTTCGCCTTCGACCAGTACGTCAACCTGCGTCCGGCGCGGCTCTGGCCCGGCGTGGCCGGGCCGCTGGCCAGCGTCAAGCCCGGCGAGGTCGACCTGGTGGTGGTGCGCGAGGGCACCGAGGGCCTGTACGCGGGCGCCGGTGGCGCGCTGCACCGCGGCACCCCCGCCGAGGTCGCCACCGAGGAGAGCCTGAACACGCGGCACGGGGTGGAGCGGGTGATCCGCGACGCCTTCGCCCGCGCCACGCGCCGCGAGCGGCGCAAGGTCACCCTGGTGCACAAGACCAACGTGCTCACCCACGCCGGCTCGCTGTGGGCGCGCGCGTTCGAGGCCGTCGCCGCCGAGCACCCCGACGTGACCACGGAATACCAGCACGTAGACGCCGCCGCGATGTTCCTGGTCACCCAGCCCCAGCGCTACGACGTGGTGGTCACCGACAACCTGTTCGGCGACATCCTCACCGACATCGCCGCGGCGGTCACCGGCGGGATCGGGCTGGCGGCCAGCGGCAGCATCAACCCCGAGGGGGCCTACCCCTCGATGTTCGAGCCGGTACACGGCTCCGCGCCGGACATCGCCGGGCGCGGCGTGGCCGACCCGGTCGCGGCCGTGCTCTCGGCCGCGTTGCTGCTCGACCAGCTCGGGCACGCCGACGCCGCGGCCCGCGTCACCGCCGCGGTCGGCACGGAGCTGGCCGGCCGGGCCCCGGGCGTACCGCTGCGCACCGAGGAGGTCGGCGACCGGCTGGCCGGGTACGCCGCCTCCTGAAGCCGGCGGGCCCGCCCCACCGGGGCGCCCCTTCCCTGTCCTCCGTCCCTCCGACGCCACGGGTGCCGCGGCGGGTCACCCGTCCGGCGCCGTCGATGCGCCGGGCGTAGCTACCCCCTGAACGACCGTTCGGGGTAAGTTTCTCGCACCATCTTTCTCGGCATGCGGACCCGTGTGCCGTCCGTCCCCAGGGAGGTCAGCGCGATGAGCGGTGGTGACAAGCTCGACTTCGAGATCCGTCCGAATCCCGCGCCGGTATCCGTCGCCGACCGGGCCGCCCTGCTGGCCAACCCCGGGTTCGGCCGGGTCTTCACCGACCACATGGTCACCATCCGCTACGCCGACGGCAAGGGCTGGTACGACGCCCGGGTCGAGGCGCGCGCGCCGATCCCGATGGACCCGGCCGCCGCGGTCCTGCACTACGCGCAGGAGATCTTCGAGGGCCTGAAGGCGTACCGGACGCCCGACGGCGGGGTCACCATGTTCCGGCCGGAGGCCAACGGCGCCCGGTTCGCCGCCTCCGCCCGGCGGATGGCGATGCCGCCGCTGCCCGAGGAGGCGTTCGTCGACTCGCTGCGCCGGCTCGTCGAGATCGACCGGGACTGGATTCCCGAGGGCGAGGACGGCAGCCTCTACCTGCGTCCGTTCATGTTCGCCAGCGAGGTGTTCCTCGGCGTCCGCCCGGCCAACGAATACCTCTACGTGGTGATCGCCTCGCCGGTCGGCGCGT
Source organism: Micromonospora sp. NPDC047730 (assembly GCF_043204765.1). Lineage (NCBI taxonomy): Bacteria > Bacillati > Actinomycetota > Actinomycetes > Micromonosporales > Micromonosporaceae > Micromonospora > Micromonospora sp. NPDC047730. The sequence goes on along the minus strand of NZ_JBIDCU010000012.1, from coordinate 162,201 downwards.
ACTTCTCGGGTGGGGTCAAGCCGGTGACGGTCTGGGTCTCTCCGGACTACACCCGGGCCGCCCCCGGGGGCACCGGCGCGGCGAAGTGCGGCGGCAACTACGCCGCCTCGCTGGTGGCCCAGGCCGAGGCGATCGAGCACGGCTGCGACCAGGTGGTCTTCCTCGACGCGGTCGAGCGCCGCTACGTCGACGAGCTGGGCGGCATGAACGTGTTCTTCGTCTACGACGACGGCACCGTGGTCACCCCGCCGCTGACCGGCACGATCCTGCCCGGCATCACCCGGGAGTCGGTGCTCGAGCTGGCCGCCGGCGCGGGGCACCGGATCGAGGAGCGGCCGGTGAGCTTCGCCGACTGGCAGGCCGACGCGGCCAGCGGCCGGCTCCGCGAGGTGTTCGCCTGCGGCACCGCCGCCGTGATCACCCCGATCGGGCAGGTGCGCTTCCCCGACGGCGAGTTCCTGGTCGGCGACGGCGGGCCCGGCCGGGTCACCATGACCCTGCGCCAGCAGCTCGTCGACCTCCAGCGGGGCATGGCCGACGACCCGCACGGCTGGGTCCGGCGCATCCTCTGACCCGTACGCGCGACCGACGCCGCCCCCGCGCCGCCCTCGGCGCGGGGGCGGCGTCGTCCGTGCCCACCCCACCCCACCCGATCCCACCCCCGCCACCCCGCCCCCGCCGCGTCGATCTTGCACTTTGTGCCCGGACAAATCAGGGCAGGTCGCGCATTCGGGGGGCACAAACTGCAAGATCGCGGGAGCGGGAGCGGGAGCGGGAGCGGGAGCGGGAGCGGGAGCGGGGGCGGGAGCGGGGCGGGGGCGGGTCAGGTCAGGAGGTGGGCGCGGAGGGCGGCGAGCTGGGCGTCGGTGACGCCGGCGTGGCGAAGGTAGCCCTCGACCGAGCCGTGGGCCGCCCGCAGCTCGGCGAGGAAGAGCGTCATGGCCTCGGCGGGGCAGGTCAGCACCGGCAGGGTGTGCCCCGCCTGCTGCCCGGTGGCCTCGAACCAGGCGCGGTACCGCTCGCCGGCCTCGGTGCTCAGCGCGTAGTCGGCGGCGATCTCGTCGTCGTCGACGCCGAGCACCGCGAGGGTGAGCCCACAGACGATGCCGGTGCGGTCCTTGCCGGCGACGCAGTGCACCACCACGGGGGCGTTGGCGCTGTCGGCGATCAGCCCGACGGCCTCGGCGAGCCCGGCCGTGCCGGTCTCCGCGAGGTCGGCGTACCGGTCGGCCAGGTAGCGGGCCAGGTCGGTGCCCGGCTGGTAGGGCCGCTCGCCCCACTCGGCGTGCTCGGGGTGGATGTTGCGCCAGGTCAGGCCGTCGAAGTGGGGGATCCGGCCGTCGCGTTCCACCTCGTAGGGGCGGCGCAGGTCGATGACCGTGCGCACACCGAGGGCGGCGAACGCCTCCCGGTCGGCGTCGTCGATGCGGTGCGGCGAGTCGGAGCGGTAGAGCCGGCCCCGGCGGACGGTGCGCCCGTCACGGCCGGAGTGGCCGCCGACGTCGCGGAAGTTGAACATCGTGGCGAACGGGATCCTGCGGTTGACCTCGGTGGCGTCCACGCTGACACGGTAACGGCCTCCCGCGGCTGGCGGGAGACCGTCGCGCGCCGGTGACTACGGCTAGCGGGCGGTGCCGGGCGGGATCGCCGAGTACGTCTCGCCGTAGTAGCCGCCGAGCCGGTCCCGGTAGGTGGGGTCGGTGTCGGCGGTCTCGTCGTACTCCGGGGCGGCCTTGATCTGGTCCTTGCTCCGGTCGACGTGGACCTTGCGCTCGTCGTGGTCGACGTGGTTGACGGTGCCGGCCGGGATCATGACCTTCCGGCCGAAGATCCACGGGCCGGTGTCCACCACCAGGTAGCTGTCGTTGACCTCGTGGCTGGCATTGTCGATCTTGCCGATGCCGCCGTCGGTGGCCTCGACCTTGTAGCCGACCAGGTCGGCGTCGGCCACCCGCGCCGTGTCCCGGTAGCGCCACGGGTCGAACGTGCCGGCGGGCGCGCCGCCGGCGAACTCGCCCTGGCCGCCGTGGCGCACGGGGTCCGGGCTGCCGTGTGTGCTGTGCGGGTCGAGCCTGTCCATGTGACAACTCCTGCCCCGACTGTCGTCAGTCGTCTCGCCGGATCGAGTCCTCGTCCTGGGAGGAGCTACCCGGGCGGTCGCCGCCGGAAACGGCGGTGGGCCGGTGCCGAGGACGACGGTGGGCCGGCGCCGTCGTGCGGCGCCGGCCCACCGGGGCGTACGGGTCAGGCGAGCGCGGCCTGGGCGTCCAGGGTGACCGCGGCGGCGTGCACGACGGCGGCGATGCGCAGCCCCTCGTGCACCTGCTCGCGGCTGAAGCCCGCGCCGCGCAGGGTCTTCTCGTGCGACTCCAGGCACACTCCGCAGCCGGTGATGGCCGAGACGGCCAGGCACCAGAGCTCGAAGTCGGCCTTCTCCACGCCCGGCTTGGCGATGATCTGCATCCGCAGCCGCGCCGGAATCGACTGGTACTGCTCGTCGCCGATCAGGTGCTTGGCCCGGTAGTAGACGTTGTTCATCGCCATGATCGCGGCGGCGCCCTTGGCCGCCTCGATCGCCTCCGGCCCGAGGTGGGTGGCCGCCTCGTCGGCGATCTCCCGCAGCACCACCGGGTTGCGCGCGGCGACGGCGCAGGCCAGGGCGGTGCCCCACGCCTGCTCCGGCTTCAGCGTGCTGGTGCCGATGGTGGAGCCGAGGTTGAGCTTGATGTCCTTGGCGTACTCCGGCAGAGCCGCCTTGACCGCGTCCAGACCCACGGTCAGGCCCCGGCCCCGGCGAGCAGTTTGGTGGCGTCCAGGGTCTCGCCGCCCTTGTTCCAGTTGCACGGGCAGAGCTCGTCGGTCTGCAGGGCGTCGAGCACCCGCAGCACCTCGGAGACGTTCCGGCCGACCGAACCGGCGGTCACCATGACGAACTGGATCTCGTTGTTCGGGTCGACGATGAAGGTCGCCCGCTGGGCCACGCCGTCCTCGCCGAGCACGCCGCAGGCGGCGGTCAGCTCGCGCTTGATGTCGCTGAGCATCGGGAACGGCAGCTCGCGCAGGTCCGGGTGGTCCTTGCGCCACGCGTAGTGGACGAACTCGTTGTCGACCGACACGCCGAGGACCTGGGCGTCCCGGTCGGCGAACTCGTCGTTCAGCCGCCCGAACTCGGCGATCTCCGTCGGGCAGACGAAGGTGAAGTCCTTCGGCCAGAAGAAGACGACCCGCCACTTGCCCTCGTGGGACTTGTGGTTGATCGTCTCGAACGCCTTCTCGGCGTCCAGCGACACGCAGGCGGTGAGTTCGTACTCGGGGAAGCGGTCACCGACAGTGAGCACAGGTCCTCCTTGACAGTGGCACGAGGCCGGTAAAACTGGATCGGTTCCAGATACTTCCTCAGCGCTGTTTCCGCCTGGCGGCGGCCGGGTCACTTGTGAAGTGGATCACCGGCTTCCGGTTCCGCCGGCGTGCGGGCGCCGGCTGCGGTATCGCGACCCTCCGTCACCGTCCCGCCATGTGGACTGTGCCTCCCAAAACTACTGCTCGGGTGGCAGAGTGGCGATCGTGACCAGCACCTACCTGATTATTCGCACCTAGCGCGCCGGCCTCCCCTCCGCCGAGCGCGCAGACCTCCCGCATCCGCGGGGGGTCTTTTTGTTGCTCTCGAAAGGATCCCTGATGACCTTCCAGGTGTACGACACGACGCTGCGCGACGGTGCCCAGCGCGAGGGGCTCAGCTATTCGGTGGTCGACAAGCTCGCGGTGGCCCGGCTGCTCGACGAGTTCGGGGTCGGCTTCATCGAGGGCGGCTGGCCGGGCGCGGTGCCGAAGGACACGGAGTTCTTCCGCCGGGCGCGCAGCGAGCTGGACCTGAGACACGCGCTGCTGGTGGCGTTCGGGGCCACCCGCCGGGCCGGGGTGCAGGTCGCCGACGACCCGCAGGTGCGCGGTCTGCTCGACGCGCAGACCCCGGCGGTCGCCCTGGTCGCCAAGGCCGACCTGCGGCACGTCGAGCGGGCGCTGCGCACCACCGCCGGGGAGAACCTGGCGATGGTCCACGACACCGTGGCGCACCTGGTGGCGGAGGGTCGCCGGGTCTTCGTCGACGGCGAGCACTTCTTCGACGGCTACCGGTCCGACCCGGCGTACACGGCCTCCGTGGTGGAGACCGCACTCGCCGCCGGCGCCGAGCGGTTCGTGCTCTGCGACACCAACGGCGGCATGCTGCCCTCCCAGGTGAGCGCCGCCATCGCCGACCTGACCGCCCGGCTGGGCGTGAGCCCGGAGCTGCTCGGCATCCACTGCCAGAACGACACGGCCTGCGCCGTGGCGAACACGATCGCCGCCGTCGAGGCGGGGGTGCGGCACTTCCAGGGCACCGCGAACGGCTACGGCGAACGCCCCGGCAACGCCGACATCTTCGCCGTGGTCGCCAACCTCCAGCTCAAGCTCGGGCTGCCCGTCCTACCGGACGGCTGCCTGGGGCAGATGGTGCGGGTCTCCCACGCCATCGCCGAGATCGCCAACATCGCCCCCGACACCCACCAGGCATACGTCGGGGCCGCGGCCTTCGCCCACAAGGCGGGGCTGCACGCGAGCGCGATCAAGGTGGATCCGCTGCTCTACAACCACGTGGACCCACAGGTGGTGGGCAACGACATGCGGATCCTCGTCACCGAGATGGCCGGCCGGGCCAGCGTCGAGCTCAAGAGCCGCGAGCTGGGCCTGGACCTGGCCGGCCATCCGGAGGCGCTGTCCCGGGTGACCGGGCGGGTCAAGGAGCTGGAGGCCGACGGCTGGTCGTTCGAGGCCGCCGACGCCTCGTTCGAGCTGCTGGTCCGCGCCGAGCTGGACACCGCGCCGCCGAGGCCGTTCACGCTGGAGTCGTACCGGGTGCTGGTCGAGCACCGGGAGGACGGCGCGGTGGTCTCCGAGGCGACCGTCAAGATCCGCGTACGCGGGGAGCGGGTGATCGCCACCGCGGAGGGGAACGGCCCGGTCAACGCCCTGGACGAGGCGCTGCGGGCCGGGTTGGCCCGGCACTACCCGCAGCTGCGCGACTTCGAGCTGGCCGACTTCAAGGTGCGGATCCTGGAGGGCAGCAGCGGCACCGGAGCGGTGACGCGGGTGCTGCTGGAGACCGCCGACCGCAACGGCCGCGACTGGACCACGGTCGGCGTGCACCCCAACGTCGTCGAGGCGAGCTGGCACGCCCTCGTCGACGCCCTCACCTACGGCCTCGACCGCGCCCGGGTCTGAGGCGGCCCAGCCACCGCGTGGGCGCCGGCCACCGCAGCCGGCCCGGCGGGTCAGCCGGCCGGCAGGCGCAACTCGGCCAGGACGGCGCGGTGGTCGCTGCCCGGCACCCGGTGCACGGCCACCGCCCGTACGGCTATCCGGCGGTCGACCAGCACGTGGTCGATGGTCACCGGTGGGATCGGGTCGCCGTCGTAGGGGCCCCAGGTGCCGGTGAGACCGGCGCCGACCTCGTCGGCGGCGTCGACGTAGCCGGTGGCCAGCAGGGCGCGCAGCGGGGCGTGGTCGAGGGTGGCGTTGAAGTCGCCGGCCAGGATCCGCAGCGGCCCGTCCGGCGTCGCGGGCGGCTGCGCGGCCAGGTCGGTGCGCCAGTGGCCGACCTGGTCCACCGCGTACGGCGCCGCCGGGTGCGCCGACTCGACCCGCACCGGCGGCGCCCCGGGCACCGTCACCGTGCCGTACGCCTGGTCGAAGCCCCAACCGCCGCGATTGCGTCGGACGCCGCCCTCGTCGACCGGGAACCGGGCGTAGAGCCCGGAGCCGACCGTGCCCGGCTGCGGGTCGAGGTGCCGGTGGGGGAGCAGCCGGTCCAGGCCGAGTCGGTCCAGCTCCGCTCCGGCCCCGGGGGTGAACTCCTGCACGGTGAGCACGTCGACGCGGTGCCGCTCGACCAGGTCGACCAGCGCCCGCGCGTCGGCGGCCCCGGCGAGCAGGTTGGCGGTCAGCACCCGCACCGTCGGCCCCGCGGCCGAGGGCTGCCCGGCGGGCAGGGCCCGGGGCGCGACCACGGCCACCAGCGCCGTCGTGACCACCGCCGCGACCACCGCGGGCCACCGGCACCGCAGGGCGAGCGCGAGCACCAGCGGCAGCAGGCTCCCGGCGGCCACGTACGGGGTGAAGGCCAGCAGTTGGACCAGCGGCCCGTGGTCGAGGCCGGCCAGCCGCAGGGCTGCCCAGGCGACCCCGGGCGCGACGGCCGCCCAGCAGAGCGCGGTGCCCGATCGTCCCGCCCGGCTGCCCGTCGTCCGTTCCGCCGCCCCGGTGGTCATGGCCGGGCCTTGGCGATCATGGGCGCGCCTGGCGTGATCATGGCTGGAGAGTAGCCCGGCCCCCCGCGCGCCGCGGCCCCGTCGCCTCCGCCGCGCGCATTCGTGAATGCCGTGGCATTCGCTTTTCACAAATTGTCGGCGACTGTCGACCGTTTTGATGAAGCGTGATCAACTATTGACGTCCGGCTTTTTGTGGTGCTACGTTCCAGTGGGTTGAGACGTCGAAACTCTGAGTAGTAATGCCTGCTCAGGGCCGGTGAAAATCGTTGAGGCGACAACATCTAGGGTGCGGCCTGAAGTGCGGGCTTCCGGCGGTTGTCGCTCATTTTCCCGGCCCAAGAATGGAAATCTGCCGTCCCGTGACAGCGCGGGAACGGTCGAATTCGCACGGTCAACAAAAGGGAGACCCTGTCATGACCACACTCTTCCGACGCAAGGCGGTGGCGGTGGCCTTCGCCGCCCTGGCGCTCACCCTGGCCGGGGGCGGCATCGCCGTCGCCCAGCCGGCGGCGAAGGCGCGCGCCGAGGTCGCCCAGCCGTCCCTCCGTCAGCCGGGCGACGGCAGCCAGCCGGCGGTCACCCCCGCCGAGGCCCGCAAGGCCAAGGCCGCGCTGGCGCAGGGGCCGTCCACGCAGGCGACCGCGCCGGGCACCATCTCCTTCGCCGTCGTCAGCAGCGGTGGCACGCTGCTCCGCGGCTCGCCCGAGGCGGTCTCCGCCACCAGGTACGGCCCCGGGCAGTACCAGGTCCTGTTCAACTACAACGTCACCCTGAAGGGCTTCCACGCCACCATCGGCACCACCGACCCGTACAACGTGCCGCCGGGCGGGGAGATCTCGGTGGCGCCGCGGCTCCAGACGCCGAACGCGGTCTTCGTCCAGACCCGCAACTCGTCCGGCAGCCCGTCCGACCGGCCCTTCCACCTGACCATCACCAACTGACGCACCCGCTGACCCGCCGGCCCCCACCGCCCGTGGGGGCCGGCGCCACGCGGTGGGCCACCGGCGGGCGAGTCGGGCACGCGGGCGCCCCCCGCCGGTGTGTGGCCGGCCGCGTCGTCGCTGCCGGCCCGGGAGGCTCGTCCCGGTTCGGGCCGGTAAGGACCGCCCCGGCGCTGATAATCCGACGTTTGTCCGAGGGCCGCCACGGGAAGCAAGCACCGTGACGGACATCTCGGACACCCTGGCCAGCGTGCCCAGCCCGGCCGATCCCGACGCGAGTTCGGCCGAGCTGGAACAGACCCTCTTCGAGGTCAAACGCGTGATCGTCGGGCAGGATCGGCTCGTCGAGCGCCTGCTCACCGCCCTCGTCGCCGACGGGCACTGCCTCCTGGAGGGCGTGCCCGGGGTGGCCAAGACCCTCGCCGCGCAGACCCTCGCCACCGTGGTCGGCGGCACCTTCTCCCGGATCCAGTTCACCCCCGACCTCGTCCCGTCGGACATCGTCGGCACCCGGATCTACCGGGCGTCGAAGGAGACCTTCGACATCGAGCTGGGCCCCGTCATGGCCAACCTGGTGCTCGCCGACGAGATCAACCGTGCCCCCGCCAAGGTGCAGTCCGCGTTGCTGGAGGCGATGGCGGAGCGCCAGGTCTCCATCGGCGGGCGCAGCTACCCCGTGCCCGACCCGTTCCTGGTGCTGGCCACCCAGAACCCGATCGAGTCCGAGGGGGTCTACCAACTGCCGGAGGCGCAGCGCGACCGGTTCCTGATGAAGATCGTGGTCGACTACCCGAGCGACGCCGACGAGCTGGCCATCCTCTACCGGATGAGCGCCGACCGGCCCACCGCCCGGCGGGTGCTCGACCCGCAGCGGCTGCGCGACCTCCAGGCCCGCGCCACCCACGTCTTCGTGCACCACGCCCTCGCCGAGTACGTCGTCCGGCTCATCCTCGCCACCCGCGACCCCGGCCGGTTCGGCCTGCCGGAGATCGCCCCGCTCCTCGCGTACGGGGCGAGCCCGCGGGCCACGCTCGGGCTGGTCGCCGCCGCCCGGGCCCAGGCGCTGCTGCGCGGCCGGGAGTACGTGCTGCCCGAGGACATCCGCGAGCTGGCCGTCGACGTGCTGGCCCACCGGCTGGTGCTCTCCTTCGACGCGGTCGCCGACGGGGTGTCCGCCGAGTCGCTGGTGCGCCGGCTGGTCGAGGCGGTGCCGCCGCCCCGCGTCGCCACCGGCCACCCCGAGTTCGCGACCGACCTGGCGGCGGCATGAGGTGGCGCGGGGCCACCTCGCCGGCGCCCGTGCCGGCCGACCCGGGGCTGGCCGACCTCGCCCCGGACCGGCGGCTGCGCCGGCTGGAACTGACCGTCACCCGGCGGCTCGACGGCCTGCTGCACGGCCGGTACCGCGGCCTGCTCCCCGGGCCGGGCAGCGAGCCGGCAGGCAGCCGGGAGTACCGCCCCGGTGAGGACGAGGTGCGCCGGATGGACTGGGCGGTGACCGCCCGGACCACAGTCCCGCACGTCCGCGAGGTCGACGCCGACCGGGAGCTGACCACCTGGCTGCTGGTGGACGCGAGCCCCAGCATGGAGTACGGCACCGCCGAGCTGGACAAACGCGAACTGGCCGTGGCGGCCGTGGCGGCGGTCGGCTTCCTCACCGCCGGGGTCGGCAACCGGCTCGGCGCGCAGGTGCTCGGCCCGGCCGGGCTGCGTCGCTTTCCGCCCCGCAGCGGGCGTACCCACCTGCTCGGGCTGCTCCGGGCCCTGCTGACCGCGCCGCGCGCCAGCGCGTACGACGAGCGCCGCCCGCCGCCCGGCGGCCCCGACCTGGCCGACGGGCTGGCCGCCCTGCACCGGGTGGCGCTGCGGCGCGGCCTCGTGGTGGTGGTCTCGGACTTCCTCGACGGCCTGCCCGACGACCCCTGGCACGCGCCGGCCTGGGAGGCGCCCCTGCGCCGGCTCGCCGTGCGGCACCAGGTGCTCGCCGTGCAGGTCACCGACCCGCGCGAACTGGAACTGCCGGACGTCGGCCTGATCACCCTGGTCGACCCGGAGACCGGCCGGACGCGGGAGGTGTGGACCGGCGACCCCCGCCTGCGCGAGCGGTACGCGGTCGCCGCCACCGCCCAGCGCGACCAGGTGGGCCAGGCGCTGCGCCGCAGCGGGGCGACCCACCTGCCGCTGCGCACCGACCGCGACTGGAGCGCGGACATCGTGCGCCACGTGCACGCCCAGCGGCGGCTCGCGGCGGCCCCGGCCGGCGCGGCCCGGGGAGGTGCGGCGTGATCTGGCAGTCGCCCGTCCGGCTCTGGCTGCTGCTCGGGGTGCTCGCCCTGGCCGTCGGCTACCTGCTGGCGCAGCGCCGGCGCAGCCGGTACGCCGTCCGCTTCACCAACCTGCGGCTGCTCGACCGGGTCGCGCCGCAGCGGCCGACCTGGCGGCGGCACCTGCCGGCCGGGCTCTTCCTCGCCATGCTGGCGCTGCTGGTGGTCGGCTTCGCCCGGCCGACGGCGGAGGTGCGGGTCCCCCGCGAGCGGGCGACGGTGATGGTGGCCGTGGACGTCTCGACCTCGATGCTCGCCGGCGACGTGGAACCCGACCGGCTCAGCGCCGCCAAGGAGTCCGCCCGGCGCTTCGTCGACAGCCTGCCCGACGAGTTCAACGTCGGGTTGGTCGCCTTCGCGGGCAGCGCGGCGGTGCTGGTGCCGCCGAGCACCGACCGGGAGGCGCTGCACGAGGGGGTCGAGCGGCTGGTCGAGGGGGCCACCGGGGTGCAGGGCACGGCCATCGGCGAGGCCATCAGCACCTCGCTCGGCGCGGTGAAGGGCTTCGACAGCCAGGCGGCCAAGGACCCGCCGCCGGCCCGGATCATCCTGCTCTCCGACGGCGCGAACACCTCCGGCATGGACCCGATGGAGGCGGCGGCCGACGCGGTGACCATGAAGGTGCCGGTGCACACCATCTCGTTCGGCACCCCCGGCGGCACCGTGGACCGGGGCGGCCGGCCGATCCAGGTGCCGGTGGACGGGCAGACCCTGCGCGCGGTCGCCGAGGAGACCGGGGGCGGGTTCCACGAGGCCCACACCAGCGACGAACTGCGCGCCGTCTACGACGACATCGGCACCTCGGTGGGCTACCGCACCGAACGGCAGGACGTCTCGGCCCGCTTCATCGGCCTGGGACTGGTGTTCGCGATGGGCGCCGCGGCCGGCTCGATGCGCTGGTTCTCCCGGCTGCCCTGACCCGTACGGCCACCGCCGAGAAGAACACGTGAGGAGCGTACGCATGGCAGTGCAGACCGGGTTGGGCGAGCCGCGCGGCCCCTGGTTCATCTCGCCGGAGCTGGACCCGGACGGGCGGTCCCGGTGGGACGGGCCCGGGTCGGACCGTCGCCCGGCCGGGTGGCGCCGGCACGGGCGGCTGCTGGCCGCGCTGGCGGTGGTGGCCCTGTCCACCGCCTCCGGCGCGGTCGCCGGCGGCGTGGTGGCCAGCCGGGACGGCGCGCCCGGCCCGGCGGCGGCCTCGGCGGCCCCGGTCCCGGCGGAGCTGGTGACCGCGGCCGAGAAGACCGTGCCGGGGGTCGTCTCGGTGCTCGTGGGGGGCGGCGCCGGGGCCTCGGCGACCGGCTCCGGCTTCGCCGTCGACGACCAGCAGCACATCATCACCAACGACCACATCCTGGCGAAGGGGGGTGGCGGCTCGGTGACGGTGGAGCTGCCGGACGGGCGGCGGTTCGCCGCCGAGGTGGTCGGCCGGGAGCCGCGCAGCGACCTGGCGGTGCTTCGGGTGCCCCCGTCGGCCGGCCTGGCGGCGCTGCCGCTGGCCAAGCCGGGGTCGACCCGGGTCGGCGAGCCGGTGCTGGCGGTCGGCTCGCCGCTGGGCCTCGCCGGCACCGTCACCGCCGGCATCGTGAGCGCCCTGGACCGGGAGGTGCGCCTCGGCGACAACCGGCACACCGCGGTGCAGACCGACGCCTCCATCAACCCGGGCAACTCGGGCGGCCCGCTGGTCAACGCGCGCGGCGAGGTGGTGGGGGTGAACACCGCGATCGCCACCATCGACGGCAACGGCTCCATCGGGATCGGCTTCGCCATCCCCATCGAACAGGTGCAGAAGACCGCCGACACGATCATCGGAAAGGGCGGCTGAGCTGCCCTCATGCCCGCCGAGACCGCGTGGGAACGTGAGAACTGTCGGATACCCGGCGCGGAATGATCGGACAATGGAAATATTACGCTGAGTGTGGATACTGGCGTGGGTGGAGCGTCCTGTCATCGTGGCCCTCCTGCTGGTGGGCCTGATCATCGGAACCGGTGTCGGGTCGGCGTACGCCCGGGCGCGACGCGGGTGGGCCGACTACCAGACCGTCAAGAAGACCGTGCCCGGTGCCCGGCGCACCGCGTGGCTGCTGATCAAGGTGGTCACCACGAAGATCGGGGTGATCGCCCTGCTGCTCGTCGGGGCGGTCGCGTACGCCGCCGTCGACTCCGACGCCGAGCCCGCGCCACCCGGCCCGACCCCGAGCCCGTCCGCCACCCCGAGCATCCGGCCGGGGCGTTAGCCTCGGGGTGTGGACGACGGACTGCGGGTGACCGACCGGTGGGTCGTCCCCGCCGCTGAGCTGCGGGAACGCTTCTCCCGCTCGTCCGGCCCCGGCGGCCAGGGCGTCAACACCACCGACTCCCGGGTCGAGCTGAGCTACGACCTGGGCGCCTCGCCCGGGGTGCCCGAACCGCTGCGGGCGCGGGCGCTGGACCGGCTCGCCGGGCGGCTCGTCGACGGCGTGCTGACGGTCACCGCGAGTGAACACCGGGCGCAGTTGGCCAACCGGGAGGCGGCCCGGGAACGGCTGGCCGCGCTGCTGCGCGAGGCGGCGGCCCCGCCACCCCCGCCCCGGCGGCCGACCCGGCCCTCGCGCGGCGCCAAGGAGCGCCGGCTGGCCGAGAAGAAGCGCCAGTCGCAGCGCAAGCGCGACCGCCGCGTCGACGGCGACTGACGGGCGACCGCGGCGGCCGACGGGCAGGGGCGGCCGACGGGCCGGCGGGCCGCTACCGGAGGATCTACGCCGGCAGGGCGTCGACCGGCGGATCTACGCCGGCAGGGCGTCGAGCAGTCGGGCTCGCAGCACGGCGGCCCGGTCGGCGAACCCCCGCTGCGCGGCGGCGTACTCGGCCCGCCCTTCCGGGGTCTCCACCCGCACCGGCGGGTAGCCCAGGTCGGACAGGTCGTACGGGGAGGCGCGCATGTCCAGGGTGCGGATTTCCCTGGCCAGCTCGAAGCAGTCCGCGACGAGTTCGGCGGGCACGAGTGGCGACAGCTTGTACGCCCACTTGTAGAGGTCCATGTTGGCGTGCAGGCAGCCCGGCTGCTCGTGGGCGTGCTGCGTCTCCCGCGTCGGGGTGAGCAGGTTCAACGGCCGGGCCGGCGCGGTGAAGAACCGGTACGCGTCGAAGTGGCTGCACCGCACCCCGCGCTCCTCCACCACGGCTGCGGTCCGCTCCGGACTCAGCCGCAGCGGCCAGGCGTTGTGGCGTACCTCCGCCTGGGTCTGCCGGTAGACCATGGCCCACTCGTGCATCCCGAAACAGCCGAGGTGCGCCGGCCGGCCGGCGGTCGCCACCAGCAGCGCCCGGATCCACTCGACCGACTCGGCGCGCCGCGCGCGTACCCCCTCGGTGTCGAGGGTGACCCCGGCGGCGGTGGCGCGGTAGTCCCGGCCGAACTCGGCCGGGTCCGCGTCGCGCAGCGCCACTCCGGCCCCCGGGTGCCACCGGCGCAGCTGGGCCGGGCGGTGCGAGTAGTAGGTGAAGAGGAAGTCCTCCACCGGGTGCTTCCCGCCCCGGCGGCGGCGTGCCAGATGCGGGGCGAGCCAGGCGTCGACCCGCTCCTCGTGCGCCCGGCGCCGGGCCCGCCAGCGCGCCGCGTCGAGCACGGCGGTCGGGGCGAGGGCGGCGGTCACGGAGCCAAGGGTACGACCGCCGCCCCGCCGCCGGTCAGGGCACGTCCACCCGGACCCCGGCGGAGAACACCCCGCTGCGCAGCTCCAACTGCTGCGGCGGCGCCTGCCCGTCGACCGTGAAGACCAGCGGCAGCACCGTCCGGCTGCCGCCCGCCAGCGGCTGGGCGAAGACGTCCCGGCCCTGGTTGGCGGCCCGGGTGGCCTGCTCGTCGGTGCTGACGAAGTTGCCGTCCGGCAGGTACGCCCGTTGCAGGCGGCCGTGCCAGCTCTGCTTCTCCGGGGTGAGGTTGCGCACCCCGACCGTGGCCTGGCACTGCCGCGCGCCGCGGCCCGGCTCGCACGCGACCCGGAAGACGGTGAACTCGAACGCCGACTCGCGCAGCGGCTCGCCGATCGCGCCGTTGGTGCCCCGGCCGATCCACGCGCCGCTGGTCGGCTGGCTGTCGGTGTCGATGGCCGCGACCTCCCGGGTGGCCGTCCAGGCGGCGGTGCCCACCGTGCCGGCCAGCACCGCGGCGGCCACCGGCACGATCAGCCAGCCGGACGGCGTGCGGCGGGTCTGCGCCGGCCGGGGCGTGGCGGGCCGCGGGTAGACGGTCCCCCGCCCGCCGGCCGAGAGGGCCGCGGCGACGGGCCGGCGGCGCCGCCGCCACGTCCAGATCCCGCCGAGCGCGAGCACCGCCACCGTGGCCAGCCCGGCCAGCAGCACGGGCGTCCGACGCCACACCGGCGTCTCCCGGGTCTCCTTCGCCGCCGCCGGCGCGGCCGCGTTCCAGGTCGCCGTCGCGCAGTCGTACGGCCGGCTGCCGTCGCGGGCGAAGGCGCAGGCCGGCGCGGTCAGCGGCCGGTCCGGGGCGGCGGTGGTCAGCGTCGTGCCCAGGGTGGTGGTGCTCCGGGCCGGCAGCTTGAGCTGCCAGGTCACCGCGGTGGCCGACTGGCCGGCGGTGCGGGTGGCCCGGCCGCCGGTGGTGATGGCGGTCGCCGAGGCGCCGGGCGGCAGCTCCTGGCGCACGGTGGTGTCCAGCGGCGTGTTGCCGGCGTTGCGGACCTGGATCCGGTAGCGCGGCGCCGGCGTGCTCTCCGGCGCCACCGCCACCGTGACCGGCGGCTTCGGCAGCGGCGGGGCGGCCCGGGTCGGGGTGGGCACCGCCGGTGGCACCGACGGCATCGCCGGCGCCGGGGTCGGCGCGGCCGCCGCCGGTGGTGGCTGCGCGGCCGCCGCGGGTGGTGCCGCCGTGGGCAGTGCCGGCACGGCGGCGAGGATGCCGAGGCAGTGGACGAACACTGCGAGGGCCCTGTGGTGTCGTGTCGATGCAGGCATACGAACGAACCTCCGGAGCCGACGCTAGGGGCGGGGCGACGCCGGGCGGGTACGAAGTCGCGAAGTCCGCCCCGGGACGCGGGACGTGGCGTAGGGTGCGCGGCCGGGCGGCGCGCCCGGGGTTGCGCGGGCCGGGTCGGTGCCAGGGTGCGACTGCCGGACGGCGCGCCTACGGTGCCGCGGGCCGGGCGGGGCGACGCCGCGCTGCCGTCCGCCGGCCGGGATCCGCCTGGACGGGGCGTGGCCTGGGCCGGGGTGCGAGTCGTCCGGGACTAGATTGGCCTGGTGCGTATCGCTCGTTTTGCTCATGCCAAGGGAATGTCGTTCGGGGTCGTCGAGGGCGAGCCGGAGGCGGGCCCGCAGGGCCTGACCGTCGCCGAGATCGAGGGCCACCCGTTCGGCCAGATCCAGTTCTCCGGCGCCCGCTGGGCGCTCTCCGACGTCCGGCTGCTCTCGCCGATCCTGCCCAGCAAGGTCGTCTGCGTCGGGCGCAACTACGCCGAGCACGCCGCCGAACACGGCACCGAGGTGCCGAAGGAGCCGCTGCTGTTCCTCAAGCCGTCCACGTCGGTGATCGGGCCCCGCGACGCGATCCGGCTGCCGATCTTCTCCAAGCAGGTCGAGCACGAGGCGGAGTTGGCGGTGGTGATCGGCGCGCCGGGCGCCCGGCGCGCCGACCGGGCCGCCGCGGAGCGGGCCATCTTCGGCTACACCTGCGCCAACGACGTCACGGCCCGGGATCTCCAGCGCTCCGACGGCCAGTGGACCCGCGCCAAGGGCTTCGACTCGTTCTGCCCGATCGGGCCGTGGATCACGACCGGGCTCGACGTGCGGGACCTGGAGGTCCGGTGTGAGGTGGGTCGCAATCCCGAGGAGATGGAGGTCCGCCAGCTCGGCCGTACGCGGGACATGGTCTTCGACGTGCCGGCCCTGGTGTCGTACGTCTCGCACGTGATGACGCTGCTCCCCGGCGACGTGGTGCTCACGGGCACGCCGGCGGGGGTTAGCCCGCTCACGGACGGGGATACGGTCACCGTGCGGATCGAGGGGATCGGGGAGCTGACCAATCCGGTGGTGCCCGTCGCCTGATCCGGGTCGAGGCCCGGTTTTCGCAGCTCAGAGGCGGTTCCGGGGGCTCGATTTGGCCTGTCGGCACCGGGAGGGTAAAGTTTGTTCCCGGCGCCGCAAGGGGCCAATGGGGTATGGGGTAATTGGCAGCCCGACTGATTCTGGTTCAGTTAGTCTAGGTTCGAGTCCTGGTACCCCAGCGCAGCCGAGGTTCGAGAGAGCCTCGGGCGCTGGATCTCGGTGGAGAGCAGCTCCGGTTCCCGTCAGGGGGTCGGAGGTTCTCTCTGATAGAGTCCAACAGCGCCGCTCGGGAGAGCGGTGTGGCAAGGAAGTTCTGGCCCCGTCGTCTAGCGGCCCAGGACGCCGCCCTCTCAAGGCGGTAGCGCCGGTTCGAATCCGGTCGGGGCTACAGCATGATCGGCCCGTCTCGCTCTGGTGAGGCGGGCCGTTTCGCATTCCCAGCCCGGTCCGGTGCCACCCGCCCGGCCTCCTGTGGTGCCGGCTCCCTGCGGCGGTCGCGGGTGCCGGTTCCCTGCGACGATCCCGTGCCGGCGCCTGGCGTCACGGAGGCCCGCGCGCCCGCCCGACCCGGTGCCGGCTCCCTCAGGGGACGCCGCTAGACTACAGCGGCACCGCTCGCGGAGGCGGTGGAAGCAGGGAAAGTCTTGGCCCCGTCGTCTAGCGGCCCAGGACGCCGCCCTCTCAAGGCGGTAGCGCCGGTTCGAATCCGGTCGGGGCTACAACACGAATGGTCCGCCTCGCTCCGGCGAGGCGGACCATTTCGCTGTTCCAGGCCCCCAGCCGGTCCGGCTCCCGGCCCCGGCCTCCCGCCCCGGCCTCCCGCTCCCGGCTCCCGGCTCCCGGCTCCCGGCCCCGGCCCCTGGCGGCCCGCTCAAGCTCTCGGCACCGCCCGGCTCCCGGCGGCCCGCCCGCCTTCCGGATCCGGCCCCGGAAGGCCGCCGGCGGGGTGGGTCAGAGGCCGGAGAGGCGTTGACCGGCCCGGACGACGGCCATGGCGTGGCGTTCGCCGGGGCGGCGGCCGAGGCGCTCGATCGGGCCGGAGACGCTGATCGCGGCGATGACCCGACCGGTGCGGTCGCGGATCGGCGCTGAGATGCTCGCCACACCGGCCTCCCGCTCGGCGACGCTCTGCGCCCAGCCACGGCGGCGTACCTCGGCGAGGGTGCGGCCGGTGAACTTCGACCGGGGCAGCAGCGGCATCACCGCCTCCGGCGGCTCCCACGCGAGCAGGATCTGGGCCGCCGAGCCGGCCGTCATCGGCAGCACCGAGCCGACCGGCACGGTGTCCCGCAGGCCGCTGGCCCGCTCGGCGGCGGCCACGCAGATCCGCTCGTCGGCGCGGCGCAGGTAGAGCTGCGCGCTCTCGCCGGTGGCGTCGCGCAGGGCGGCCAGCAGCGGCTCCGCCGCCGTCAGGAGCACGTCCGGCGCGGCGTTGGCGAGCTCACCCAGGCGCGGGCCGGGGCGCCAGCGGCCCTGGGTGTCCCGGACGAGCATCCGGTGGATCTCCAGCGCCTGCGCCAGCCGGTGCGCGGTCGCCCGGGGCAGCTTGGTGCGTTCAACGAGTTCGGCCAGGCTGGCGCCGTCGACGCAGGCGGCCAGAATGACCACCGCCTTGTCGAGAACGCCGACACCGCTCATACTGTGTCCCACAAGCCGAAATTTACCTCCCAGAATTTAGGATGTCCAGATGGTGGGAGTCACTACTACCGAGCCGAGGACCCTGGCCGAGAAGGTCTGGGACGCGCACGTCGTACGGTCCGCCGAGGGCGAGCCCGACCTGCTCTTCATCGACCTGCACCTGCTGCACGAGGTGACCAGCCCGCAGGCCTTCGACGGGCTGCGCCTCGCCGGCCGCCGGGTGCGCCGCACCGACCTCACGCTCGCGACAGAGGACCACAACACCCCGACCGGGTACGCCGACCCGTCGTTCCGGGAACGGCGTGGCGACCTGCTCACCATCGCCGACCCCACCTCGCGTACGCAGATCGAGACGCTGCGCCGCAACTGCGCCGAGTTCGGCGTGCGGCTACACCCGCTGGGCGACGCCAACCAGGGCATCGTGCACGTCATCGGCCCGCAGCTCGGCGTCACCCAGCCCGGCATGACCATCGTGTGTGGCGATTCGCACACCGCCACCCACGGCGCGTTCGGGGCGCTCGCGTTCGGCATCGGCACGAGCGAGGTCGAGCACGTGCTGGCCACCCAGACGCTGCCGCAGAGCCGGCCGAAGACCATGGCGGTGAACGTCACGGGGCAGCTCGCCCCCGGGGTCACCGCCAAGGACCTGGTGCTCGCGCTGATCGCCCAGGTCGGCACCGGCGGCGGTCGCGGCCACATCGTCGAGTACCGCGGCGAGGCGATCCGGTCGCTGTCCATGGAGGGGCGGATGACGATCGCCAACATGTCGATCGAGTGGGGCGCCAAGGCCGGCATGATCGCGCCCGACGAGACCACGTTCGCGTACCTGAAGGGGCGGCCGAACGCCCCGCAGGGCGCCGACTGGGACGCGGCGGTCGCCTACTGGCGGAGCCTGCCCACCGACGAGGGCGCGACCTTCGACGCCGAGGTGACCCTCGACGCCGGCGCGGTCACCCCGTTCGTCACCTGGGGCACCAACCCGGGTCAGGGCGCGCCGCTGGGCGCGGCGGTGCCGGACCCGGAGGAGTTCGTCACCGACGCCGAGCGGACCGCCGCGCGCCGCGCCCTGGAGTACATGGACCTGCGCCCCGGCACCCCGCTGCGCGACCTCGCGGTCGACGTGGTCTTCGTCGGCTCCTGCACCAACGGCCGGCTGGAGGACCTCCGGGCCGCCGCCGACGTGCTGCGCGGGCACCGGGTCGCCGACGGGGTGCGGATGCTCGTCGTGCCCGGCTCCGCCGCCGTCCGCGAGGCGGCCGAGGCGGAGGGGCTGGACAAGGTCTTCACGGACGCCGGGGCCGAGTGGCGCTTCGCCGGCTGCTCGATGTGCCTGGGCATGAACCCGGACACGCTCTCCCCGGGCCAGCGCTCCGCGTCCACCTCCAACCGCAACTTCGAGGGCCGCCAGGGCCGGGGCGGACGCACCCACCTGGTCTCCCCGCCGGTCGCCGCCGCCACCGCCGTGGCGGGCCGGCTGGCCGCTCCCGCCGACCTGTAGAAGGGCACACCGCAGATGGAAAGGTTCACCACCCACACCGGCACGGCCGTGCCGCTGCGCCGTTCCAACGTGGACACCGACCAGATCATCCCCGCCGTGTACCTCAAGCGGGTGACCCGGACCGGTTTCGCGGACGGCTTGTTCAGCGCCTGGCGCGAGGACCCCGAATTCGTGCTCAACGATGCGGCGTATTCCGGTTCGTCGATTCTCGTGACCGGTCCGGAGTTCGGCACCGGCTCCTCCCGGGAGCACGCGGTCTGGGCGCTGCGCGACTGGGGCTTCCGTGCCGTGATCTCCCCCCGCTTCGGCGACATCTTCCGGGGCAACGCGCTCAAGGAGGGGTTGCTCCCGGTCGAGTTGGAATTGAAAGCGGTCGAGGAGATCTGGGATCTCGTCGAGGCCGACCCGACCACCCCGGTCACCGTCGACCTGACCGCCCGGCAGGTCCGGGTCGGCGAGGCCACCTGGTCGTTCCCGCTCGACGACTTCAGCCGCTGGCGGCTGCTGGAGGGCTTGGACGACATTGGACTCACCCTCCGGCACGAGGCCGAGATCAGTGCCTTCGAGGCCACCCGGCCGCCGTTCCTGCCCTCGGTCGCATAGCCGTACGCCCGATCCCGCAGCGGTTTCCGCCCCCGCCGGTCTGACCGGTGGGGGCGAATCCGTTACGACACAAGGGCTTTTTTCCACCGAATGTTTGTGTCCCGGCAGCACAGGGCATACCGTGCGCGCAGAATGGCTCGCGTCGAGTCAGTTGCACAATCGGGAGGAAGTCGTGAACAAGGCCGAGCTCATCGAGGCGCTCGCCGTTCGCCTGGGGGACCGGAAGACGGCGACGGCCGCGCTAGACGCGGTCCTCGCTGAGGTCCAGGCGGCGGTCACCAAGGGCGAGAAGGTGGCGATCACCGGATTCGGAGCGTTCGAAAAGCGCGTCCGGGGCGCCCGAACAGCGCGCAACCCGCGGACCGGCGAGGCGGTGAAGGTCAAGAAGACATCCGTCCCGACCTTCCGCCCGGGCGCCGGGTTCAAGGAGATGGTGGCCAGCGGCAAGGTGCCGAAGGCCACGGCGGCGGCGAAGAAGACCACCACGGCCGCCGCCAAGACCACTGGCGCCAAGGCGACGGGTGCCAAGGCGACCGGCGCCAAGGCCACCACGGCCGCGGCGAAGAAGACCACCGCGGCGAAGACCACCGCGGCGAAGAAGACGACCGCGGCCAAGAAGGCCCCGGCGGCGAAGGCGGCCAAGACGACCGCGGCGAAGAAGACCACGACCGCCAAGGCCGCCCCGGCGAAGAAGACCGCCGCGGCGAAGACGACCGCGGCGAAGACGACCGCGGCGAAGAAGACGACCGCAGCCAAGAAGACGACCGCAGCCAAGAAGACGACGGCGGCCAAGAAGGCCCCGGCGAAGAAGGCCCCGGCGAAGAAGGCCGCGGCCAAGCGCTGATGTCCAGCGGTACGAGGGCGTCCACCGGCACGGTGGGCGCCCTCGCCGCGTCCACGCTCCTGTCGACGGGGCGTTGACCAAGGCGGTGCGCCGCACGCAGAATCGCCGCACCCCTTCCGGTCGGCGAAAGGCAGCCCCGTGCGCCACCGCACCACCCTCACCCTCGCCCTGGGCGTCGTGCTGCTGGTCGACGTGCTGCGTGTCTTCCTGCCGGCGGTCATCACCATCTTCGGGCAGGCCGCGTCGACCCCGGCCGAGCTGCTGGGGGCGTTCGCGCTCGGCTGGTTCGTGCTCGCCCTGGCCGCGCCCGCGCTGGTCCGCAGGGTCGGCGCCCGCCCGGTCACGCTCGTCGCCGCCGTCCTGCTGGTCGCCGCCCGGCTCGCCGTCACCGGCCAACCGGGCGGGCGGCTCCAGCTCTGGCTCGCCGCGGCCGGGCTGCTCGCCGGGCTGGTCTGGCTCGCCGGTGTCGCCGCCGCCACCGACCGGCCGGTGCCCGGCCTGGCGCTCGGGCTGGCCCTCGGGGCGATCCTGCACACCGCGCTGGACACGTACCGCCTGGGCTTCCTCGGGAGCTGGCAGTCGTGGCTCGCCGCCGGCCTGGTCGGCGGACTCTTCCTGGCGGGGCAGGCGCGGCCCGCGCCGCCGGCCGGCCCGGGCGGCGTACGGAGCTGGCTGCTGGCCGGCCCGGCGCTGCTGCTCGCCGGCATGGTGGCGCTCTCCCCGGCGGTCGCCCGGACGGCGACGACGTACCAGTTCGGGCTGCTGCGGTCGCATCCCGGCGACGAGGTGGGGGTCGCCACCGTGCCGCTCCTCGGCCCCGCCCCGATCGCCGTGGCGGTCGGCGGATTCCTGCTCGCCGCGCTGGCGTCACCGCGCCAGGGGGCGTGGCGGTGGCTCGCCCCGGCGGCCCTGGTGGCCGGGGCCGTCCTCTTCGCCCTCGAGCGCGGGGAGCTGCTGCTGCCGGCCGTCCTGCTCGCCGCGGTGGGGCTCGGCGGCTGCCTGGCGTCCGCCGGCGCGGCCGAAGAACGGGACACCCCCGCCGCCGGCTCCACCGAGGAGACCGACGCCGCCGGGCTCGCCGTGGTCGACGGCGGCACCGCCGATCCGGGCCGGGCGGCGGGCCGGCGCGCGTACGCGGCGGTCGCCGGGATGCTGCTCTTCGCCGTCGCGGCGGTGCTCTACTACGCGGCGTACGACCTGGGCCACCCCAACGCCGGGGTGCCCGTGGCCGTGGCGGTGCTGGTCGCCGCGGTCGCCCTGGCCGCCCGGCCCGCGGTGGGGCCGGTGCCGTCGCCGCTGCCGCCGGTGCGGACCGCAGCCGCGGCCACCGCGCTGGCGCTGGTCGCCGCGATCGCCAGCGACGAGCTGCTCTCCGCGAGCAACCGAGACGGGCCGCCCGACACGGTGCGGGTGGCGGCGTACAACGTCCGGATGGGGTTCGGGGCGGACGGCCGCTTCGACCCGGACGCGTTGGCGCGGGCCGTCGCCGGGGCCGACGTCGTGGCGCTCAGCGAGGTGGACCGGGGCTGGCTGCTCAACGGCGGCCACGACACGCTCGACCTGCTGGCGGAGCGGCTGGACATGCCGTACGTCTTCGCGCCGGCCGCCGACCCGCTCTGGGGCGACGCCGTGCTGAGCCGCTGGCCCCTGGACGGAGCCCGGACCCGGCCGCTGCCGGCGGTCGGCGCGCCCACCGGCGCGCAGGCCCTCGGGGTCACGGTCGACCTCGGCGACGGCGTCCGCCTCGCGGTGGTCGCCACCCACCTGCAACCGCCGCCCGGCCAGGGCCCGGTGGTCCAGGCCCGCGCGGTCGCCGACTTCGCCCTCCGGTACGCGGCCGGCCGCCCGCTGGTGGTCGCCGGCGACCTGAACACCGAGCCGGGCGATCCGGCGTTCGCCGAGTTCACCCGGGCCGGGCTGGTCGACGCGCTGGCCGCGGCCCGCCCGCTGCCGACCAGCCCGGCGGACGACCCGCGCCAGCAGATCGACCACGTCTTCGTGACGCCCGACCTGGGGGCCGGCGATCCGGTGGCCCCGCCCGGCACGGCCAGCGACCACCTGCCGGTCGCCGTGACCCTGGCCCTGCCACCGGCCTGACCCGCCGCCGGGGCGCGTCGGCCGGGGCGCGGGCGCCCGCACCGCACCGGCTCGGCCGGCCGGTCAGAGGCGGCCGGATGGGGCGGCCGGTCAGAGGCGGTCGGATGGGGCGGCCGGTCAGAGGCGGTCGGCGGCGAGCAGGCGGTCCCCGGCGAAGGCGAGCAGCCAGCCGCCGCCCTTCGGCGTGGTGAAGTCGCCCGCCCGCCCGCTGAGCCGCTCCAGGGCGGCCGGAATCACCTTGCCCTGGCTGCACACCCCCGCCTGCTCGCCGGAGGCCGCCAGCTCGGCCAGGCGGGCGGCGACGGCCAGTGCGCACTCGTCGGGCTGCTGGCCCGGCCGCGGCTCGTCCAGGTCGCCGCTCACCTCGATCGGCAGCTCGAGCAGCGCCGCCGCCGGGTCGAGGGTCTGCACGCAGCGGCGGGCCGAGGCCGACAGCAGCCGCGCCGGGCGGACCAGCGCCACCAGCGGGGCCAGCGCCTGCGCCTGCGCCCAGCCCCGGGCGTCGAGCGGCCGGCCGGTGTCCGGGCCGGACCAGGTGCCCCGCTTGCCGGCGTGCCCGTGCCGGACGAGCGCGATCGTCGCGGTCACCGCCGGCAGGGCCGCGAACGCGGCCAGCACCTCCGCGTCGTGCGGGTAGCTGACCAGCCGCACGGCCGCGTCGACGTCGAGCCAGCGCACCTCGTCGACCTCCGTGCCCGGCTGGAAGCCGCCGTCGGCCACCGCCCGCATCGACCAGTAGTCGACCAGCTTCGGCCGGCCCTCGCTGCGGTAGCGCACGCTGGGCAGCCGCAGCTGCGGCACCGCCCGGACGTCGGCCTCCTCGGCCACCTCGCGTACGGCGGCGAGCAGGGGGTGCTCGTCCGGCTCCAACTTGCCCTTCGGCAGCGACCAGTCGCCGTAGCGGGGCCGGTGCACCAGGCACACCAGCACCCCGGCGCGCCGCGCGTCCGGGCCCGGGCCCGGGCCCGGGCCCATGACGGTGGGGCCGGGGTCGTCGGCGGGGCGCCACACGACGCCGCCGGCCGCCCGGATCGGCGTCGTCCCGTCGGGGACGTCGGCCGCCCAGCTCCGACCCGGGCCGGCCGCGTCCCGCTCATCCAACATCCGGTCAGCCTATGCGCGCGCCGGTCAGCCCGCCGTGCCACCGACGCGACGCAGCAGCAGTTCCTGCAGGTGCACCAGCGGCTCCTCTGCCGTGCCGGTACGCCGGCTCCAGGTGCCGTCCGCCGCCAGCTCGAACGCCTCCACGTCCGGGCTCATCGCGGCGGCCATGACGTGGTCCAGCTCGGCCCGGGCGACCGGGTCGCTGACCTGCACCAGCGCCTCGACGCGGCGGTCCAGGTTGCGGTGCATCAGGTCGGCCGAGCCCATCCAGAACTCGGCGTCGCCGTTGTTGCCGAACCGGAAGATCCGGGAGTGCTCCAGGAACCGGCCCAGGATGGAGCGGACCCGGATGTTCTCCGACAGGCCCGGCACCCCCGGCCGCAGCGTGCACATGCCCCGGATGACCAGGTCGACGTGCACGCCGGCCCGGGAGGCCCGGTAGAGGGCGTCGGTGATCTCCTCGTCGACCAGCGAGTTCACCTTGATCTGCACGAGCCCGGGCATGCCGAGCCGCACGTGCGAGATCTCCCGCTCGATGCGCTCGATCAGCCCGCTGCGGATGCCCTGCGGGGCGACCAGCAGCCGCCGGTACGCGGTCTGCCGGCTGTAGCCGGTGAGGACGTTGAACAGGTCGGTCAGGTCGGCGCCGATCTCCGGGTCGGCGGTGAGCATGCCGAAGTCCTCGTAGAGCCGGGCGGTCTTCGGGTGGTAGTTGCCGGTGCCGATGTGGCAGTAGCGGCGGATCTGGTTGCCCTCCTGGCGTACCACCAGGGCGGTCTTGCAGTGCGTCTTCAGGCCCACCAGGCCGTAGACGACGTGGCAGCCGGCCCGCTCCAGGGTGCGCGCCCAGCCGATGTTGGCCACCTCGTCGAAGCGCGCCTTCAGCTCGACCAGCACCACCACCTGCTTGCCGGCGGCCGCCGCGTCGACCAGCGCGTCGACGATCGGCGAGTCGCCGCTGGTGCGGTAGAGGGTCTGCTTGATGGCCAGCACGTCGGGGTCGGCAGCGGCCTGCTCGATGAAGCGCTGCACGCTGGTGGCGAACGAGTGGTACGGGTGGTGCACCAGGATGTCGCCGTCACGCAGCGTGGCGAAGACGCTGCGCGGCACCTCGCCCTCGGTGAGCCGGGGATGGGTGGCCGGCACGAACGGGGGGTCCTTCAGATCCGGCCGGTCGGCCTCGTTGTAGAGCTGCCACAGCGCGGAGAGGTCCAGCAGGCCGGGCACCCGCAGCACCTCCTGGTCGTGCATGTCCAGTTCGCGGACGAGCAGCTCCAGCATGTGGTCGGAGATCGAGGCGTCCACCTCCAGCCGGACGGGCGGGCCGAACCGGCGCCGGGCCAGCTCCCGTTCCAGGGCCTGGAGCAGGTCCTCGTCGCGGTCCTCGTCGACCTCCACCTCGGCGTTGCGGGTGACCCGGAACAGGTGGCACTCGACCACCTGCATGCCGGAGAAGAGCTGCCCCAGGTGCACCGAGATCAGGTCCTCCACCGGCAGCATCCGCACGCCCGGCAGGTCCCGGTGCACCCAGACGAAGCGGGGCACGTTGTTCGGCACCTTCACCCGGGCGAACAGCTCGGAGCCGCCGTCCGGGTCGCGCACCGTCACGGCCAGGTTGAGCGACCGCCCCGAGATGTACGGGAACGGGTGCGCCGGGTCGACCGCCAGCGGGGTCAGCACCGGGAAGATCTGCTCCCGGAAGTACGCGCGCAGCCGCTCCCGTTCGGGGTCGTCGAGGTCCGCCCAGCGCAGGATGCGGATGTCCTCGGCGGCCAGCTTCGGCAGGACGTCGTCGGTGAAGCAGGCCGAGTGCCGGGTGACCAGTGTGGCGGCCTTCTCGGCGACCAGCTCCAGCTGGGTGCGCAGCGGCATCCGGTCGCCGCCGCGCACGGGCAGGCCGGCCTGGAGCCGCCGCTTCAGTCCGGCCACCCGCACCATGTAGAACTCGTCCAGGTTGCTGGCGAAGATGGCCAGGAACTTGGCCCGCTCCAGCAGCGGCGTGCGCGGGTCCTCGGCGAGCGCCAGCACCCGGGCGTTGAAGTCGAGCCAGGAGAGCTCCCGGTTGAGGAAGCGGTCCTCGGGCAGCGGCGCCACGGCGGGCGGCTCGTCGTCGGCGCCGTCCCCCGCCGGGGCGGCGGGGGACGGCCCGGTGACCGGGTCCAGCACCTCCTCCAGGCCGGCGGAGGCGGTCGCCGCGTCGGGGCCGGCGTCGTCCGTCCGGGCGGTCTCGGCCGACCCGGCGGGGCGGAAGCGGCCGTCGGCGCCCCGGGAGCGGGTGCCGTTGCGGGCTGCGGCCGGCTCGGCGGCGGAGGGCGGTCGGTTGGCGGGCTCGCGAGGGGTGCTCACCCGCCCATAATCACCCGGTCCGGGTTAACGCAAAATGAACTTCGACCAGTCGCTCAGGCCATCGTCGGCAACGTCACCCGGACGACCTCGCCGGCGGCGTCGGTCTCGACGCGCAGCCGCTGGCCGAGGCGGAGCAGCCGCAGGCCGGAGGCGTCGAACGCCCGGGCCGGGAAGGCCAGCTCGGTGCCGTCGTCGAGGAGCAGCATCCCGCTGCGGGTCGCCGCGTCGTAGGTGGCCACCGTGCCCTGCATGTCCCGCACGCTACACCGCCCGCACCCCGCAGCCCCGCCCGCACACCGCCGTACCACGCGGCCGGCGCGGGTCAGGCGGGGCAGCCGGCGGCGGCGAGCGCGGCGGTCTCCGGCCCCAGCCCGAGCCGGGCCGCCGCGGCCAGGTCGTCGGCGGTGTCCACGTCGCGGCGCAGGCTCGGCCAGTCCCCGGTCAGGGCGAGTGCCCCGCTCGCCGCGTGCGCGGCGGCCGAGCCGCCGCCGAACCGGGGATCCAGGGGCACGCCCGGCGGCGCGGCCAGCAGCACGGTGCCGTCGCCGGGGGCGTCGGGCACGTACCGGCGTACGCCCGCCGGGCCGGCCTGTGCCGCGTGCAACGCCGCCGCCAGCTCGGCCGGGCGCAGCGCGGGCAGGTCGGCGGTGAGCCCGGCCACCCAGCCTCCGCCGACGGCCGACGCGCCGTGCCGGAAGGCCGCGTTCAGGCCGGCGTCCGGGGCGTCCGGCAGCGTGCGGGCGCCCGCCCGGCGGGCCGCCGCGGCCACCCGGGCGTCGTCGGTGACCACCAGCACCCCGGCCACCGCGGGGCAGGCCCGCACCGCGGCGACCGTGTCGGCCGCCAGGGCCAGCGCCAGCGCCTCGTGCGGTACGGCCGGCAGCGCCCCCCGCAGCCGGCTCTTCGCGGCGGCGAGGCGCTTCACCGGCACCACGACAGTCCACCTCGGCTGACTCACACCCGCCATCCTGCCAGCCGGACGGCGGTACCCTCTCTGGCCGGACCCGGGGCGAGCAGGCATGATTTCCGCTGCGGGCGTCACCGGGTGCGGACCGGTGCGGGTCGGGGCGGCACGAGGAGGCGCGGTGACACGGCGGAGGCTGGGGTTCTGGCAATGGTTCGCCGTGGTGCTGGTCAAGCCGGTCATGACGGTCTGGACCCGGCGCACCTGGCGCGGCATGGAGCACCTCCGCGGCGACGGTGGCGTGATCATCGTGCCGAACCACATCTCGCACGCCGACCCCCTGGTCGCGGCGCACTTCGTCTACGACTCCGGCCGCTGGCCGCGCTTCCTCGGCAAGGCCAGCGTGTTCCGGGTCCCGGTGGTCGGCTGGATCCTGCACCGGTGCCGGCAGATCCCGGTCGAGCGGGGCACCGTGGACGCGGTGAAGTCGCTGGACGCCCTGGTCGCCGCGCTCGACGAGGGCGGCGCCGTGGTGATCTACCCGGAGGGCACCACCACCCGCGAACCCGACCTGTGGCCGATGAAGGGCAAGACCGGCGCGGCCCGGCTCGCGCTCGCCACCGGCGCGCCGGTGATCCCGGTCGCCATGTGGGGCCCGGAGCGGATCTTCGACCCGCGCCGGGCCCGGCTCAACCCGCGGCCCCGGATCCCGGTGACCGTGGTCGCCGGCCCGCCGGTCGACCTGAGCCGGTGGACCGGAGCCACCCCGACGAAGGCCGTCCTCGAGGAGATGACCGACACCATCATGCTGCGGCTGCGTGACATGCTCGCGGAGGTTCGGGGCGGCACGCCGCCGCCCCTGTGGGAACGACCGGGCCGCCCCGGTGGCGAGCGTCGGCCGGGAGCGGCGGCGTGAGCGAGCGGAGCGAGCGAACCATCAGGCACCGCAGCGTGGCGCCTCGCGCCGCCGCCGAGCGGAGCGAGGTGGCGGCGTGAGCGGGCACGTCGCGGTGCTGGGGGCCGGCTCGTGGGGGACGGCCTTCGCCAAGATCCTCGCCGACGCCGGCCGGGACGTCACCATCTGGGCGCGCCGCCGGCCGGTCGCCGACACGATCCGCGCCGAGCGGCGCAACCCGGAGTACCTGCCGGACGTGCTCCTGCCGTCCCGGGTCACGGCGACCGGGGACGCCGCCGAGGCGATCACCGGGGCCGAGCTGGTGGTGCTGGCCGTGCCGTCGCAGACGCTGCGCGGCAACCTCGCCGAGTGGAGCGGGCACCTGCACCCGGACGCCACCCTGGTCTCGCTGATGAAGGGCATCGAGCTCGGCACCACCAGGCGGATGAGCGAGGTGATCGTGGAGACCGCCGGGGTGGCGGCGGACCGGGTGGTGGTGGTCTCCGGGCCCAACCTGGCCCCCGAGATCGCCGCCGAGCAGCCGGCCGCCACCGTGGTCGCCTGCACCGACCCGGACCGGGCCACGCTGGTGCAGCGGTCGATCACCACGTCCTACTTCCGCCCCTACACCAACGACGACGTGATCGGCTGCGAGCTGGGCGGCGCGGTGAAGAACGTGATCGCGCTGGCGTACGGCATCGCCGTCGCGATGGGCTTCGGCGACAACACCCGGGCCATGCTGGTCACCCGGGGGCTGGCCGAGACCGCCCGGCTCGGGGTGGCCCTGGGTGCCGACCCGCTCACCTTCGCCGGCCTGGCCGGGATGGGTGACCTGGTCGCCTCCTGCTCCTCGCCGATGGCCCGCAACCGCACGTTCGGCGAGCACCTGGGCCGGGGCGCGACCCTGGAGGAGGCCCGCGTCGCCACCCGGCAGACCGCCGAGGGGGTCAAGAGCGCCCTCGCCATCCGCGACCTGGCCCGGGCGCACGCGGTGGAGATGCCGATCACCGAGCAGGTGGAGCTGGTCTGCCACGAGGGCGTCGACCCGCGCCTCGCCGTCGACGCCCTGATGAGCCGGACGACGAAACCGGAGTGAGCCCTTGACCGCACCGCACGACGGCACCCGATGCGTCCACGCCGGCCTGCCCGAGCCGGCCCCCGGCCAGCCGTTCCTGCCGGGGCCGGTCCTCGCCGCGCCGTACCACCTCGACCCGTGGGCGGGGCCGGCGGCGGCACCGAACGGCTACGGCCGGCCGGACAACCCCACCCGGCGGCTGCTGGAGGCGGCCATCGGGGAGCTGGAGGGGGGCGACTGCCGGGTCTTCGCCAGCGGGCAGGCCGCGATCACCGGGCTGCTGCTGACGGTGCTGAAGCCGGGGGACACCGTGGTGCTCCCGTCGGACGGCTACTTCTCCGTCCGGGCCTTCGCCCGGGACACGCTGGAGGGGATCGGGGTGCGGGTGCTCCTCGCCCCGACCGCCGGCCCCCACCCGGACCTCGACGGCGTACGCCTGGTGCTGCTGGAGACCCCGGCCAACCCCGGCCTGGACGTCGCCGACGTGCCGGCGCTGGCCGCCCGCGCGCACGCCGCCGGCGCCCTGGTCGCGGTCGACAACACCACCGCCACGCCGCTCGGGCAGCGCCCGCTCGACCTCGGCGCCGACCTCGTGGTGGCCTCCGGCACCAAGGCGCTCACCGGGCACTCGGACCTGCTGCTCGGCTACGTCGCCACCCGCTCGGCCGAACTGCTGGACGCGGTGACCGCCTGGCGGAACGTCACCGGCGCGGTGCCCGGCGCGTTCGACGCCTGGCTCGCGCACCGGTCGCTGGCCACCCTCGACCTGCGGCTGGCCCGGCAGACGGCGAACGCCGAGGCGCTCGCCGGGCTGCTCGTCGGGCGGTCCGACGTGACCGGGCTGCGCTGGCCCGGGCTGCCCGGCGACCCGGCCCACCCGGTGGCGTCGGTCCAGATGCGACGGATCCCCGGCGTGCTCTCCTTCGACCTCGGCGACGCCGCGCGGGTGGCGCGGTTCCTCGACGCGGCCCGGCTGGTCGCCGCGGCCACCTCCTTCGGCGGCCTGCACACCACCGCCGACCGCCGGGCCCAGTGGGGCGACGACACCCCGCCCGGCTTCGTCCGGCTCTCCTGCGGCGTGGAGGACGCCGTCGACCTGGTCGCCGACGTGGCCGCCGCGCTCGATGCCAGCCGCTGAGCGCTCGGGGCACCGGCCGCTGAGCGCTCGGGCGCGGGCCGTTGCGCACCCGGTGTGTTGTGTGCCGGCCGTTGGGCTATCTTGACCGTGGCCCGAGCGGGGCCGTCCGCGGCCCGCGCCGGGCCTGACCGGAGGAGGTGAGTCCGATCCACCCGACAGGCAGGACCGACGCTCCCCTCCGACGCCACGCCGGCTGACCCGGCGGCCGGGAGCGTCGACGAGCGCTCCCGGAGGTCCACCATGACCGTTTCCTTCCGCCCCGACCGACCCGCCCTCGTGCACCGGCTGCGCGCCGCCGGCTGCGTCTACGCCGAGGACGAGGCGGACCTGCTGATCGCCGCCGCCGACTCGCCGCAGGCGCTTTCCGACCTGGCCGACCGCCGGGTCGCGGGGCTCCCGCTGGAGCACCTGCTCGGCTGGGCCGAGTTCTGCGGCGAGCGGGTCGCCGTCGACCCCGGGGTGTTCGTGCCGCGCGCGCGTACCGCCCTGCTGGTCGACGCCGCCGTCGCGGTGACCGGCCCGGCGGCGGCCGTGGTGGACCTGTGCTGCGGCTCCGGCGCCGCCGCCGTCGCGCTGGCCCGCCGGCTCGCGCCGCGTTGGCTGGCCGCCGCCGACGTCGACCCCGCCGCCGTGGCCTGCGCCCGGCGCAACCTGGCGCCGTTGGGGGTGCCGGTCTTCCACGGCGACCTGTACGAGCCGCTGCCGGTGCGCTGGCGGGGGAGCCTGGACCTGGTGGTGGCCAACGCCCCGTACGTGCCGACGGCGGCGGTGGCGCTGATGCCGCCGGAGGCCCGGCTGCACGAGGCGCAGGTGGCCCTGGACGGCGGGTCGGACGGGCTGGCGGTGCTGCGCCGGGTCGCCGCGGGCGCGGCGCGCTGGCTGGCCCCGGGCGGGCACCTGGTGGTGGAGACGAGCGAGGCGCAGGCGGACGCGCTCTGCGCGGCGCTGACCGCCGCCGGCCTGCACCCCACGGTGACCCGCGACGACGACCGGGACGCCACCGCCGTCACCGCCCGCCGTCCCGCCTGACCGGGCTCCGCGTCTCCGGCGGCCGGCCGGCCGGCGCTGCCCGCCGGCCGCCTGCGGGCCGCCCGCTCGCGGCGCGCGACAGGTGGCGGCGCGCGGCAGCTCCCGCCCTGACCCGCCCGTCGACGGCCCCACCGGCTCCCAACGGCGAGACCGTCGACGGCGCGGGGGCGCCGGCATCGCGTGCGGGCAAGCGGCGCCGGCGCCGAGGGTGGGGTCAGCGGCGGGGCGGCGCCCCGGCGAAGACGGACCAGGCGGCGGGCGGGAAGAGCAGCGCCGGGCCGGACGGGTCCTTGGAGTCGCGGACGGCGACGGTTCCCGGAAGCATCGCCATCTCCACGCACGCCCCCTCGTCGCCGCTGTGGCTGCTCTTGCGCCACCGGGCCGCGGTGAGCGTCGCGCTGGTCGTCGGTGTCATCGTCCTACCGTCCCTTCAGGAGTTGGAGGAGCTGGTCTCGGCTGGCCGACGGGCTGAGCGCGACGGTCCGCAGGTGCTCCATGATCTTGGTGCAGGTACGCAGGTCGCCCGGCCGGTCCAGGACCATCTGCCCGGCCACGGTCTCCACCGAGGCGATGATCGGGTCCTCCGGGTCGGCGAACTCCAGGATGTGCAGCGAGCCCCGGGTGCCCCGGTGGTAGCCGGCGGCGAGGGGGATCACCTGCACCGTGATGTTGGGCAGTTCGCCCATCTTCAGCAGGTGGTGCAGCTGGCTCTCCATCACCGACCGGTCGCCGACCGGCCGCAGCAGCGCGCCCTCGTCGATGATGGCGTCCAGGATCGGCGGCTTGTCGCCGGTGAGCCGCTGCTGCCGGTCGAGCCGGACCTGGACCCGCTGCTCGACCTCGTCGTCGCCGAGGGTGTGCGGGCCGCCCCGCATGACGCCCCGGATGTAGTCGGCGGTCTGCAACAGCCCCGGCACCACGGACGGCTCGAAGTTGGCGATCCCGGTCGCCTCGGCCTCCAGCGCGATGAAGTCGATGGTGCGCCGGTCCAGCAGGTACGAGTACGACACCCACCAGCCGGGTTTGCGGGCGTCCTTGGCCAGCTGGACGGCTGCCGCCACCTCGTCCGCGCCGACCCCGTAGAGGGTGAGCAGGGCGCGCACGGTGGCCGGGCTGACCAGCGTCTGCGCGTTCTCGTAGCGGGACAGGGTGCTGCGGGTGCTGCTGATCTCGTCCGCCGCCGCCTCCAGCGTGAGGCCGGCGGCTTCCCGGTGGGTGCGCAGCGCGATGCCCAGGCGTCGGGCGCGGGCGGTCTTGGGAGCCATGCATCGATCGTCGCACATCTTGCCGGGAAGGTGTAGATGAGAGAACGTCGATGAGAGTTGCATTCACGGCTGTGCACATGTCAATCTGTCATCGCGTCCTCACCGCCGGTTGTCGTGGCGACGGTGGTGGTGAGTGACCGGAGGGGATGGGGCGCGCGGCGATCGGGTTTCTCCCCCGAGCCCGATCGCCGCGTGCCACGCCCCGTGGCCGCCAGCCGGAAGGGATTCGACGTGCGTACTGGTCAGCAGGCCCGCGCCGACCGCGCCGGCGGCCTCCGATGACCCGGTTCCTCGTGGTGCTCACCGACGTCCGGCCCGTCGACGGCGCCGGCCGCGACGAGCGGACCTGCCCCGAGCGGCGCCGCCAGGTGGTCGGCGCGACCAGCCGCGAGGCGGCCGACCGGATCGCCGGCGCGTTCATGGCGCTGGGCATGGTGCGGGCCGGCCGGCAGCGGGTCAAGGTGATCGCCATCGGCCGGCGGCACGCGCGCGGCTGACGCCGCCACGGGCGGCGCGGTCGGGAGACGGCCCCCCGGGCGGACGGCCCGCCCGGCCGGCGGCCCGGCCCGGCGGAGAGGCGCGGCCCGGCGCCCCGCCGGGCCGTCCGGCGTCACAGCATCCGGCGCCGCTTCAGGTACGCCACCAGGTCGTCGTAGACGCCCCCCTCGTTGGCGAACATCGCCACGTTGCGGGCGGTGGCCATCCACGGCTTCGTCGAGGGCCGGACCTCCTTCGCCGCCCGCTCCAGGTCCCGCTGCTCGATCATCCGCACCTCGCCGGTGCGTACGGAGTCGGCCATCGCGTACTCGGCGGCGGTCTCGCAGAGGTGGGCCAGGTCGGCGCCGGAGTAGTCCTCGGTGGCCGCCACGATCTTCCGCAGGTCGATCCCGGCGATCGGCCGCTCCCGCAGGTGGTACTCCAAAATGGACGCGCGCGCCTCCGCGTCCGGCGGCAGCACCAGCACCACCCGGTCGAGCCGGCCCGGGCGGCGCAGCGCCGGGTCGACGTCCCACGGGGTGTTGGTGGCGGCCAGCACGAAGACGCCCTCGTTGCTGCCCTCCATCCCGTCCAGCTCGGCCAGCAGTTGGTTGCCCAGCGTCCGCATCGAGCTGGAGCCGACCTGCGAGCGCTTGTGCCCGAGCGCGTCGACCTCGTCGAGGAAGAGCACGCACGGGGCGTTGCGGCGGGCCGCCTGGAACAGCTCGTGCAGGTTGCGCTCCGAGTTGCCCATCCACATGTCCAGCACGTCCACGATCGACAGCGAGATGAACTTGGCGCCCATCTCCCCGGCGACCGCGCGGGCCAGGAAGGTCTTGCCGCAGCCGGGCGGGCCGTAGAGCATCAGGCCGCCGCGCAGGCTCTTGCCGTACATCTTGCGCAGTTGCGGGTTGCGCAGCGGGCCGAGGAAGGCCAGCTCCAGCCGCTCCTTGACCGCCGCC
Source organism: Micromonospora sp. NPDC047730 (assembly GCF_043204765.1). Taxonomy (NCBI): domain Bacteria; kingdom Bacillati; phylum Actinomycetota; class Actinomycetes; order Micromonosporales; family Micromonosporaceae; genus Micromonospora; species Micromonospora sp. NPDC047730. The sequence continues at coordinate 128,711 of NZ_JBIDCU010000012.1, read as the reverse complement.
ATGCCGCCGACGTCGGCCAGCCGGATGCCGGAGGTCTCCACGTCGTACACCCGGTCGGAGTCGCCGGTCACCGGCTCCGGCTCGTCGCCGGCACGGGCGAAGCGCGGCGGCACGACGTCGGCCAGCTCCTGCTCGTAGGCCGCCAGCGGGTCGTGGCCGGCGGTCGCGGCGGGGCCGCCGGGCCCGGCCGGCGCCGGGCGCTGCGCCGGCGGCTGCGGGGCCGCCGGGGCCGGCGCCGACGGCGGGGGTACGGAGCCGCCCAGCGCCCGCTGCATCAGGGCCTGCGCCTGGTCGTTGCCCGGATCCCGGGCGAGCGCCTGACCCACCTGCGCGATCGCCTCCCCGGCCCGGCCGGCGTCCAGCAGCAGCGAGGCGAGGTGGAGTCGCAGCGGCAGGTCGTCGGGGCGGGCGTCCAGGGCCGCCGTCAGGGACTCGATGAGGGGATCAGCGCTCATAGGACGAGCAGCGTAGTGGGCCTCCGGTGCCGTCACCGCCCCGGATCTCCGCCCGAGCGATTACGCAACGTATATCCTTTGTTGACCGATTGCCGCGCACTGTCGCCTGTCCCCCGGGTATCGGCAGCCGAGGCCCGCCACGCACAGTAAGGTCAACCGGGTGAGCGCCACCACCGGCGCAGCAGTCGCGTACGAAGAGGTGACCGGAGTGACCACCCCAGGCAGGACCCGCGTGGCGATCGTCTTCGGCGGCCGCAGCCCGGAGCACGGCATCTCCTGCGTCAGCGCCGGCAGCGTGCTCGGCGCCCTCGACCCGGACGAGTTCGAGGTGGTGCCGGTGGGCATCACCCGGGCCGGGCAGTGGGTGCTGACCAGCGGCGACCCGGCCCAGTTGGCGATCAACGCGCGCCGGTTGCCGGAGATCACCGCCGAGTCCGGCGCCGACATCGTGCTGCGCGCCGACCCGACCGGCAACGGGCTGATGGTGCTCGACCCGACCGAGGGTCCCCGGGCGCTCGCCGACGTCGACGTGGTCTTCCCGGTGCTGCACGGCGCGTACGGGGAGGACGGCACCATCCAGGGCATGCTGGAGATGGCCGGCATCCCGTACGTCGGGGCGAACGTGTTCGCCTCCGCCGCCGCCATGGACAAGGAGTTCACCAAGAAGCTCTGCGCCGCCGAGGGCATCCCGGTGGGCCCGTACGCGGTGCTGCGCAACGGGATGACGCTGAGCGAGGCGGACAAGGAGCGGCTCGGCCTGCCCGTGTTCGTCAAGCCCTCCCGGGCCGGTTCGTCGTTCGGCATCACGAAGGTCACCGACTGGGCGGACCTGGACGCCGCCGTCGCCACCGCTCGCCAGATCGATCCGAAGGTGCTGGTCGAGGGGGCGGTCGTCGGCCGCGAGATCGAGTGCGGCGTGCTGGAGGGCGAGGCCGGCGGCGCGCCGGAGGCGTCGGTGCTCGCCGAGGTGCGGGTGGTCGGCGAGTACGACTTCTACGACTTCGAGGCGAAGTACATCGACTCCGAGGAGGCCTGCGAGTACGACATCCCCGCCGGCCTGCCCGAGCGGGTGACCCGGCAGGTCCAGGAGTACGCCGTCCGCGCCTTCACCGCGCTGGACTGCGCCGGCCTGGCCCGGGTCGACTTCTTCGTCACCCCGGAGCTGGACGTCTACCTCAACGAGATCAACACGATGCCGGGCTTCACCTCGACGTCGATGTTCCCCCGGATGTGGGCGGCGTCCGGGCTGGAGTACCCGAAGCTGGTCAACCGCCTCATCCGCACCGCCCTGCACCGCGGCGTCGGCCTGCACTGACCTGTAAGGAAGGGCACCTTCCTAACGCCTGATGCATAGGAAGGGTCCCTTCCTAACGACTGGCGTCGGGGAGGGACCCTTCCGGGTGGCTGGGCGTCAGCCCTGGCAGCCCCGCGGGGTGTCGCCGCCGGAGGGCACGGAGGCCACGATCGTCTCCGAGATGGGGGAGACCCACTGCAACGCCTGCCCGTACGACCGCGGCACGCGGACCGTCACGGCGGTCTCCCGGTCCAGCGTGGTGAGCACGGTGATGTCCGTCTCCTCCTGGGCGTACCAGCAGACCTTGTTGACCGTCCACACGTCGTCCGTCTCGCCGACGGTCGGCTCGGCGCCGCCGCAGGCCAGCGTGAGCGCCGGGTCGCCGTACGCGGCGTTCTGCTCCGGGCCGGCGGTGACCGGGCGCTGGGCGAGGTCGTTGACCGTCGGCGGCAACTGGGAGAGCAGCGCCCGGCAGACCGTGGCGGGCCGTTCGGCCAGCGCCGGGGCGGCCATCTCGACCGGGGCGGTGGACTGGGCGCGGGAAGCACTTGCCGTCGGGCTCGGCGCGGCGGCCGGCTCGGCCGGCTCGTCCGGGGAAAGCTGGACGAAGGCGAGCACGCCGACCAGCGCGGTGATCGGCAGCGCGACCAGCGTGGCGATCAGCGCGGCGCTCCGGGTCGTCCGGTCCGGGGCCGGGCGGTCGGGGGCGGCCTCGTCCGCCTGGGCGGAATCGGTCGCGGGAGAGTCAGTGATCTTGTCCACTTACAGGCGCACCACCGAACACGTGAGGGTGCGGGTGATGCCGGGCACCATCTGCACCTTGCTGACGATGAGTTTGCCGAGCTCGTCGACGGTGTTCGCCTCGGTGAGCACGACCACGTCGTACGGCCCGGTGACGGCGTCGACCCGCACCACGCCGGCAAGGTCCGCGATGAGACCGGCCACGTCGCGCGCGCGACCGACCTCGGTCTGGATGAGGATGTACGCCTGTACCACGACTCGACCTCCGTCCGTCGCCGCCTGCGGGGCGGCCCGAAGGGAGAAAGTACCTTACGGACCAGGTCTGATCCCTATCGGTGGTCAAGGAGAAGCGGTGAGCGAGCACGGCGGAGGGCCGGCATGAGTGTCGCGGGGGTCGGCGAGTTCGGCCTGATCGACCGGGTGACCGCCCGGTTGTCGTACGGATCGACCGTTCTGCTCGGTCCCGGGGACGACGCGGCCGTGGTGGCCGCCCCGGACGCCCGGGTCGCGGCCTCGACGGACGTGTTGGTGGAGGGGCGGCACTTCCGGCGGGACTGGTCCGCCGCGCGTGACGTCGGCCACCGTGCGGCGGCGGCCAACCTGGCCGACATCGCCGCGATGGGGGCGGAGCCGACCGCGCTGCTGGTCGCGCTCTGCATGCCGCCCGAGTTGGAGACCGGGTGGGCCGAGGAACTCGCCGACGGGCTCGGCGCCGAGGCGGCGAAGGTCGGCGCGAGCGTGGTGGGCGGGGACATGTCCGCCAGCCCCACGCTGACGATCGCGGTCACCGCCCTCGGCGACCTCGGCGGCCGGCCGCCGGTGACGCGCTCCGGGGCGCGGCCCGGGGACGTGCTGGCCCTGGCCGGCCGGACCGGGTACGCGGCGGCCGGGCTGACGGTGCTCTCCCGGGGCTTCCGCACCCCGCGGCTGCTGGTGGAGGCGTACCGGCGGCCGGAGGTGCCGTACCGAGCCGGACCGCACGCGGCCCGGCTCGGCGCCACCTCGATGATCGACGTGTCGGACGGGCTGCTCGCCGACCTCGGGCACGTGGCCAAGGCCAGCGGCGTGGCCCTCGACGTGCGCCGGGACGCCTTCGAGGTGCCCCGGCAGATGCGCGACGCCGCCCAGGCCCTGGGCGTCGACCCGTACTCCTGGCTCCTCACCGGGGGCGACGACCACGCGCTGGCCGCGACCTTCCCGCCGGCGGTGGCGCTGCCGCCCGACTGGCGCCCGATCGGGCGGGTGACGGCGGGCTCCGGCGTCACGGTCGACGGCGCCCCGTACGACGGACCCGCCGGCTGGGACCACTTCCGGTAAGGGCCGGCGTTGGTCGTACCCTTTACGCCGTGAGTGAGATCGAGATCCGCGCCGAGCGCTTCGACTCGCCGGTCGCGCAGCGGCTGATCCGCGCCGCGCTGGCCGACCTCGGCGCCCGGTACGGCGGCAGCGGCGACGACACCCCGGTGGACCCGGGCGAGTTCGTGCCGCCGGCCGGCGCCTTCCTCGTCGCCCACCTCGGCGGCGAGCCGGTCGGCTGCGGCGGCTGGCGCAGCCACGGCGACGACGGCGACACGGCCGAGTTGAAGCGGATGTACACCGACCCGGCGGCCCGGGGCCGGGGTGTGGCCCGGGCGGTCCTGGCCGCCGTGGAGCGCTCGGCCCGCGAGCACGGGCGCAAGCGGATCGTCCTGGAGTGCGGCGACAAGCAGCCCGAGGCCATCGCCATGTACACCGCGGCCGGCTACGAGCGGATCCCGAACTTCGGCTTCTACAAGGACGCCCCGGGCTGCCTCTCGTTCGGCCACACCCTCTGAGCCCTTTCCTTCGGTCGCACCCCCTGAACCGTCGCACCCCCTGAGCCGTCGGACCCGGCGGCGGCTCCCGGCCCGGCCGGGGAAGCCGCCGGGCCGGCTACGGCACGATCAGGCGGTGGTGAACAGGATCTGCTCGGCGGCCTTGCCAGCCGCGTCGGTCGCCTCGGCCGGGCCGGCGCCCCAGGCCAGCAGGTGACCGCTGCGCCGCAGCGAGGACGTCACCTCCGTCACGGTGTCGCCGACTGCCGCGTCGAGCTGCACCTCCAGCACGCCGGGCACCCGGCGGGCCGCGCGCAGCCCGTCGACGGCGGTGACGGTGCCGGGCGCGGCCAGCAGGAACTCGACCGCCGCCGCGCCGGTCGGCCGCGCCGGCAGGGCCGGCCGCTCCCCGCACAGCGTCCGCAGGTACGCCTCGATGAACCCGCACTCGTACGCGATCGACACCAGCGCGGTGATCATGTCGCCGGGCAGCCGGGCGGCGCACTCGACCAGCGTCGGCACCCCGTCGGCGACGATCCACTCGCTGTGCAGGGTGCCGGTGCGGAAGCCGGCGGCGGCGGCCAGCCGGGTCGCCACCTCGACCAGTGCCCGGCGGGTGGGGTCGGGCAGCGCGGTCGGCACCGTGTGGCCGGTCTCCACCGGGGAGCGCCCCGGGAGCACCCGCTTGTCCGTGACGTTGGCGAAGATCACCTCGCCGTCGGCGACGAGCAGCTCGACGCTGTGCTCGCGCCCGTCGATGACCTGCTCGACGAGGACGCCCGTGGGCAGCCCCCGGCCGGTCGCCTCCGGCGGGTCCTCGGGCGAGGCGGTGCCCGCCCACGCCCCGGCGACCTCCGCCGGGTCGGCGATGATCTGCACGCCCAGGCTGCCCGAGCGGCGGGTGGGCTTCAGCACGCACCGGCCGCCGTGCCGCCGGGCGAACTCGGTGGCCCCGGCGGCGGAGTCGACCAGCGCGAAGGCCGGGTTGGCCAGGCCGGCCTCGGCGGCGAGCAGCCGCATCCGGTGCTTGTCGGAGAAGACGTCGGCCGCCGCCGGACCGGCGCCGGGCAGGCCGAGCGCCTCGGCGAGCCGGGCGGTGGCCCCGACGGCGTACTCGAGGCCGGGCATGACCAGCCGGGCGGCGGCCAGCCCGGGTTCCCGGATGACCAGCGCGGCGGCGTCGAAGCCGATCTGGTACTCGGCGGGCACCACGCGGGAGATGAAGGGCATCTCGCGGGCGAACCGCTCCAGCCCCCGGCGCTCGATGACGTCGGGTTCCTCGACGAGGACGACGCTGTCGGCGGGCAGTTCCTCGCTGAACCAGCGCAGCATCCCGAGGGAGGCACCGACGATGACCATCTCGTCCCGGCCTAGGTCAAGCTGCACCAGTCGTCCCTCCGTGCTCGGTCGCCCCCGCGCCGGTCCGACCCGGACTCGCGGCGCACGCAGACCCTAACCGGGCCCGCGCCGCGCGTCGAAGGGCGGTCGCGTACCCGTCAGCCGACCCGCCCGGACCCGACACGAACCGGCCCGGGGCCGCCGGGAACCGGCACGAGGCGGGCAACCCTGGACACGACAGAACCGGCGGGCCCTCGAGGGCCCGCCGGTAATGACGAGTGTGAAGCTGGGGCCTACCGCGTCAGGCGCGGGTGACCTTGCCAGCCTTGATGCACGAGGTGCAGACCTGCATCTTCTTGGTGTTCCCGCCACCGGCCGGGGTACGCACCGACTGGATGTTCGGGTTCCAGCGGCGGTTGGTCCGCCGGTGCGAGTGGGACACGTTGTGGCCGAAGCCCGGTCCCTTGCCACAGACGTCGCACACGCTAGCCACGGGATACTCCTGGGTTTGAAACGTTCATGAGGTCGCCGCCAGGCGCTGCCCGGGCAACCTGGCCAGGTTACCCGATGACCCGCGCACCCGACCAACCGGCCCCGGGCGGCGCCCGGGGCGGAGCTGGCACGGCGCGGCGGGGTCGCCCGGTCGGCGCCGTCCCTTCCGGCAGCACCGTACGAAGGGACGCGACCACGAGGGTAGTGCCGGCCGGGGCCACCGGAGTCGGCGGCCCCCGACCAGCGGGCCGGGTCGCGCCGGCTCGTCCGGGTGTCGACGTGACGGGCGGCCGGGGAGCGCCGGGCCGGACACGCCGCCGGACGGCCGGCGACCCCGGCGCGCGTCGGTGCCCGCCAGTAGGCTTCTCGCCGTGTTGGACACCCTCGACGCCGCCGCGGTCCGCCGCTGGTGCGCGGGCGGGCTGGCCGCGCTCAGGCGGCACCAGGGCGAGATCGACGACCTGAACGTCTACCCGGTGCCCGACGGCGACACCGGCACCAACCTGGTGCTCACCCTCACCTCCGCGCAGCAGGCGCTGGCGATGGACCTCGGCACCCTCCCGGAGGACGGGCCCACCCCGCACGGGCACGCGCTGCGGCTGATGGCCCGGGGCGCGCTGCTCGGCGCCCGGGGCAACTCCGGGGTGATCCTGTCGCAGATCCTGCGCGGCTTCGCCGACGCGGTCGCCGCCGTGCCCGCGGTGCGCGGGCGGGAGCTGGCCGCCGCGCTGCGCGACGCGACCACGGCCGCCTACGCCGCGGTCGCCCGCCCCGTCGAGGGCACGCTGCTCACCGTCGTCGCCGCCGCGGCCCGCGCCGCCGAGCGGGCGGACAGCGACGACCTGCGGGCGGTCGCCCGGGCGGCGGCGGGCGAGGCGGCGCGGGCGCTGGCGCGCACCCCGGAGCAGCTCCCCGCGCTGGCCCGGGCCGGCGTGGTCGACGCCGGCGGCCGGGGCCTCTGCCTGCTGCTCGACGCCCTGGTCGAGGTCGTCACGGGGGAGAGCCCGGAGCGTCCCGCGCCCGCGCCGCGTGCGGCCCGCCCGCCGGCCACCGCCGTCCGCGAGACCGGTTCCGAGGAGTACGCCTACGAGGTGCAGTTCCTGCTCGACGCCGCGCCCGAGGCGGTGGGCCGGTTGCGGGCCGAGCTGGCCGCCCTGGGCGACTCGCTCGTGGTCGTCGGCGACGGGAGCGCCGGTGCGGGCACCTGGAACGTGCACGTGCACGTCAACGACGTGGGCGCGGCGATCGAGGCGGGCGTGGTCGCCGGCCGGCCGCACCGCATCTCGGTGACCCGCTTCGCCGACCAGCCGGCCCTCGCCCCGCCGATGGCGCGCGGCGGCCGCGCGGCGGTGGTGGTGGCCGCCGGCGCGGGCATCGCCGAGCTCGTCGCCGGCGAGGGCGCCACGGTGGTGCCCGGCAACCCGTCCACGGGCGAGCTGCTGGACGCGATCCGCGCGACCGGCGCCGCCCGGGTGGTGGTGCTGCCCAACGACCCCAACACGCAGGCGGTGGCGAGCGCCGCCGCCGAGGAGGCGCACCGGCTGGGCATCAAGGTCAGCGTGGTGCCCACCCGGTCCCCGGTGCAGGCGCTGGCCGCCCTCGCGGTGCGCGACCCGGCCCGCCGCTTCTCCGACGACGTGATCGCGATGGCGGAGGCGGCCGGCGCCTGCCGCTACGCCGAGGTCTGCTACGCCAGCCGCGAGGCGCTGACCGTCGCCGGCCCCTGCCGCCCCGGTGACGTGCTGGCGCTGGTCGAGGGCGAGGTGCACCTGATCGGGTCGGACCTGGCCGACACCTGCGCCGCCGTGGTCGACCGGATGCTCGGCGGCGGCGGCGAGCTGGTCACCCTGCTCTCCGGGGCGGACGCCCCGGCCGGGCTGGCCGAGGCGGTCCGCGAGCACGTCGGCCGGCGCTGGCCGTTCGTCGAGGTGCAGGCGTACCCGGGCGGGCAGCCGTACTATCCGCTCCTGGTGGGGGTCGAATGACGTCCGAGCCGTGCACGGTGGACACGCCGCTGAAGAAGCTGGTCGGGGAGAAGACCGCGAAGGCCCTCGCGAGCCACCTCGACCTGCACACCGCGGGTGACCTGGTCTACCACTTCCCGCGCCGCTACGACGAGCGCGGCGAGCACACCGACATCCGCTCGCTCGACGTCGGCGAGCAGGTCACCGTGCTGGCCCAGGTGCAGCGCACCGCCGTACGCCCGATGCGCCAGCGCCGGGGCAACCTGCTGGAGGTGACGGTCGGCGACGGCTCGGGCGGCACCCTGACCCTCACCTTCTTCGGCAACCAGGCGTGGCGGGAGCGGGAGCTGCGCCCCGGCCGGTGGGGGCTGTTCGCCGGCAAGGTCACCGAGTTCCGGGGCAAGCGGCAGCTCAACGGCCCCGAGTACGTCCTGCTCGGCGAGGGCGGCGACGGCGAGGCGGCGGCCAGCGAGGAGATCGAGGAGTTCGCCGGGGCGCTGATCCCGGTCTACCCGGCCGCTGCGGCGGTGCCCACCTGGGTGATCGCGCGCTGCGTCCGGGTGGTGCTGGACACCTTCACCCCGCCGGAGGACCCGCTGCCCGCCACCCTGCGGGCGAGCCGCAAGCTGGCCGGCATCGACGTCGCGTTGCGTGAGATCCACCGGCCGTCCAGCAAGGAGGCGCTCTACCGGGCCCGCCGGCGGCTCAAGTGGGACGAGGCGTTCGCCGTGCAGCTCACCCTGGTGCAGCGCAAGCACCGGGCCGCCGCGTGGCCGGCCCGGCCCCGTCCGGCGAAGCCCGGCGGCCTGCTCGACGCGTTCGACGCCCGGCTGCCGTACGAGCTGACCCCCGGCCAGCGGGACGTGGGGGTGGAGATCGCGGCGGACCTGGCCACCGCCCACCCGATGCACCGGCTGCTCCAGGGCGAGGTCGGTTCCGGCAAGACGGTGGTCGCGTTGCGCGCGATGCTCCAGGTGGTCGACGCCGGCGGGCAGGCCGCGCTGCTGGCCCCGACCGAGGTGCTCGCGGCGCAGCACCACCGGGGCATCCTCGAACTGCTCGGGCCGCTCGGCCGGGCCGGCGAGCTGGGCGCGGCCGACGACGCCACCCGGGTCGAGCTGGTCACCGGCTCGTTGGGTGCGGCGGCCCGTCGGCGCGCCCTGGCCGAGGTGGCCAGCGGGGCGGCCGGCATCGTGCTCGGCACCCACGCCCTGCTCTACGAGGGCGTCGACTTCGCCGACCTGGGCCTGGTGGTGGTGGACGAGCAGCACCGGTTCGGCGTCGAGCAGCGCGACGCCCTGCGCGCCAAGGCCGACCAGCCGCCGCACGTGCTGGTGATGACGGCCACCCCGATCCCGCGCACGGTGGCGATGACGGTCTACGGCGACCTGGAGACCTCGACCCTCTCCCAGTTGCCGCAGGGCCGCTCGCCGATCGCCTCGCACGTGGTTCCGGCCGCCGAGAAGCCGGCGTTCCTGGACCGGGCCTGGCGGCGGCTGCGCGAGGAGGTGGCCGCCGGCCACCAGGCGTACGTGGTCTGCCCGCGCATCGGGGAGGGCCCGGCCAGTGAGGAGGAGCCGCCGCCGGTCGACGACAACGGGCGGCGGCCGCCGATGGCGGTCACCGAGGTGGCGCCGCTGCTCGCCGAGGGGCCGCTGCACGGCCTGCGGATCGGCGTGCTGCACGGCCGGCTGCCGGCCGACGAGAAGGACGCGGTCATGCGTTCCTTCGCCGCCGGCGACGTCGACGTGCTGGTCGCCACCACCGTGGTCGAGGTGGGCGTCAACGTGCCGAACGCCACCGTGATGATCGTGCTCGACGCCGACCGGTTCGGCGTGTCCCAGCTGCACCAGCTTCGCGGCCGGGTCGGCCGGGGCTCGGCGCCCGGGCTGTGCCTGCTGGTCACCGAGGCGCTGGAGGGCGCGTCCGCGCGGGAGCGGCTCGACGCGGTCGCCTCCACGACGGACGGGTTCAAGCTCGCCGAGCTGGATCTGGAGCAGCGGCGCGAGGGCGACGTGCTGGGGGCCACCCAGTCGGGGCGGCGGTCGCACCTGCGGCTGCTGTCGCTGCTGCGCGACGCCGAGATGATCCGGGACGCCCGGGCCGAGGCGATCGCCCTGGTCGAGGAGGATCCGGAGCTGGCGCGGCACCCGGCGCTGGCCGCGTCGGTGGCGGCGCTGGTCGACGAGGAACGCGCGGAATACCTGGAGAAGGGCTGACCCCGGCGCCGGCGGGCGCAGGTCGCGGCCGTGGCGTGCACCGGGCGGGCGTCGGCCGCCGGCGCGTCGCGTAGCGTCGTGCGCATGAGCAGGAGGAGTCCGTGACCCGGATCGTGGCCGGGACGCTCGGCGGGCGCCGGATCGCCGCCCCGCCCGGGGCGGGCACCCGGCCCACCTCGGACCGGGTCCGCGAGGCGCTGTTCAGCGCCGTGCAGGCCGAGGTGGACCTGACGGGCGCCCGCTTCGCCGACCTCTACGCGGGGTCCGGCGCGGTCGGCCTGGAGGCACTCTCCCGGGGCGCCGCGCACGTGCTGCTGGTGGAGTCCGACCCGCGGGCGGCCCGGGTGATCCGGGAGAACGTCGCGGCGTTGCGCGCCGCCCCGGCCGCCCGGCTGGTCACCGGCAAGGTGGCCACGGTGCTGGCGGCCGGCCCGGACGGCGACCCGTACGACGTGGTCTTCGCCGACCCGCCCTACTCGGTGTCGGACGCGGAGGTCACCGCGATGCTCGCCGCGCTGGTCGACGGCGGCTGGCTGGCCCCCGACGCCCTGGTCGTGGTGGAGCGGTCCAGCCGCACCGGGCCGGTCGGGTGGGGGGACGGTGTCACCGGCGAGCGCAGCCGCCGGTACGGCGAGACCACCCTTTGGTACGGTCGCCGATCATGAGACGTGCGGTGTGTCCCGGCTCGTTCGATCCGGTCACCAACGGACACCTCGACATCATCGGCCGGGCGAGCCGCCTGTTCGACGAGGTGATCGTGGGCGTGCTGGTGAACCAGTCGAAGAGCGGCCTGTTCACCGTCGAGGAGCGCATCGACATGCTCCGCGAGGTGACCGCCTCCTACGACAACGTCCGGGTCGAGTCGTTCCGTGGCCTGCTGGTCGACTTCTGCCGGGCGCAGCAGGCGAGCGTGCTGATCAAGGGCCTGCGGGCGGTCAGCGACTTCGACTACGAGCTGCAGATGGCGCAGATGAACATCGGCCTGGCCGGCGTCGAGACCTTGTTCATGCCGACCAACCCGCTCTACTCGTTCCTCTCCTCCAGCCTGGTCAAGGACGTGGCGAAGTGGGGCGGCGACATCTCCGCCCACGTGCCCGACCGGGTTCGGGAGGAGTTGCGGGCCCGCCTCGCGCCGCCGGCCCGCGACTGACCTCCGCCGCGCCACCGGGCGGTCGGGCGCGCCGGCCCCGACCGTCCGCCGGCTCCTGCCCGCCGCCCGCCCCGCCGGGGTCGGCGGGACGGGCGGCGCGACGCGCCGGGCCGGGGTGAGAGGCGCGGTGTGGCCGGGGCGCGACATGATGTGTGGAGCGGGAACCCGGCCGTAGCCCGCATCATGTAGGTCGGCCCGACGAACGACAGGAGTGAGCTACCGGTGGACTCGCTCGATCGCATCGACGAACTGATCGCCATGGTGGAGCAGGCGCGTTCCGTCCCGATGTCACGCAACAACTGCATGGTCGACCGGGGCGAGTTCATCGCGGCCCTCGACGAGCTGCGCGCCGAACTCCCGGTGGAGGTGCGCAAGGCCGTCGCGCTGCTGGAGGAGCGGGACAAGATCATGGAGGCCGGCAAGCGGGAGGCCGACCGGATCATCAGCGAGGGTGAGGCGGAACACGCCCGCCTGGTCTCGGTGAACGAGATCACCGTCTCCGCCGAGCACGAGGGCGCCCGGATCATCGCGGAGGCCCGGGCCGAGGCGCAGCGCCTGCGCGAGGAGGTCGACGACTACGTCGACACCGCGCTGGCCAACTTCGAGCAGTTCCTCACCCGGGCGTTGGCCTCGATAGAGCGCGGCCGGGACAAGATGCACGCGCTGCGGGAGATCGGCACCTTCGCTGGGGACGAGGCGGAACGCCCGCTACCCTTCTGAACGGCACCTCACCAGCCGACGGACGGGGCGGGCGTCGCCCCCGGTTCGACGGTCCGGCGGTCGCCCAGGTAACCTTTTTTGTCGGCCTCTCACCGGCCGGAGTCTGACTATGCCCAAACACACGCCTTCCACACTCAACCCCAGGTCGCCGCTGGTCCTCGACGCGAGGGAGCTGCCGCGCCGGCCTGGTGCGTTGCGTACGGTCAAGCGGGTGGCACCGGCACCGGCGGACCTCGGCGTGGAGTTGATCGGCGTGCCGGAGGGCGCGGACCTCGACCTCGACCTGAGGTTGGAGTCGGTGTCCGAGGGCGTGCTCGTCTCGGGGACCGTCACCGGTCCCGTGCGGGGCGAGTGCGGCCGGTGCCTGCGCGAGATCAACGACTCGGTGGCCGTGCGGATCCAGGAGCTGTACGCGTACGAGAACAGCACCACGGACTCCACGACCGACGAGGACGAGGTGGGCCGGATGCAGGGAGACCTGATCGACCTGGAGCCGGCGCTGCGGGACGCGGTGGTGCTCGCGCTGCCGACCAACCCGCTCTGCCGGGAGGACTGCCCAGGCTTGTGCCCCGACTGCGGGGTGCACTGGGATGATCTGCCGGCCGACCACAGTCACCAGCAGATCGACCCGCGATGGGCGGGCCTGTCGCAACTGACCCGTAAAGAGGAGTAGGAACCGTGGCCGTCCCCAAGCGCAAGATGTCGCGCAGCAACACCCGCGCCCGCCGGGCGAACTGGAAGGCTGCCGTGGTCGCGACCGTGGCCTGCCCGCAGTGCAAGTCCGCCAAGCTGCCGCACGCCGCCTGCTCCGTCTGCGGCACCTACAACGGCCGCCAGGTCCTCGAGGTCTGACCTGGACGCCGAGTGACGCCCCCGACCGCAGGTCGGGCGGCGCGCGCACCCTGGCGAACGCCCGGTGCCCCGGCTCCCACCGACGCCGGCCGGCCTGGTCCGGCCGGCGTCACGGTGGAGCCGGGCACCGCGCGGATCGCCGTTGACCTCCTCGGCGGGGACGACGCTCCCGACGTCGTGGTTGACGGCGCTCTGCGGGCCGTGCGCGCCGATCCTGACCTGCACCTGCTGCTCGTCGGCCCGGCCGAGGTCGCCGGCGAGGTGGTCCACGCCCTCGACCCGGCGCAGCGCGCCCGGGTCGCCGTCCGGCCGGTCCGCACCGCCGTGAGCATGGCCGACCACCCCGTGGCCGCCCGCTCCGACAGCACCGTCCGCGCCGCCGTGCACGCCGTTCGCGACGGCGCCGCGGACGCCCTCGTCTCTGCCGGCTCGACCGGCGCCACCGTCACCGCGGTCGCCCTCGGCCTCGGCCGCTGGCCGGACGTACGCCGTCCCGCGCTGGTCGCCACCCTGCCGGCCGTCGCGGGCCCGGTGGTCCTGCTCGACGTCGGCGGCTCGCTCGAGCCGCGCCCGGCCACCCTCGCCCGGCACGCCGTCCTCGGCGCGGCCTACGCCGCGGTGGCGCACGCCGTCGGGACCCCGCGCGTCGGGCTGCTCTCGGTCGGCACGGAGGCCGGCAAGGGTGACCGTGCCCGCCGGCTCGCCGATCCCGTCCTCGCCGCCGCGTCGCTGCCCTGCGGTGGTCGCTACGTCGGCCTCGTCGAGGGGTATGACGTCTCCCTCGGCGCGCGCGCGGATGTGGTGGTGACCGACGGCTTCACCGGTAACGTGCTGCTCAAGGCGATCGAGGGCGCGTACGCGATGGCCGGCGGGCCCCCGCCCGGCGGTGGCGCCCCCCGGGCAGCCGCCCTGCTCGGGGTGGCCGGCACGGTGGTCGTCTGCCACGGCGCGGCCCGTCCCGAGGACGTCGCCTCCGGCATCGCCCTGGCCGCCCACCTCTGGCGGCGGCGCGCCGCCGACCAGGTCCGCGCGCTGCTCGACGGCACCGAGGCGGGCGACCGCGAGGAATGCACCGACCGCACCACCGACACCGAGGTACCCACATCATGAGCAACGACAAGCGGCGGCGGGCGTCCGTCGGTCACCTGGAAGCCGCGTTCGGCGTCAGCCTGGATCCGGAGCTGCTGGAGCGCGCGCTGACCCACCGCTCGTACGCGTACGAGAACGGCGGCCTGCCCACCAACGAGCGGCTGGAGTTCCTCGGCGACTCGGTGCTCGGCGTGGTGATCACCACCGCGCTGTTCCACAACCACCCCGACCTGCCCGAGGGGCAGCTGGCCAAACTGCGGGCCAGCGTGGTCAACATGCGCGCCCTCGCCGACGTGGCGCGCGGCCTGGGCCCGGACGGGCTCGGCGCCTACCTGCTGCTCGGCAAGGGGGAGGAGACCACCGGCGGCCGGGACAAGGCGAGCATCCTCGCCGACACCCTGGAGGCGCTGCTCGGCGCGATCTACCTCCAGTACGGTCTGGACACCGCGGCGATCGTCATCCACCGGCTGTTCGACCCGCTGATGGCCGAGTCGGCCGGGCGGGGCGCCGCCCTGGACTGGAAGACCAGCCTCCAGGAGCTGACCGCGGCGCTGGGGCTCGGTGTGCCCGAGTACCGCATCGAGGGCACCGGGCCGGACCACCTCAAGACCTTCACCGCCTGGGTGGTGGTCGCCGGCAACCGCTACGGCGGGGCCGACGGGCGGAGCAAGAAGGAGGCCGAGCAGCGGGCCGCTGAGGCGGCCTGGCGCACGCTCACCGAGCAGGCCGAGCAGGCCGAGCAGGCCGAGCGGGCCGAGCAGGAGCGGGCCGAGCGGGAGCGGGCCGAGCAGGAGCGGGCCGAGGCGGCCGCCGAGGCGGCGGGCGCCGAGGTCGAGGCGGGCCTGGGCCGTGCCTGAGCTGCCGGAGGTCGAGACGGTCCGGCAGGGGCTGGCCCGGTGGGTCACCGACCGGCGGATCGCCTCCGTCGAGGTGCACCACCCCCGCGCGGTGCGCCGGCACGCCCCCGGCGGCGGGCACTTCGCCGACGTGCTGGCCGGCCGGACGGTGCGCGACGTGCGCCGGCGGGGCAAGTACCTGTGGCTGCCGCTGGACAGCGGGGACGCCGTCGTCGGGCACCTGGGCATGTCGGGCCAGCTGCTGGTGCAGCCGGCCGACGCGCCCGACGAGACGCACCTGCGCGTCCGGTTCCGCTTCGCCGACGACGGGCCGGAGCTGCGCTTCGTCGACCAGCGCACGTTCGGCGGGCTGTCGGTCTCCGCGGGCGGCGCGGAGCTGCCGGCGGAGATCGCGCACATCGCCCGTGACCCGATGGACCCGGAGTTCTCCGACGCGTCGTTCGCCGCCGCGCTGCGCCGGCGGCGTACGGAGGTCAAGCGCGCCCTGCTGGACCAGACGCTGATCTCCGGGGTGGGCAACATCTACGCCGACGAGGCGCTGTGGCGGGCGAGGCTGCACGGCGCCCGCCCCACCGACGCGCTGACCGGCCCGGCCGCGCTGCGGCTGCTGGGCCACGTCCGGGACGTCCTGGCCGAGGCGATCAAGTCCGGCGGCACCAGCTTCGACGCCCTCTACGTCAACGTCAACGGGGAGAGCGGCTACTTCGACCGGTCGCTGAACGTCTACGGCCGGGAGGGCCTGCCGTGCCACCGCTGCGGCGCGCCCGTGCGTCGGGAGGCGTTCATGAACCGTTCGTCGTACAGTTGCCCGCGCTGTCAGCCCCGCCCCCGGGGGGCCCTTCGGGGATGACCCCGAGGCGTTTCCGGGTCGCCGTCGGCGCGTCGGCCCCGGCCGGTCGGGGATCGCCCTCCCGACACGCCGGTTTCGGCCCGACTCGCCCGGCCGGACCGTCGTTCAGTCCGCGTACAGGTTCCGGGGAAGGGCCGGGGCCGTTCCCTGATGTCCCGGGCCCGTTCCGTCCATAGCGTCAACCCCGTTGACAGGGGTTGACGTGACAGGGGGACCCGGAATGGGGGCAAGACCGGTGACGGTGCGGCTGGCGCGGTGGAGCGCGGAGCATCCGTGGCGGGCCATCGCGCTGTGGGTCGTGTTCGTGGCGGTGTGCTTCGTCGGCGGGAACGCCGCGGGACTCAAGGAGGCGACCGGCGCCGACCAGGCCGTCGGCGAGTCGGGCCGGGCGGGGCTGATCGTGGACGCCGGCGACTTCGCCGACCCGGCGGTGGAGAACGTCCTGATCACGGCGCGCGGCGGCACGCTGGACCCCGTCGCCGCGAAGGCCGCCGCCGCCGACGCGGCGACCGAACTGCGTTCGGTGACCGGAGTCGCCTCGGTGGGGGAGCCGGTGACGGCGCGGGACGGCTCCGCGCTGCTGGTGCCGATCACGATGTCGGGTGACGCGGAGACCGCGTCCGACCGGGTGCAGCCGCTGCGGGACGCCACCGCCCGGGTGCAGGAGGGGCACCCGCAGCTGCGCGTCGAGCAGGTCGGCGGCCCGTCGATCAGCAAGGCGCTGAACGACACGCTCGGCGAGGACTTCAAGCGGGCCGAACTGCTGAGCCTGCCGGTGACCCTGGCCATCCTGATCATCGCGTTCGGGGCGCTGATCGCCGCCGGCGTGCCGGTGCTGCTGGCGCTCTCCTCGGTCGCCGCGGCGATGGGGCTCTCCACCCTCGCCTCGCACCTGGTGCCGGCGACCGACACGACGGCCAGCGTCATCCTGCTGATCGGCATGGCGGTCGGGGTCGACTACTCGCTGTTCTACGTGCGGCGCGAGCGGGAGGAGCGGGCGAAGGGGCGCTCCGGCCTCGACGCGGTGGAGATCGCCGCGGAGACCTCCGGTCACGCCGTCGTGGTCTCCGGCTTCGCCGTGATGATCTCGATGGGCGGGCTGCTGCTCGCCAACGACGCCATCTTCTCCTCCCTCGCGGTGGGCTCGATGCTGGTGGTCGCGGTCGCGGTGATCGGCTCGCTGACTGTGCTGCCGGCGCTGCTGGCCAAGCTCGGCCGCTGGGTCGACCGGCCCCGGGTGCCGCTGCTGTGGCGGCTCACCGCCCCGCGTACCGGGCGGCACGGCGAGGCGAAGCCGAGGTTCTGGCCGGCCGTGCTGAAGCCCGCGCTGCGGGCGCCGGTGGCCACCCTGGTGATCTCGGTCGGGCTGCTGCTCGCCCTGGCCACGCCCGCGCTCGGCATGAAGATGAAGTTTCCCGGCATGGAGGACCTGCCGCGCAGCACGCCGGCCATGCAGGCGTACGACCGGCTCACCGCGGCGTTCCCGAGCAGCGGCACCAGCCACACGGTCGCGGTGCGGGCGCCGGCGGCCGAGGCGGACCGGGTCGCGGCGGCGCTGACCGCGCTGGCCGGCGCGGCGTCGGCCGACCCGCTCTTCGCGCCGACCGAGGCGGACGGCCCGAAGATCGAGGTGTCGGCGGACCGGCGGGTGTCGGTGCTGGAGGTCGCCACCCCGCACGCCAGCCGCACCGACGAGGCGGCCCGCTCCCTGGAGCGGCTGCGCGACGACCTCGTCCCGGCCGCGCTCGGCGCGGTGCCCGGCGTGGAGTACGCGGTCGGCGGGGACATCGCCGACAGCGAGGACTACTCGCAGCACATCCGCGACAAGCTGCCGGTCGTCATCGGCTTCGTGCTGGTACTGACCTTCGTGGTGATGGTGCTGACGTTCCGCTCGGTGGTGATCGCGCTCAGCTCGATCCTGCTCAACCTGCTCTCCGCCGGTGCCGCGTACGGGCTGCTGGTGCTGGTCTTCCAGGGCGACTGGGCCGAGGGCCTGCTCGGCTTCACCTCGATGGGTGCGATCGTCACCTGGCTGCCGCTGTTCCTCTTCGTGGTGCTGTTCGGGCTCTCGATGGACTACCACGTCTTCGTGGTCAGCCGGATCCGCGAGGGCGTCCGGGCCGGCATGTCGAACCGGGACGCGGTGGCGTACGGCATCACCTCGTCGGCTGGCGTGGTGACCAGCGCGGCGATCGTGATGGTCGGGGTCTTCTCGATCTTCGCCACGCTGAGCACGATCGACATGAAGCAGCTCGGCATCGGCCTGGCGGCGGCGATCCTGCTGGACGCCACGATCATCCGCGCGGTGGTGCTGCCGGCGCTGATGACCATGCTCGGCGACGCGAACTGGTGGGCCCCGAAGTTCCTGCGGGGGCGCCCCGCGAAGGCCCCCACGGACCCGCCGGCTCCGACCCCGGAGCTGGTCGGCGCCCGCTGACCCACGCCACACCAGGGGCCGGACCGCACCCGCGGTCCGGCCCCTGCCGTCCGTCCGTCGGTACGCGCGGCGGGTCCTGCCGTCGGGCCGACCTCCGTGCGGGGCGACCGGCCGGGCACGTGGTGTGTGCGGGGCGGCCGGCATGGCCCGGGTGCGTGACGGTCGGCGTCAGAACACCGGGCAGGAGGCCCGCCAGGCACCCAACTCCCGGTCCTTGCGGATCGAGGAGAAGCCGTAGCCCACCGTGGTGACGCAGAAGTCCGTGGTCGAGCCGGTGTACTCGGCGTGGAACACCGGCTTGCCCGCCTCGACGAAGGGCAACAGCTTGGCGCACAGGCCCAGCCGCACGCATTCCTCGTTGACGGCGAAGTCGAAGTCCGGCGCCAGGGCGGCCACCTGGGGCACGTCGTTGACCAGGCCGGGGGAGAGATCCAGGGACCGGGCCAACTCGGCGAGCCGGCGGTTGAACAGCAACTGGTCGTCGAAGCCGAGCGGGAAGCCGGCGCGGTGGGCGTACCCGTCGGCGTCGGCGAGCGCGACCGCGCCGAAGCCCTTGCCCCGGCACAGCCGGAGCCGGTCCGCCAGCACCGGCCGCAGCGAGTCCCACTGCCGTACGTCGAGCCAGCGGCTCTGCGGGCGACGGGCCGCGGCGCCCCACACGGTGGCCGGGAAGCGGCTCGCGTCCGGATCCGTGGGCAGGACCGAGCCGACGTGCACCTGGCAGACCAGCCGGCGGTCGCGGGACCGCAGCTCGGCGGTCTGCGCGGCGGTGGTGGCGACCGGGTCGAGCAGGAAGACGTCGGCGTCGACGGTCGGGTCGAGTACGCCGCTGAGCTGCCACTGCCACCGCCACCGGCCGGCCGACTCCGCCGGCCAGGTGGTCGGGGCGCCGGGCGGGGGGAGCGCGACCCGGCAACCGCCGACCGTGGCCAGCAGCGCGAGGACGACGCAGGCGGACAGGACGCGGCGCGGGCCCCGCCCGACGGCGCGCGTACGCGGCCGGATCCGCATCGGCAAGCTCCCGGGTGCCGGGGCGGCGGGAGTGCCGCCCGGAGCGGGTACGCCGGTCCGGCGTACCTCACCCGGTCAAACGAGCGCGGACCCGGCCACGACTCGCGTTCAGCGCGGCGCGGCGAAGACCTGCGTCCAGTACGGCCCGTTGCTGCTCGCCACGCCGACGCCGATCTCGGTGAAGGCGCAGTTCAGGATGTTGGCCCGGTGACCGGAGCTGTTCATCCAGGCGTCCATCACCGCGGCCGGCGTCTTCTGGTTCCAGGCGACGTTCTCGCCGTACGTGCGCCAGGCGTAGCCGACCCGGTCCAGCCGGTCTCCGGCGTCGCTGCCGTCGCTGCCGGTGTGCGACATGTTCCGGTGGTCCGCCTGGTCCTGGCTGTGCCGCTGGGCGGCGGTCATCAGCTTGTCGTCGATGCTCAGTGCCCCGCAGCCGGCCTTGGCGCGCTCGGCGTTGACCAGGTTCACCACCTCGCGGGCCTGGGCGCTGACCCCGCTGCTCACGGGGGCCTTCGTGCCGCCGCCGGACGGCGCGCTGCTCCGCTCGGTGCGCCGCGAGGGCGCGGTGGAGCGCGAGGGCACCGGCGTGGGCCTGGTGGCCTTCGTGGGCGACGGGGCGGGCCTGGCGGTGGTCGGCGCGGTGCTCGGGGTGGAAGCGGTCAGCGCGTCGCCGGGCGTCCCCGGCAACGCCGGGGCGGCGGCGATCGTGTCGTCGACGGCGGTCGGGTCGGTCTCCGGGCCGTCGCCGCCCAGCGCGACCGCGCCGACGCCGAGGCTCACCACCAGCGTGGCGGCCGCGGCGGCGCCACCGATCAGCACGGGGCGGGGGAAGCGGCGGTGGCGGCGGTGCCGGCCCTCGGCGGGTGTCGTCCCGGCGTCGGTGTCCTGGTGCGTCCCGAGGTCGATCGGGGCGGTCGGGGCGTCGACCGGCCAGCCGCCGGCCGCCCGCTCGCCGGGCGGGGGCGCGTCCGTCCCGTACGGCCCGCCGTCCCGCAGGTCGGCGTCGGCGTGCCAGCGGACGCCCGGCTCGCCCTGCCAGGCGGCAACCGGCTCGGCCTGCCAGGTGGCGGCCGGCGCGGCGGGCCCGGCCGGCCACGTCCCGGTCGGCTCGTCCCGCCAGCGCTCGGTGGGCTCGTCCCGCCAGCGCCCGGTGGGCTCGGCGGCGTCGGCGGGTCCAGCCTGCCAGCGCGCGGCGGGCTCGGCCTGCCGGTGTGCGGCCGGCTCGGCGGGCTCGGCCTGCCAGCGGGCGGTCGGCTGGTCGCGGTGCCACTCGTCGGCGGGTCGGTCCGGGTCGTCCCCGAACAGGTAGGCCGACCTCGGCTCCGGACGGTCGGTCAGCCAGGCCGGCTCCTCGCTGCGCGGCTGCTCGGGGTGCCGGGCGGCGCCGTCCGGGTCGTTCGGGTCGGTCCAGCGGTACACGCCTCTGCCTCCAAGGGGTTTCGGGTGCGGGCGGAGTGACGCTACGTGGGGGGCCTGAGCAGCGGCAACGTGGCTAAGGAAGAGTTAAGGGGGAGTCGGACGGCCGGGTAGGGACTTCCCGGGATCCGGGGCGTAGAGTCAAGGTGTCCGGACAGAGAGTGTCCGCGCCTTGTGGCAGCCCCCCGGCAAGTGGACAGGTCGACGTGGAAATGATCTACGGCCTGCGGGAACTTGACGAAGGAGGGGGTATCGGCTCAATATATAGGTGTCGCCAGTCGCGCCCGGTCATGCCCAGAATCGCCTGGAATGACAGCCGCGTACACATTGGGCGCGCGTTGGCCGGCCTTTCCGGCAGCGCATATCAAGGAGTCATCATGGCCAAGGCCCTGTACGGCCACGTAGGTGCGGCGCCCGATCGGCGTCTGCTCGACGAGGTCACCCGACTGCGTGCCACGGTTCGGGCACTGGAGTTCGAGATCACGCGGTTGCGTGCCGAGAACGATCGGCTCGCGGCGGCTGCGGCGGAGGCGGACGATCTGCTCCGTCTGGCCGAGCCCGCGCTGACCTGAGCTCCGGGATCGAAAAACTGAATCGCACCACGCAAAAAAGCGCGCCGACACTTCTGTGCCGGCGCGCAGCTCTGTCCGCGCCCCTTTTCGCCGGCACCAATTCGCGATCTTGTGTGGATCTGTCGGGGACCGGCGAAAATGGTCCTCCCGACGTCGCCCGGCGTACCCCGGCTGGCCCGCCGCACGGCGCGGCCGGGCGCCCGGCAGGCGGGTCGCGTGCCGGGCGGCCGTCGGTCCCGGGTTAGTCTGCGGGTTCACCCAGGTCCGCGCAGCCGGCGACGGTACGGCGGCCACCGGACGAGGATCGAGAAGGTGTATCTCAAGAGCCTGACGGTGAAGGGCTTCAAGTCCTTCGCCTCCGCGACGACGCTGAAGCTGGAGCCCGGGATCACCTGCGTGGTCGGCCCGAACGGCTCCGGCAAGTCCAACGTCGTCGACGCCATCGCCTGGGTGCTCGGCGAGCAGGGCGCCAAGGCGCTGCGCGGCGGCAAGATGGAGGACGTCATCTTCGCCGGCACCGCCGGCCGGGCCCCGCTGGGCCGGGCCGAGGTGACCCTGACGATCGACAACACCGACGGCGCGCTGCCGATCGAGTACACCGAGGTGTCGATCACCCGCCGGATGTTCCGCTCCGGCGAGAGCGAGTACGAGATCAACGGCGACTCCTGCCGGCTGCTCGACATCCAGGAGCTGCTGTCGGACTCCGGCATCGGCCGGGAGATGCACATCATCGTCGGGCAGGGCCGGCTCGACGGCATGCTGCACGCCAAGCCGGAGGACCGGCGGGCGTTCATCGAGGAGGCTGCCGGCGTCCTCAAGCACCGCAAGCGCAAGGAGAAGGCGCTGCGGAAGCTCGACGCGATGCAGACCAACCTCAACCGGCTCACCGACCTCACCGCCGAGCTGCGCCGCCAGCTCAAGCCGCTGGGCCGGCAGGCCGAGGTGGCCCGGCGCGCCGCCGCCATCCAGGCGAACCTGCGCGACGCCCGGCTGCGGCTGCTCGCCGACGACCTGGCCACCCTGCGCGCCACCCTGGACCGGGAGATCGCCGACGAGACCGCGGTGCGCGAGCGGCGGGAGCAGGTCGAGGCCGAGCACACCGAGGTGCAGTCCCGCCTCGCCGAGCTGGAGGCCGCCCTCGCCGAGGACGCGCCGCTGCTGGCCGCCGCGCAGGACACCTGGTACAAGCTCTCCGCCCTCTCCGAGCGGTTCCGCTCCATCGAGCAGCTCGCCCGGGAACGGCTGCGGCACCTCAGCGCCACGCCGGACGACGAACGCCCCGGCCGCGACCCGGACCAGTTGGAGGCCGAGGCCGAGCGGGTCCGCGAGCAGGAGGAGGAGCTGCGCGCCGCGCTCACCGACGACCAGATCCGGCTCGCCGAGGCGGTGGAGCACCGCCAGGAGCTGGAACGGCAGCTCGCCGCCGCCGAACGCGAGCTGGTCGCCGCCGCGAAGGCGATCGCCGACCGGCGGGAGGGGCTGGCCCGGCTGACCGGTCAGGTCAACTCCGCCCGGGCCCGGACCACCAGCGCGGGCGAGGAGATCGAACGGCTCGCCGCCGCGCACGCCGACGCGCTCGGCCGCGCGGAGCAGGCGCAGGCCGAGCTCGACGCGGTGGCGGAGCAGTCCACCGAGGCGGACCGGGACAACGCCGACCTCGACGCCCGGCACGCCGAGGCGGCCGCCGCCCTGGAGCGGGCGCAGGCCACCGTGCGGTCGCTGACCGACGCCGAGCGGTCGGCGGAGAAGGACGCCGCCACCTGGAAGGCCCGGGAGGAGGCGCTCGCCCTGGGCCTGCGCCGCAAGGACGGGGCGGGGGCGCTGCTGGCCCGCGCCGACGAGGTCCCGGGCCTGCTGGGCAGCCTGGCCGGGCTGCTCACCGTCGCCCCCGGGCAGGAGGCCGCGCTCGCCGCCGCGCTCGGCGGGCTCGCCGACGCGGTCGCGGTCAGCGGCGTCGACGAGGCCGTCGAGGCCATGCGGCTGCTGAAGATCTCCGACGCCGGCCGGGCCGGCCTGCTGGTCGGCAGCCCCGCCGGCCCCGGCATGGACGCCCACCCCGACGCGCTGCGGCCGAAGCTGCCCGACGGCGCCCGCTGGGCGCCCGACCTGGTGGAGTGCGCCCCGCAGCTTCGACCGGCGGTGCACCGGGCGCTGCGCGACGTGGTGCTGGTCGACGACCTCGCCGCCGCGGCCGAGGTGGTCGCCGGCAATCCCGAGTTGCGCGCGGTCACCCCGGACGGCGACGTGGTGGGCGCGTACGCGGCGGCCGGCGGGTCGGCCAAAGCGCCCAGCTTCATCGAGGTGCAGGCGGCGGTCGAGGAGGCCCGGTCGAACCGGCTCGCGGCCGAGCGGACCGGCGCGGAGCTGCGCGAACAGCTCGTCGACGCCCGCGCCGAGGTGGCCGCCGCGAAGGAGACCGTGCAGCACGCCGCCGCCGCCAAGCGGGAGGCGGAGAGCCACCGCAACGCCGCCGCCCGGCGGCTGGCCGAGCTGGGCGGGGCCGCCCGCTCCGCGAAGGCCGAGACCGACCGGCTCGGCGAGTCCCGGGCCCGCGCCGAGGCGGCCCGGGAGCGGGACCTGCTCACCCTGGCCGAGCTGGAGGAACGGCTGCGGCTGGCCGAGGAGACCCCGGTCGACGCGGAACCCTCCACCGAGGACCGCGACCAGCTCGCCGCGATGGTGCCGCAGGCGCGACAGAACGAGATGGAGGTCCGGCTGGCGGTGCGTACGGCCGAGGAGCGGGTCTCCTCGATCGCCGGTCGCGCCGACTCGCTGCGCCGGCAGGCCACCGCCGAGCGGGCCGCGCGGGAACGCGCGGCGGCGCGGCGGGCGGCGCGGACGCGCGGCGCGGGGATCGCCCGGGCCGTGGCGGGCGGCGCCCGCGAGGCCCTCACCCGGCTGGCCACCTCCATCGCCGCGGCGGAGGAGCACCGCGACGCCGTGGCGCGCGAGCGCGCCTCCCGCGAGGCCGAGCTGCAGGAGGTACGCGGCGCGGCCAAGCGGCTCGGCGCGGAGCTGGAGCGGCTGACCAGCCAGGTGCACCGGGACGAGGTGGCCCGCGCCGAGCAGCGGCTGCGCATCGAGCAGCTGGAGGCGAAGGCCGCGGAGGACTTCGGGCTGGACGTGGAGACCCTGGTCGCCGAGTACGGCCCGCACCAGCCCGTCCCGCCCACCCAGGCCGACGTGGCGGCGGCCGAGCGGGACGGCCTGCCGGTGCCCGAGCCGGCGCGCTACGAGCGTCCGGTGCAGGAGAAGCGGGCCGCCAAGGCGGAACGGGAACTGACCCTCCTCGGCAAGGTCAACCCGCTCGCGCTGGAGGAGTTCGCCGCGCTGGAGGAGCGCTACAAGTTCCTCTCGGAGCAACTGGAGGACCTCAAGGCCACCCGCCGCGACCTGCTCACCGTGGTCAAGGACGTCGACGACCGGATCCTGGAGGTCTTCGCCAGCGCGTTCGAGGACACGGCCCGGGAGTTCCAGCAGGTCTTCACCGTGCTCTTCCCCGGCGGCGAGGGCCGGCTCGTGCTCACCGACCCGGAGGACCTGCTCACCACCGGCGTCGAGGTGGAGGCCCGCCCGCCGGGTAAGAAGATCAAGCGGTTGTCGCTGCTCTCCGGCGGCGAGCGGTCGCTGACCGCGGTGGCGATGCTGGTGGCGATCTTCCGCGCCCGGCCCAGCCCGTTCTACATCATGGACGAGGTGGAGGCGGCGCTCGACGACGTCAACCTGGGCCGGCTGATCACGCTGCTGGCCCAGTTGCGGGAGAAGAGCCAGCTCATCGTCATCACGCACCAGAAGCGGACGATGGAGGTCGCCGACGCCCTGTACGGCGTGACCATGCGCAACGGGGTGACCCAGGTGATCAGCCAACGGCTCAACCGGGCCGACGGGGACGACGAGCGGCGCGGCCGCGGCGAGGAGAACGAGTAGTGGGTCGGGAACGCGCCACGGCGCTCCTGGTGGACTTCGACGGCGTCCTGCGACGCTGGGACCCGGCGGTGGCCGCCGGCGTGGAGCGGGAGTACGGCCTCTCCGAGGGCGTACTCACCGAGATCGCCATGCAGTGGGGGCGGCTCCAGCCGGTGCTGACCGGCCAGGTCAGCCACGCCGACTGGATGACCAGCGTCGCCGACGCGCTGGCCGGGCCGGCCGGCGGGCCGGAGCGCGCCCGGGCCGCGGTCGAGCAGTGGCAGCGCTACCGGGGCGAGGTGGACACCGAGGTGCTCGACTTCGTCCGCGGGGTGCGCGCCGGCGGCCTCCCGGTCGGCCTCGCCACCAACGCCACCGACCTGCTCGACGACGACCTGGCCGCGCTCGGCCTGGTCGGCGAGTTCGACGCGGTGGTCAACTCGTACCGGCTCGGGGTGAACAAGCCGGCCAAGGAGTACTTCCAGGCCGCCTGCCGGGCGGTGGCCACCCCGCCGGACCGGGTGCTCTTCGTCGACGACGAGGACTGGTCGGTGCGCGGTGCCCGGGCCGCCGGGCTGTCGGCGCTCCGCTGGACCGGCCGCCCCGAGGACCTGCGCTACCTGCGGGCGGCGCTGGCGTACTGAGGCCTGCCCCGGCTGGCCCGCTCGGCCGTGGTGCGGGGGCTGCCGGGCCGGCGGCGTGGGGCTCCCCGGTGCCGGTGGGCGGCGCCGGCGGGCCTGGCGCGGCGCCGCCCGGGGCGGTCAGTCGCCGGTGACGCCGTCGATGCGTTCGCGGATCAGGTCGGCGTGGCCGTTGTGCCGGGCGTACTCCTCGATCATGTGCACGTAGACCCAGCGCAGGTTGAACGTCCGGCGCTTCGGGCCGACCTCGGTGAAGGTGTCGTCGAGCGAGCGGCCCGCCGCGGCGGCCCGGGCCAGCTCCACCTCCCGGTGGAACGTGGCGAGGTCGGCCTCCGCGTCGGCGGTGCTGACGTCGTGGTCGGCGTCCGGGTTGTCGGGGGTGAAGTAGGGGTAGTCGACGCGCTCGCCGGCGAAGTTCTCCCGGAACCACCAGGCCTCCACCTCGGCCAGGTGCCGGACCAGCCCGAGCAGGGTCAGCCCGGAGGGCTCGACGCTCGGCGTCCGCAACTGCTCGGCGGTCAGCCCGGCGCACTTGAGCAGCAGCGTCTGCCGGTGGTAGTCCAGCCAGCCTTCCAGGATGGTGCGTTCGTCGCCGACGTACGGCTCGGGGGTCCGGGTGATCTCCGGTGCTCTCCAGGTCATGCCGGCCATCCTCGCCGGCCCGACCGACAACCCGCGACCGCATATCCGCCGTGACCCGTCCCGGCGTCAGGACGTGTCCGGGCTCCGCGGCGCGCCGCCGCACCGCGACGTGTCCGGGCTCCGCCGCGCCGCGACGTGTCCGGGCTCCGCCGCGCCGCGACGTGTCAGGGCACCACGACGACCGGCCAGCGGCCGGCCCGGACGAGGCGGGTGGCGACCGAGCCGACCAGCCGGTGCCCGGCCTGCTCGGAGCAGCCGACGACCACCAGGTCCGCCCGGAACTCGTCGGCCGCCGCGCGCAGTTCGGCGTACGCGTCCCCGCGCCGGCGCAGGAAGGTGACCGGCAGGCCGAGTTCCTCGGCGCCGCGCCGGCACTCCCGGCGCAGCTCGGCCGTCAGCTCGTCGTGGCAGCGCTGCACCTCCCCGGCGTCCAGGCCCGGCACGAGCGTGGTCAGCCCGGGTGCGGGGCTGACGTGGACCACCACCAGGGCAGAGCCCTGCCGGCGGGCCAGCCCGGCCGCGTACCAGCCGGCGCGCTCCGAGGTGCGGGTGCCGTCCACGCCGACCAGCACGACCCTCGGCCCGTCCGTGCCGCGCTCGTAGGGCCCGGGCCGGGTGCGCGGGCCGTACTCCTCCCGTTCCGGCGCGTCCGTGCTCATGCCAGCTCCGTCCTCTCCGGTTGCCCTAGGCAACAACTGGGCCGGGCGCAGCCCTATTCCGGCGGCCTAGAAGTACTCCTCGTTGAAGCGGCGCAGCAGCCGGGCGAAGTCCCCGACGTCCGCCGCCGACCAGGTGCCCAGGGTCTGCCGGAAGCGTTCGAGCCGGCCGCCCTGCGCCGCGTCGAACCGGCGCTGCCCCTCCTCGGTCAGGCTGAGCCGCGCGGCGCGCCGGTCGGCCGGGTCCGGGTCGCGCCGGACCAGGCCCAGGCCCTCCAGCCCGTGGATCTGCCGGCTCAGCGTCCCCTTGCCGACGCCGAGCCGGGCGGCCAGGTCGGTGAGCCGGACCGAGCCGCACCGGCGCAGCCACAGCAGCAGCCCGTACGCGTCGGGCTCCAGGCCGGGGTGCACCTCCCGGGCGAGTTCCGAGGAGACGGCCCGCCCCCGGCGCAGCAGGGCGGTCAGCTCGTGCTCCACCGCCCGCATCGCCTCCGGCAGGTGCTCGTCCACGGTGGTCAGGGTACGGCGGGCGGTCTCAGGCGCCTGGAGCCAGCCGCTGCCGCATCACCTCGCGCAGGTGGCCGTCGCTGGTGGTGCCCTCGATGGTCACCTCGGCCGCCCGCCCGGTGTGCACCAGCGTGGCGACCGCGTTGCCGAAGTAGGGGCCGGCCAGCCGCTTCCAGCGGAACGGCGGGCGGCGTACCCCGGCCGAGCGGGCGAGCGCCCGGGCGGCTCCGGCCGGCCCGGACGACCAGCCCAGCCGCATCAGCGGGCGCATCCCGGCGGGCACCTGGTTGTGGATGGGCGAGCAGGTGAGCTGGTGCACCGGGGTGACCACGCTCCGGTCGTCGAACCGGGCCCGCGCCACGTACGAGTGGTGCACGTCACCGGAGAGCACGCTGATCGACGCCGGCGGCGCGTACGCCGGGCCGGCCCCGACCCGGTCGCCGGGCTCGCCGGGGGTGCCGCTGCCGATCCGGGCGAACAGCGCGCCGAGCGCGTCGAACGAGCGGCGGAACGCGGCCCAGTGCTCCAGGTCCAGCCCCCGGCGCAGCCTCTCCGACAGGCGCCCGAGCCAGCGCCGCCGCGAGTCGGCGAGCTTCTCGTTCCACGCCTCCACGTGGTGGATGCCCGGCGGCAGCAGCCAGGGCAGCGAGGCGCCCACCACGAGGTGGTCGTAGACGCCGTGGGCCCGGTCGAGGAACCACGACCACTCGCCCGGGGGCAGCATCGCCCGCCGGCCGGGCTCCAGCACCCGGCTGCACCGGTTGTCCAGCATCACCAGCCGGGTCCGGCCCAGGTCCAGCGCGTAGCTCCACTGGTACTGCACGGCCCGCCACCGCTCGGTGTCGTGGGCGAGGTCGGCCTCGGTGTCGACCCGCTGGCCGAACTCGCGCAGCACGCCGGTGGCGTCCTCCGCCGCGCTGACCTTCGCGAAGACCGGGTCGGCGGCGATCTCGTCGGGGGAGAGGTTGCCCAGGTGCTGGTAGACCCAGTAGGAGGCGAGGCCGCTGGTGATCCGCTCCGCCCACCAGGGCTGGTCGCGCATGTCCGCCCGCCAGGCGGCCGAGGTGTTCCAGTCGTCGATGATCTCGTGGTCGTCGAAGATCATCACGCTCGGCACGGTGGAGAGCAGCCAGCGGATCTCCGGGTCACGCCAGGACTCCAGGTAGAGCTTGGTGTACTCGTCGAAGCTGACCACCTGGTCGCTGGGCGCGCCCCTGGGCCGCCGGCGGCGCCGCTTCAGCAGCCGCCGCACCGTGGGGGAGGTCACGTCCGCGTAGACCTGGTCACCGAGGAGCACCAGCAGATCGGGCAGGCCGGCCGGGTCGGGGTCGGCCATCAGCCGCCGGGCGTACGCGTCGAGCGCGTCCGGGGGCAGCCGGCGGGTGGTGGCGTGCTGGGTGGTCTCCCGGCACGATCCGAAGATCAACCGGACCGGCTGGTCGAGGTCGTCGGCCGCCCGGGTGCGGATGACGCTGGGCGGGAACCCGCTCCTCGGCACCGGCCAGGCGACCTCGTCGTCGATCAGCACCTCGTAGCTGGTGGCGCTGTCGGGCGTGAGCCCCTCCACCACGACGAGCGCGTAGTGGTGGTCGTACGCGGAGAAGGTGGGCGCGGTGCCGCGGGCGCCGTCGGCCGTGCGGACGGTGACCACGGCGGGCGCGCTGGTCTCGACCCAGACGGTGGCCCGCGTGTCGACCACCCGCCGCAGCAACGGGCCGATGAGCAGGTGTGCCGCGGGCATGGTCGACCTCCAGGTAAGCGGACTTCACTTTTACTACCCGGCCGGCGGTCGCACCACTGCTGGCTGTGACCGAGCCTACCGCCGGCTCCCGGACGGGCCCGCCGGGAGCGGTGGCTGGGACAGCATCGCCGGCATCTGACAGGATTCCGGCATGACCGAATACCTCCTCATCGCACTCGCCCTGCTCGGCGTGCTGATCCTTGGCGGCATCGGGCTGGTCGTGCCGCGGCTGCGCCGGCGCCCGGAGCCGCCGCTGCCCGAGACGGAGGTCGAGACCCGGGCCGAGGAGGGTCTCGCCGGCCCGCCGGTGGCGGCGCCGGAGGCCGAAATCTCCACCGGGATCCTGGTGGAACCGCCGGTCGTGGAAGCCCCGGCCCCGGTGCTGGAGGTGCCCGAGCCGACCGCCGGGCGGCTGGTCCGGCTGCGCTCCCGGCTGTCCCGCTCGCAGAACGTTTTCGGCAAGAGCCTGCTCGGCCTGCTCAGCCGCGACCACCTGGACGAGGACACCTGGGAGGAGATCGAGGACAGCCTGATCACCGCCGACGTCGGCATCGACGCCACCCGGGAGATCGTCGACCGGCTGCGCGAGCGCACCCGGGTGCTCGGCACCCGGTCCGGCACCGAGCTGCGCGCCCTGCTCGCCGCCGAGCTGGTCAACGCCCTCGACCCGACGTTGGACCGTTCGCTGCACACCGCGCCCAAGGACGGCGTGCCGGCCGTGCTGCTGGTGGTCGGCGTCAACGGCGCCGGCAAGACCACCACCTGCGGCAAGGTCGCCCGGGTGCTCGTCGCCGACGGCCGGAGCGTGATCCTCGGCGCGGCCGACACCTTCCGTGCCGCCGCCGCCGACCAGCTGGAGACCTGGGCCGGCCGCGTCGGGGCCGAGACCGTGCGTGGTCCGGAGGGGGCCGACCCGGCCAGCGTCGCCTTCGACGCGGTCAAGCGCGGCATCGATACCGGCGTGGACACGGTGCTGATCGACACGGCCGGCCGGCTGCAGAACAAGGTCGGCCTGATGGACGAGCTGGGCAAGGTCAAGCGGGTGGTGGAGAAGCACGGCCCGATCGACGAGACGATCCTGATCCTGGACGCCACCACCGGGCAGAACGGGCTGGAGCAGGCCCGGGTCTTCACCGAGGTGGTCAACGTGACCGGCGTGGTGCTCACCAAGCTCGACGGCACCGCCAAGGGCGGCATCGTGATCGCCGTGCAGCGCAAGCTGGGCATCCCGGTGAAGCTGGTCGGGCTCGGCGAGGGCAAGGACGACCTCGCCCCGTTCGACCCCGCGCAGTTCGTCGACGCGCTGCTCGGTACCGAGCCGCTCGCCCGGGACGCGTAACCTCGCAGTGACGAGCAACGATCGCGCCTACGCCGGATGGCGCGACCCCAGCCACCCGTCGCAGCGCCTCGGGAGACCGTACGTGACTTCGCAGGAGATCCCGCTGCACGGCGGGAACGTCAGCACCGTGGTGCGGGTCGGCGACACGGTCCGGCGCAACGCCGGGCCGTGGACGCCCTCGGTGCACGCCCTGCTGCGCCACCTGGAGTACGTCGGGTTCACCGGCGCCCCCCGCGCGCTCGGCATGGACGAGCGCAACCGGGAGGTCCTGTCGTACCTGGAGGGGGAGTGCGGGGAATACCCGCTGGCCCCGCACTGGGTCACCGACGAGGCCCTGGTGACCGTCGCCACCATGCTGCGGATGTTCCACGACGCCCAGTACGGCTTCGTGCCGCCGCCGGGGGCGGTGTGGCGCTCGTTCGGCCCGCCGCCGCCGGACACCGAGGTGATCTGCCACCACGACGCCGCCCCGCACAACGTCATCTGGCGGCCCGACGGCACCCTCGGGCTGATCGACTTCGACCTCGCCTCGCCCGGCGCCCGGATCTACGACGTGGCGTACGCGGCCTGGACGTGGGTGCCGATCTTCTCCGACCGCGACTCGATCACGCTCGGCTGGAAGCATCCCGACCGGCCGCGCCGGCTGCGCCTCTTCGCGGACGCGTACGGGCTGATCCCGCGGGACCGGCACCGGCTGATCCGGACCATCCGCAAGAGGATCGTGGACCACGTCGAGGGCATCCGCCGGATGGCCGCCGCCGGTGAGCCGGCCTTCGTCCGGATCGTGCACAAGGGGCACCTGCGCCGGCCGATGCGGGACCTGCGGCTGCTCGACTACGAGCGCAACGCCCTCGAGTACGCGCTGCGCTGACCGGTCCGTGCCGCCGGGGGCCGTTCCTGCCGGCGGTGAGGTTGTCTTCACACGTCCGAAACAAGGCGTCACCGTCCGGAAATCGACGGGTGACGCTGGGGGAAACAGGGAGCGAGCAGGCTTCCGCGCATCCGGCGTACGGGCGACGCTGCCCCGGAAGCCGGGAAGGAGGGACTTCACCTTTAGGAGGCCGGCGTGCCCGACGCACCCACGATCGATTCCGGCAACACCGTCTGGTTGCTGGTGTCGACGGCGCTCGTGCTGCTCATGACGCCCGGACTGGCGCTGTTCTACGGCGGCCTGAACCGGGCCAAGGGTGTACTGAACATGATGATGATGAGCTTCTCCGCGATCGGGCTCATCTCCGTTTTGTGGTGGTTCTACGGTTTCAGCATCGCGTTCGGCAGCGATGTCAACGGCTTCTGGGGCGACCCGGGCGCCTACCTCGGCACCAAGACCTTCCTCGCCGAGACCGACCTCTGGGGCGCGACGGCGGAGAACCCGAGCGGCATCGGCGTCCCGCTCTACGTGTTCATGGCCTTCCAGATGGTCTTCGCCGTGATCACCGTCGCGCTGATCAGCGGCGCGATCTCCGACCGGGCGAAGTTCGCCGGCTGGCTGCTGTTCGCGTTCGGCTGGGCGACGCTGGTCTACTTCCCGGTCGCGCACTGGGTGTGGGGCGGCGGCATCATCGGCGGCGACATCCACGCGCTCGACTTCGCCGGCGGCACCGCCGTGCACATCAACGCCGGCGCGGCGGCCCTGGCCCTGGCCCTGGTGCTCGGCAGGCGGCTCGGCTGGCCCCGGGAGGGCATGAAGCCGCACAACATCCCGCTCGTCGCGCTCGGCGCCGGGCTGCTCTGGTTCGGCTGGTTCGGTTTCAACGCCGGTTCCGAGCTCACCGTCGACTCGGTCGCCGGCCTGGCCTTCATCAACACCCAGCTCGCCACCGCCGCCGCGGTGCTCGGCTGGATCGCCGTCGAGTGGATCAAGGACAGGAAGCCGACCCTGGTCGGTGCCTCGTCCGGCGCCGTCGCCGGCCTGGTCGCCATCACCCCGGCCTGCGGCTTCGTCGCACCCTGGGCGGCGGTGCTGCTCGGCGTCGTCGCCGGGGCGGTCTGCGCGCTGGCGATCAGCCTCAAGTACAAGCTCGGCTACGACGACTCGCTCGACGTGGTCGGCGTGCACTTCGTCGGCGGCTGGATCGGGTCGCTCTGGCTCGGCCTGTTCGCCACCAACTCGGTCAACGGCGCGATCACCGACGTGATCGGCGCCTCGGACGGCCTGTTCTACGGTGGTGGGGTGACCCAGCTCGGCCGGCAGGCCCTGGCCGGCCTGATCGTCACCGTCTGGTCCTTCGCGGTGGCCTGGGTGCTCGCCGTCGCGATCGAGAAGACCATCGGCTTCCGGCTCCGCGCCGAGGACGAGGTCGGCGGCATCGACATCGCCGAACACGCCGAGAGCGGCTACGACCTGTCGCCGGCCGCGGGCGGCGGCGGCAGCGCCTTCGCCATGGCCGGGCTGACCGGCGCCAAGCAGACGGCGGCACCGGCCGCGCCCGCCGCGTCCCCCGCCGAGCCGGTCGACGAGAAGATCGCCGGTTAACGTTCCTGTGATGGAGGGGTTGGACATGAAGCTGGTGACCGCGGTCATCAAGCCGTACCAACTGGACGCGGTGAAGGAGGCCCTGCACGCCCTCGGCGTGGCCGGCCTGACCGTCAGCGAGGTCCAGGGCTACGGCCGGCAGAAGGGGCACACCGAGGTCTACCGGGGTGCCGAGTACACGGTCGAGTTCCTGCCCAAGATCCGGGTGGAGGTGCTCACCGACGAGATCGACCTGGAGAAGATCGTCGACGCCGTCGTCGCCGCCGCCCGGACCGGCAAGATCGGCGACGGGAAGGTCTGGGTGACCTCGGTCGACGAGGTCGTCCGGGTCCGCACCGGCGAGCGCGGCCTCGACGCGCTCTGACCGGGCCACGACCGACATGACCTCGTCGACCGGGAGGAACGCGTCGGGCCACGCCGGCAACGGCGGCCCGGCCCTCCCGGTCGACGGGTTCGTCGGCCCGAACGGGGGCGTGGGGGAGGCGGCCCGGGCCGCGCGCGCCGACGCCCACGACCGGTGGCTGCGCGCGCTGCTGCCGGACCGGCCCGGCGTGGCGCTCGTCGCCGTCGGCGGGCTGGGACGGCGGCAGTGCGCCCCGCACGGCGACCTCGACCTCGTGCTGCTGCACGCCGGGGTGCCCGGCGTGGACGAGCTCGCCGCGGCGGTCTGGTATCCCGTCTGGGACGCCGGGCTGCGGCTCGACCACTCCGTCCGCACCGTCGCCGAGGCGCTGTCGGTCGCCCAGGACGACGTGAAGGTCGCCCTCGGGCTGCTCGACGCGCGGCTGGTCGCCGGGGACGCCGCCCTCGCCGACACGCTCGTCCGGTCCGCCGTCGACCACTGGCGGCGCACCGCCGTACGGCAGCTCCCCGGGTTGCGGGAGGTCACCGCCGCCCGCTGGGAGGCCCACGGCGAGCTGGCCTTCCTGCTGGAAGGCGACCTGAAGGAGGCCGCCGGCGGGCTGCGCGACGTGGGCATCCTGCGGGCGATCGCCACCGCCGGGATCACCGACGCGCTGCGCCCCGCCGTCCGCGCCGCGCACCGGCGGCTGCTGGACACCCGGGACGCGTTGCACGTGCGGGTCGGCCGCCGGGTCGACCGGCTGGTCGCCCAGGAACGCGACGGCGTCGCCGCGCTGCTCGGGCTGCGCCAGCCCGCGCCCGGCGGGCCCGACGCCGGGCTGCGCCAACCCGCGCCCGACGCGCCCCACGCCGGGCTGCGGGCCGGAGCGGTCGCCGAGGACGGCGACGCGCTACTGCGCCGGGTGGCCGGGGACGCCCGGACCGTCAGCCACGCCCTCGACGACGCCTTCCGCGCCGCCGACCGGCTCCGCTCGGGCCGCCGCCGGGGGGTCGACGGGCGCCCGGTGCGCCGGCCGGTGGCCCGGGACGTCGTGGAGCACGACGGCGAGCTGGTGCTGGCCCGCACCGCGATCGGCGCGCGACCCGACCCGAGCCTGTCGCTGCGGGTCGCCGCCGCCGCGGCCACCACCCGGCTGCCGATCGCCCGGGCCACCTGCGAGTGGCTGGCCGGGTACTGTCCGCCGCTGCCGGCGCCGTGGCCGGCCGAGGCCCGGGCCGCGCTCGTCACCCTGCTCGGCGCCGGTCCCGGCCTGGTGCCGGCCTGGGAGACCTGCGACCGGTACGGGCTGATCGAGGGCTGGCTGCCCGAGTGGACCCGGCTGCGCAGCCTCCCGCAGCACAACCCGGTGCACCGGTTCACCCTCGACCGGCACCTCGTGCAGACCGCGTACGAGGCGAGCCGGCACACCCGCGAGGTGGACCGTCCCGACCTGCTGCTGCTCGGCGCACTCCTGCACGACGTCGGCAAGGGGCTGCCGGGGGACCACAGCACGGTCGGGGCTCCGCTGGCCGAGGCGGTGGCCGCCCGGATCGGCCTGCCCGAGCCCGAGGTGGCGCTGATCGGCACGCTGGTCCGGCTGCACCTGCTCCTGCCCGACGTCGCCACCCGGCGGGACCTCGCCGACCCGGTCACCATCTCCGGGGTGGCCGAGCGGGTCGGCGACACCACCACCCTGGACCTGCTGCACGCCCTGGTCCGCGCCGACGCCGCGGCCACCGGGCCGGCCGCCTGGTCGGACTGGAAGGGCCGGCTGGTCGCCGAGCTGGTCGCCCGGGTCCGCACGGCGCTGGACACCGGCGCCCTGCCCGCCCCGCCCGTCCCGGACCCGGCGCTGCTGGCGGGGCCCCTGCCGGTCGTACACCTGACCGGGGACCGGGTGGCGGTGGCCGCGGCGGACCGGCGCGGCCTGCTCGCGACGGTGGCCGGGTGCCTGGCCCTGCACCGGCTGGAGGTGATCTCCGCCGACGCCGCCACGGTCGACGGCCGGGCCCTGGTCGAGTGCCGGGTGCAGCCCCGCTACGGCCTGGCCCCCGACCCGATCGCCCTCGGCGCCGACCTGCGCCGCGCGGTGAACGGCGACGTCTCGGTCACCCAGCGGCTGCGCGGCCGGGCCCTGGCGGCGCGGGCCGAGGGGGCCGCGCCGCGGGTGGTCTGGCACCGGGAGGCGGCCACCGACGCCGTGTTGCTGGAGCTGCGCGCCGCCGACGCGGCGGGCCTGCTCTACCGGGTCGCCTGCGCCCTCGACGAGGCCGGCGCCCAGGTGCGGGCCGCCCGGATCTCCACCCTCGGCGGCGACGTGGTGGACGCGTTCTACCTCGTCGGCGGCTGGCCCTCCGAGGCGGAACGGGAGCGCGTCGAGGCCGCGGTGCTGGCCGCCGTCTGAGGGCGGCTACGTCCCCCGACGTACGCCGACAGCCGCCGTCCTGGCGACGTGCCGAGAGCGGCGCGGCGGCACGCTCGGGGCATGAACCTGCCAGTGCAGACCGAAGGGCTCACCAAACGGTACGGCGGCCTGACCGCCGTGCAGGACCTCCAACTCACCGTCCAGGCCGGCGAGGTGTACGGCTTCCTCGGCCCCAACGGCGCCGGCAAGACCACCACCCTGCGCATGCTGCTCGGGCTGGTCCGGCCCACCGCCGGCACGGTCCGGCTGCTCGGCCGGCCGCCCACCGCCGGCCGGCTGACCGGGGTAGGGGCGCTGATCGAGGGGCCGGCCTTCTACCCGTACCTCTCCGGCCGGGACAACCTGCGGGTGCTGGCCCGCTACGCCGGGGTCGGCGCCGACCGGGTCGCGCTCGTGCTCGACCTGGTCGACCTGGCCGACCGGGCCGGCGACCGCTACGCCGGCTACTCGTTGGGAATGAAGCAGCGGCTCGGCGTGGCCGCCGCGCTGCTGAAGGACCCCCGCCTGCTGATCCTGGACGAGCCGACCAACGGCCTCGACCCGGCCGGCATGGCGGACATGCGCACCCTCATCCGCCGGCTCGGCGCGGCCGGCTGCACGGTGCTGGTCTCCAGCCACCTGCTCGGCGAGGTGGAGCAGGTCTGCGACCGGGTCGGGGTGATCGCCCGGGGCCGGCTGGTCGCCGAGGGCAGTGTCGCCGAGCTGCGCGGAGCGGCCGGGCTGCGGCTGCTCGCCGACCCGCTAGACGAGGCGGCCGAACGGGCGCGGGAACTGGTCGGCGTCGAGCGGGTCCGGGTGGTCGACGGCGGGCTGGAGCTGGCCGTTCCGCCGGACCGGGCCGCCTGGCTCAACGCCGAACTGGTCGGGGCCGGGCTCGCCGTGCGCGAGCTGCGCCCCCGGGAACGGGACCTGGAACAGGTCTTCTTCGACCTCGTGGAGAAGGGAACAGCCGATGTCGCGTAGCTTCCGTGCCGAGACGGTCAAGCTGGTCCGGCGGCCGGCCACCTGGCTGCTGCTGGCCATCACGCTGGTGCTCTCGCTGATCTTCACCTACGTCTTCCCGTACGCCGGCCTCGCCGGCGGCACCGACGGGCCGAACACCGACCGGGCGCTGCCCGCGCTGCTCCCCGACCACCTGGTCGGGAACTCCCTCGGCGGCCTGCCGGTCTTCCTCGGCGCGATCCTGTTGATCCTCGGCGTGCTCACCGTGGGCGGCGAGTACGGCTGGGGCACCTGGAAGACCGTGCTCACCCAGGGCCCGACCCGGCTGGAGGTGTACGCCGGCAAGCTGCTCGCCCTGGCCGCCGCCGCGCTGGCCGTGGTGCTCGCCGTGTTCGCGGTCGGCGCGGTGACCAGCCTGCTCATCGCCTCCGCCGAGGCGCAGCCGGTGACCTGGCCGCCGGTCGGCGACCTGCTCACCGGGATCGGGGCGGGGTGGCTCATCGCGACGATGTGGGCCATGCTCGGTGCCGTGCTCGCCGTCGCGCTGCGCGCCGTGGCGCTGCCGGTCGGGCTGGGCCTGGTGTGGATGCTCGCGGTGCAGAACCTGCTCGCCGCGATCGCCGCGCCGCTGGTCGACTGGGTGGCGAAGGCGCAGGAGGGGCTGCCCGGGCCGAACGCCGGGTCGCTGGCCGCCGCGCTCGGCGCGCCGGGGGACACCCCGGGGGTCGCGGCCACCGTCGGCGGCGGGCAGGCGGCCGTGGTGGTGGCCGCGTACCTGGTCGGGTTCGCGGCGGTCGGCGCGGTGCTGCTGCGCCGCCGGGACATCGGCTGAGGCGGGGCGGGGGAGGGGACGTGGAGCGCGAGCGTGGCGACTGGAGCCGCCGGCTCCTGGACGGCCTCATCGCCCTGGCCCTGCTGGTGATCGGGCTGGCCGGCACCGCGCCGGCCGGCCTCAACCAGGGCGTGGGCACCGGCCGGGCCACCTACCCGCTGGTCGCCGTGGCCGCGCTCGCGGTGGCCGTGCGCCGGCGCTGGCCGCTGGTCACCCTGGCGGTGGCCACCGCGGCGAGCACCGCCTACCTGGTGCTCGGCTACCCGTACGGCCCGATCCTGTTGTCGTTCCTCGTCGCGGTCTACACCACGGCCGCGTACCGGCCGGTGCGGGTCGCGGCGGTGGCCAACGGCGTGGCGCTGCTCGTGCTGCTCACGCACGTCTTCGTCGGGGTGCGCCCGCCCGGCCTGGTCGGGCTGATGCCGGCCGCCGCCTGGGTGGTGGTGCCCTTCGCCGTGGGGGTCACCGTGCGGCTCGGCCGGGACAACGCGGCGCGGAGCCGCACCGACGAGGCGCGCCGGCTGGCCGACGCCGAGCGGCTGCGGGTGGCCCGGGAGGTGCACGACGTGGTCGGGCACGGGCTCGCCGCCATCCACCTCCAGGCCGAGATCGCCCTGCACCTGCTGGCCCGCAAGCCCGAGCAGGCCGAGGCGGCGCTCACCGCGATCAGCCGGACCAGCAAGGAGGCGCTCGACGAGTTGCGGGTGACGCTGACCGTGGTCCGCCGCGACGAGGCCGCCGACGAGCGCGCCCCGGCACCCGGGCTGGCCCAGCTCCCGCAGCTGCGCGAGCGGCTGGCCGGCGCCGGGCTCCCGGTCACCGTCGAGGTGGCCGGGGCGCCGCGCCCGCTCCCGGTCGCGGTGGACCTGGCCGCGTACCGGGTGGTGCAGGAGGCGCTGACCAACGTGCTGCGGCACGCCGGCCCGGCCACCGCCACGGTCTCGCTCCGGTACGCGCCCACCGAGGTGGCCGTGGAGGTCACCGACACCGGCCGCGGGCCGGCCGCCTCGACGGACCGGCCCGGCTACGGGCTGGCCGGCATGCGCGAGCGGGTCACCGCGCTGGGCGGGTCGTTCACCGCCGGCCCCGCCTCCGCCGGAGGCTTCCGGGTGTCCGCCACACTGCCCGTGGAGGAGGTCACATGATCCGGGTGCTGCTCGCCGACGACCAGGACCTGGTCCGGATCGGGCTGCGTGCCCTGGTGGAGAGCGAGGACGACCTCACCGTGGTCGGTGAGGCCGCCGACGGGCTCGCCGCCGTCGAGGCGGCCCGCCGGGAACGCCCCGACGTGGTGCTGATGGACGTCCGGATGCCCGGCGTCGACGGCATCGAGGCGACCCGCCGGATCGTCGCCGACCCCGCGCTCGCCGGCACCCGGGTGGTCGTGCTGACCACCTTCGAACTGGACGAGTACGTCTTCGACGCGCTCCGGCACGGGGCCAGCGGCTTCCTGACCAAGGACACCCGCCCGGCCGAGCTGCTGCGGGCGATCCGGCTGGTCGCCGACGGGGAGGCGCTGCTCTCCCCGTCGGTGACCCGGCGGGTGGTCCGGGAGTTCGCCACCCGGCCGGCCCGGGTGCCCCGCCCGCACCCCCGACTCGGCACCCTCACCGACCGGGAACGCGAGGTGGTGGGGCTGGTCGGCGAGGGGCTGAGCAACGTCGAGATCGCCGAGCGGCTGGTGGTCAGTCCGGCGACCGCCCGGACCCATGTCAGCCGGGCCATGGTCAAGCTGGGCGCCCGGGACCGCGCCCAGCTGGTGGTCTTCGCCTACCAGTCCGGCCTGGTCGCCTCGTGACCGTCCGGGGCGGCGGGGCGGGCCTGGGCCGGAGGCGCGGGTGCGGGCGGCGGGCTACCCTAGCGGTGGGCTGGACACCTGCCCGGCCGCCCTGTGCCCGCCGAAAACGACAAACGGGATGTTCGCGTGTTTGACACCTTGAGTGACCGCCTGTCCGGGATCTTCACCAAGCTCCGCGGCAAGGGTCGGCTCACCGACGCCGACATCGACGCCACCGCGCGCGAGATCCGCCTCGCGCTGCTGGAGGCGGACGTCGCGCTGCCGGTGGTCAAGGGCTTCATCGCGAACGTCAAGGAGCGGGCGCGCGGCGCCGAGGTCTCGCAGGCGCTCAACCCCGCCCAGCAGATCATCAAGATCGTCAACGACGAGCTGGTCAACGTGCTCGGTGGCGAGGGGCGGCGGCTCCAGTTCGCCAAGCAGCCGCCGACCGTGATCATGCTGGCCGGTCTCCAGGGTTCCGGCAAGACCACCCTCGCCGGCAAGCTGGCCCGCTGGCTGAAGGCCCAGGGGCACCAGCCGCTGCTCGTCGCCGCCGACCTCCAGCGCCCCAACGCCGTCGGGCAGCTCCAGGTGCTCGGTGGCCGCGCCGGCGTCGAGGTGTACGCCCCCGAGCCCGGCAACGGCGTCGGCGACCCGGTGCAGGTCGCCCGCGCCTCGATCGAGCACGCGAAGCGGGCGGCCCGGGACATCGTCATCGTCGACACCGCCGGCCGGCTGGGCATCGACGCCGAGATGATGCAGCAGGCCGCCGACATCCGCGACGCCGTCGACCCCGAAGAGGTCATCTTCGTCATCGACGCCATGGTCGGTCAGGACGCCGTGCGCACCGCCGAGGCGTTCCGCGACGGGGTCGGCATCACCGGCGTGGTCCTCTCCAAGCTCGACGGCGACGCCCGCGGCGGCGCCGCGCTGTCGGTCCGGGAGGTCACCGGGCAGCCGATCCTGTTCGCCTCCACCGGCGAGAAGCTGGAGGACTTCGACGTCTTCCACCCCGACCGGATGGCCAGCCGGATCCTGGGCATGGGCGACGTCCTCACTCTGATCGAGCAGGCCGAGCAGGCCTTCGACGCCGATCAGAAGGAGAAGATGACCGCCAAGCTGATGGGCGGCGAGCAGTTCACCCTGGAGGACTTCCTCGACCAGCTCATCGCGGTCCGCCGGATGGGTCCGATCGCCAACGTGCTGGCCATGATGCCGGGCATGGGGCAGATGAAGGACCAGCTCGCGGAGCTGGACGACAAGCACTTCGACCGGGTCACCGCGATCATCCGGTCGATGACGCCGGGCGAGCGCACCAACCCGAAGATCATCAACGGCTCCCGCCGGGCCCGCATCGCCAACGGCTCCGGCGTCACCGTGATGGACGTCAACCAGCTGCTCAACCGCTTCGCCGACGCGCAGAAGATGATGAAGCAGATGGGCGGCATGATGGGCCTGCCCGGCGGCGGCCGGCGCAAGGCGACCAAGTCGCCGAAGAACAAGCGCAAGGGCACCAAGGGCGGCGGTCGGCCGCGCGCCGGGGCGGGCGCCGGCCTGCCGGGCGGCTTCCCGGGCGGCATGCCGCAGCTCCCGCCGGGGATGGACCCGAACGACCTGGCCGCCGGCCAGGGCCTGCCCCCGGGCTTCAAGCTTCCGAAGATCGACTTCAACAAGCTCGGCAAGGGCGGCGACGGCCGGCCCCGCTGAGGCGTGTCGTTGGCGGCGGGTGACGTCATCCTTGCCTAGGGTGATGTCGCCCCTGGAAGGAGGAGTCATGACCGTGGCACCCATCCTGCCCGAGCGGTCGGAGTGGACGGTTGACGACCTCGGTGACCTGCCGAAGGACCTTCCGTACGAGTTGGTCAACGGAAGGTTGATCGTGCCGTCCCCCACCGCCGTGCACCAGGACCTGTGCGTCGAGCTGCTGCTCGCACTCCGGGTCAACTGCCCCGCCGACTACCTGGTCAGCATCGACCTGTCGATGCGGATCGACCGCCGCAACGAGCCCCGCCCCGACGTGGTCGCGATCCGCCGCGAACACGCCGACCGGTCGCCCGTCCCCGTCGAGGACGCCCTGCTGGCCGTCGAGGTCCTCTCGCCGACCTCCACGTTCCGCGACCTCTACGACAAGGCGAAGGTCTACGCGCACGCCGGGGTGCGGACGTACTGGGTGGTCGACCCGCTGCACGAGCGGATGACCCTGACGGAATACACGCTCGGCCCCACCGGCGAGTACGAGGTGGTGACCCACACCGAGGACCTCTTCGTCACCGAGCGACCCTGGAAGGTCTCCGTCGACCTGCCCGCGCTGACGACGCGGCGGGCCGGGCTGCTCGCGCGCGACGGCGACTGACCGCACCATCCACACGGGCGGGGCCCGGCCGTGACCGGCCGGGCCCCGCTTCCGTGCCACCGGCCAGGACACCAGGCCCGGCCGGGCCTCACGGCGGGGCGAGAGCGGCCGATGCCCGGGTCACCCCGGCGGCCTGTCGCCCGCTGGGGACGGCCCGGCCGGGACCGGCCCACGCCGACCGGGAAGAATGGCCGCAGACCGCTCTTTCGCCCACCGACCGGAGGACGCATGGCCTGGCACGTACGCGGCGTGCTGCTGCCCGACGACGAGGTCCGGGACCTCTGGTTGGTCGGCGACCGGGTCACCTTCGAACCGGTGCCCGGCGCGGAGACGATCGTCGACGGCGGCTTCGTGCTGCCCGGCCTGATCGATGCGCACTGCCACATCGGCATCGCCCGGGGCGGGGCGCCGATCACCTCCCTCGACCAGGCCCGCGAGCTGGCCCGCACCGACGTCGACGCCGGGGTGCTCGCCATCCGCGACGCCGGCTCGCCGTACCCGTACCCGGAACTCGACGACGAGCCGGAGCTGCCGCGCCTGGCCCGCGCCGGCCGGCACGTCGCGCCGCCGAAGCGCTACCTGCGCGACATCGGGGTGGAGGTCGGCGCGGCGGAGGTCGCCGACACGGTCGCCGCGCAGGCGGCCGCCGGCAACGGCTGGGTCAAGCTGGTCGGCGACTGGATCGACCGGGGCGTGGGGGACCTGGCGCCGTCCTGGGACGCCGACACGATGGCCGCGGCCGTCGCGGCCGCGCACGCCGCCGGGGTACGCGCCGCGGTGCACACCTTCAGCGAGTCGGCCGTGGAGATCATGGTGCGGGCCGGGGTGGACTCGGTCGAGCACGGCACGGGCCTGAGCCTCGACCTGGTCGACCTGATGGCCCGGCAGGGCACCGCCCTGGTCCCCACGATGATCAACATCCGCACCTTCGGCGGGATCGCCGAGCAGGCCCGGCCCAAGTTCCCCGGGTACGCCGACCACATGCTCGCCCTGCGCGACCGCTTCCCCGAGGTGGTCCGGGCCGCGTACGAGGCGGGGGTGCCGATCTACGTGGGCACGGACGCGGGCGGCGGCATCGACCACGGCCTGGCTGCCGAGGAGATGCTGCTGTTGCACGAGCAGGCCGGCATGTCGGCGGTGGACGTCCTCGCCGCCGCGTCCTGGCGGGGCCGCGAGTGGCTGGGCTTCCCCGGCCTGGTCGAGGGCGGCCTGGCGGACCTCGTCGTCTATCCCGAGGACCCGCGCGCCGACCTGCGCGCCGTGCGTAGCCCCGCCCGCATCGTGCTGCGCGGTCGCGTCGTCCGCTGACCTGCCGTGCCCGCCCGCCGGCGAGCCGGCGCGTGGGCGCTCCCGCTCCGGTCAGCCGGTGTGGGCGCCCTGGGTGACCGCGTGCAGGAGCAGGTACACGGCCAGGTCGGCGAGGGCGGCGGCGGTCTGTGCGACCGGGGCGCCGGGCAGGACGATGTGGCTGATCACCAACCGGATGACCGAGTCCGTGGCGAAGGCGACCGCGGCCCGGTCGGCGCCCGGCAGCACGCCGTCGGCCCACTCCAGGAGCGCCTCGGTGGCCTCGGTCAGGACCAGGTCCGACCGGGTGGTCAGGTAGGGCAGCAGCTCGTCGGAGCCGCCCCCGGTGCTGGTCAGGACGGCCTTGATCAACGGGTCGCCGGCCGCCTGCGTGAGGGTGTGCGAGATGGTGGCGTGCGCGGCCGCCCGGACGTCGTCGCCGTGTGCGCGCAGGAGGGCGCGCACGTCGCCGACGAACCGGTCGACCTCCCGCCGGGCGAGCGCCTCGGCCAGCCCCGCCTTGCTGCCGAACTCGTTGTAGACCGTCTGCCGGCTGACCCCGGCCGCCCGTGCGACGGCACCCATCCGGACGGCGTCCCAACCGCTCGCGACCGTCAGCGCCCGGGCGGCGTCGACGATCGCGTCCCTGGACCGGCTGCCGTTGTTCACGCTGCCATGGTGGCGTACGCCCCCGGCCCGCCGCACCCGGCCGTCCCGGCAGCTGACGACGACACCGCGCCCGATCGCGCCGTCCGGATGGCCGACGCATAGGATGTGCGGTCATGGCACGCGTGCTCACTCCCCGTGCGGAGGACTTTCCCCGCTGGTACCAGGACCTGATCGCCAAGGCGAAGCTGGCCGACAACGGCCCGGTCCGGGGGACCATGGTCATCCGGCCGGCCGGCTACGCCATCTGGGAGCGGATGCAGGCCGAGATGGACGCCCGGATCAAGGCGGCGGGCGCGGAGAACGCGTACTTCCCGCTCTTCATCCCCGAGAGCTACCTCAAGCGCGAGGCCGAGCACGTCGAGGGCTTCTCGCCGGAGCTCGCGGTGGTCACCCACGGCGGCGGCAAGCAGCTCGCCGAGCCGGTCGTGGTGCGCCCCACCAGCGAGACCGTCATCGGCGAGTTCATGGCCAAGTGGATCGACTCCTACCGGGACCTGCCGCTGCTGCTCAACCAGTGGGCCAACGTGGTCCGCTGGGAGCTGCGCCCCCGGGTCTTCCTGCGCACCAGCGAGTTCCTGTGGCAGGAGGGGCACACGGCCCACGCCACCCGCTCCGACGCGCGGGCC
Source organism: Micromonospora sp. NPDC047730 (assembly GCF_043204765.1). NCBI lineage: Bacteria > Bacillati > Actinomycetota > Actinomycetes > Micromonosporales > Micromonosporaceae > Micromonospora > Micromonospora sp. NPDC047730. Next base: position 84,299 of record NZ_JBIDCU010000012.1, on the reverse strand, counting down.
TACGCCCGCAGGATCCTGCACGAGGCGTACGAGGACCTGATGGTCAACGTGCTCGCCATCCCGGTGGTCGTCGGCCTGAAGACGGCCCGCGAGCGCTTCGCCGGCGCGACCGCCACCTACACCTGCGAAGGCATGATGGGTGACGGCAAGGCCCTCCAGCTCGGCACCAGCCACGAGCTGGGGCAGAACTTCGCCAAGGCGTTCGACATCAGCTACTCGTCGGCCGAGGGCGGTCGGGAGCACGCCTGGACGACCTCCTGGGGCACCTCGACCCGGATGCTCGGCGGCCTGATCATGTGCCACGGCGACGACAACGGCCTGCGGGTGCCGCCGAAGCTGGCGCCGGTGCAGGCGTACGTCATGGTGGTCAAGGACGGCGAGGGCGTCGGAGAGGCGGCGACCAAGTTGCGCGACGCGCTGCGCGACGCCGGCGTCCGGGTCGCGCTCGACGACCGCACCGACACCCCGTTCGGCCGCCGGGCCGTCGACGCCGAGCTTCGCGGCTATCCGGTACGCGTCGAGGTCGGCCCCCGCGACCTGGCCGCCGGCAACGCCGTCGTGGTCCGGCGCACCGACGGCTCGAAGTCCCCGACGGCCGTGGCCGACGTGGTCACCACCGTGCTGGCCGCCCTCGACGCCGACCAGCAGGCGCTGCACGACCAGGCCCTGGCGCACCGCCAGTCCCGCACCGTCGAGGTGTCGACGCTGGCCGAGGCGATCGAGGCGGCCGCCACCGGCTGGGCCCGGGTGCCGTGGTCGGCGGTCGGCGTCCAGGGCGAGGCGGAGGCCAACGGGCAGGGCGTCACCGTGCGCTGCCTGGTGCGCGCCGACGGCTCCGTGCCCGACTCCGAGGACGAGCCGGACCTCGTCGCCATCCTGGCCCGCGCCTACTGAGCGCGGTGTAAGGAAGGGCCCCTTCCTAACGCCTGAGGTAGAGGAAGGGGCCCTTCCTTACACCCGGAGCGGGTGGGCGGGCTCGCGGGGCGGGCAGCGGTAGGGTCGGGGCGTGAGATTCGAACCGGGGCGGCTGATCGTGCACCGCAACGTGCGGCGGGGCCGGATCGGCTGGGTGCGTACCGCCCGGGTGGTCAGCGACGACGACCGGGGCCTGGTGCTCTGGGTGGCCCGGAACTCCCCGGTGGCGAGCGAGGTCACCGAGGCCGGGCTGGGCATGCGGGCGGTGCCGTTCGCCGAGTGGGTCTCCTCGTCCTACCGCCTGGCCGCCGGCCGGTGGAACGGCCCGCCCGTGCTGAAGTACCTGCCCGCCGGGGCGAGCCACTCGGTGTGGTGGTTCCGCGACGCGCACGACCGCTTCGCCGCCTGGTACGTCAACCTGGAGGAGCCCGGGGTGCGCTGGGACGACGGCGTGCTCGCCGGGGTCGACATGGTGGACCAGGACCTCGACGTGGTCGTCCGGCCGGACCTGGGCTGGGAGTGGAAGGACGAGGACGAGTTCGTCGAGCGGCTCGCCTTCCCCGCGCACTACTGGGTCGCCGACCCCGACGCCGTCCGGGCCGAGGGCAAGCGGGTGATCGCGCTGGCCGAGGCGGGGGAGTTCCCGTTCGACGGCACCTGGTGCGACTTCGTCCCGCCGCCGGAGTGGACCACCCCGGACGAGCTTCCGCCCGGCTGGGACCGCGCCCCCGTGCGCTGACCCGGCAGGTGTGTTTTCGGTCACTTCCGTCGCTGCGCGGGTGACCCCGGGCGGTCCGGTGTGAGAGATCCGGGCCCGATCTGGCAGAATGGCTGGCTGGTATCCGGCGTGTGTCCGGCGCCCTCTAACCCGGGCACCGCGCCAGTCCACCGAGCAGTCTCCGGCCCAAACCCCACTGTGCCGGTCGGCGCTCACCCGTGCACCGCCCTCGTCAGGGCTGGTGAGATCGCAACAGGAGCGAAACAACTGTGGCCGTAAAGATCCGGCTCCTGCGGATGGGCAAGATCCGCAACCCGCAGTACCGCATCGTCGTCGCCGACTCGCGCACCAAGCGCGACGGCCGGGCGATCGAGTTCGTCGGGGTCTACCAGCCGAAGGAAGACCCTTCGGTGATCGAGGTCAAGTCGGAGCGGGTCCAGTACTGGCTGTCCGTCGGCGCCCAGCCGAGCGAGGCGGTGCAGCGGCTGCTGGAGCTGACCGGTGACTGGCAGAAGTTCAAGGGCCTGCCGGCCCCGCCGCCGCTGAAGGTCGCCGCGGAGCGGGTCGACCGCACCGCCGCGTACGAGGCCGAGGCGAAGGCCGCCGCCGGGCTGGCCGAGACCCCGGCCAAGCCGGCCAAGAAGGCCGCCAAGGCCGAGGCCCCGGCCGAGGCGCCGAAGACCGAGGCTCCGGCCGAGGCCCCGGCTGCCGCTGCCGACGCCGGTGAGCAGGCCTGACATGCCTCTGCGTCCGGCGTTGGAGCACCTGGTCAAGGGCATCGTCGACCACCCCGATGACGTGCGCGTCCGGATGGTCGACTCCCGTCGGGGCAAGCGGCTGGAAGTCCGCGTGCACCCGGAGGACCTCGGCACGGTGATCGGGCGGTCCGGCCGGACCGCCAAGGCGCTGCGCCAGGTGATCGGCTCCATCGGCGGGCGCGGCGTACGCGTCGACATCGTCGACTCGTACTGATGCTGCTCATCGTCGGCAGGATCGGCAAGCCGCACGGGATCCGCGGTGAGGTCACCGTGGAGGTGCGGACCGACGAGCCCGAAGCGCGCTTCGCTCCCGGTTCGGTACTACGTACCGTGCCGGGAGCGGCGCCGCCGCAGCAGGCCGCGCCCGAGCACGGGGAGCCGTTCCGGGTCCCCGCCGAGCTGACCGTGGAATCCGCCCGCTCGCACCAGGGGCGGCTGCTGGTGGCGTTCGAGGGCGTGCTGGACCGGGACGTCGCCGAGGCGCTGCGCGGCACCCTCGTCGCGGTCGACAGCGCCGACGTCGCCCCGCCGGAGGACCCGGAGGAGTTCCACGATCACCAGCTCGTCGGGCTGGCCGTGGTCACCCCGGGCGGCGAGCGGCTGGGCGAGGTGGACCGGATCGACCACGCCCCCGCCTCCGACCTGCTGGTGCTGCGCCGCCCCGAGGGCCGTACCGCGCTCATCCCGTTCGTCAAGGCGATCGTCCCCGAGGTTGACCTCGCCGGCGGTCGCGTCGTCGTCGACCCGCCGGCCGGTCTGCTCGACCTGTAGAGCCGCTGGAGCACCCCCGCATGCGCGTCGACATCGTGTCGATCTTCCCGGAGTACTTCGCCCCGCTGGACCTGTCGCTGATCGGCAGGGCGCGGGCGAACGGCACGCTGCGGCTGGCCGTACACGACCTGCGGAGCTGGACCCACGACGTGCACCGCACGGTCGACGACACGCCGTACGGCGGCGGGCCCGGCATGGTGATGCGGCCGGAGCCGTGGGGCGAGGCGCTCGACGCCCTGGCCCCGGCGGAGGTGGCCCCGCCCCGGCTGGTGGTGCCCGCGCCGACGGGTGCCCCCTTCACCCAGGCGATGGCGCACGAGCTGGCGGCCGAGCCGCACCTGCTCTTCGCCTGCGGCCGGTACGAGGGCATCGACCAGCGGGTGCTCGACCACGCCGCCACCCGGATGCCGGTGACCGAGGTCTCCCTCGGCGACTACGTCCTCTTCGGCGGGGAGGTGGCCGTCCTGGTGATCCTGGAGGCGGTCACCCGGCTGCTGCCCGGGGTGCTCGGCAACGCGGGCTCGCTGGACGAGGAGTCGCACGCCCACGGGCTGCTGGAGGCCCCCATGTACACCAAGCCGGCGACCTGGCGCGGGCTGGAGGTGCCGGAGGTGCTCCGCTCCGGCGACCACGGGCGGATCGCCCGCTGGCGGCGGGACCAGGCGCTGACCCGCACCGCCCGGCGCCGCCCGGACATGCTCGCCGCGCTCGACCCGGAGCGCCTGGACAAACGGGACATCGCCGCGCTGGACGGGGCCGGATTTCAGGTGCCCCCGGGGGATGTGGCAAAGTAGGGGGGTTGCCGCAACCGGCCGCGCCGCGGACGGCTGCGAGGATCCTCGACCGAGGTCGGGCCACCGACCACACCCGGGGATCAGAATCACCCACCCGCGCGCCGATTGACGGTGCGCCGTGAGCCTCACGAGGACGCAGCGATGAACATCCTGGACGCCCTTGACGCCCAGTCGAAGCGGACCGACCTCCCCGACTTCCGTGCCGGTGACACCGTCAAGGTGCACGCCCGGGTCGTCGAGGGCAACCGGTCCCGTGTCCAGATCTTCCAGGGCGTCGTCATCCGCCGCCAGGGTGACGGTCTGCGCGAGACCTTCTCGGTCCGCAAGATCAGCTTCGGTGTCGGTGTCGAGCGCACCTACCCGATCAACAGCCCGGCCATCGACCGGATCGAGGTCGTGACCCGCGGTGACGTGCGTCGCGCCAAGCTCTACTACCTGCGCGAGCTGCGGGGCAAGAAGGCCAAGATCAAGGAGAAGCGCGAGAAGCAGCCGAGCTGACCTCACGCTCGCCACGCCGCCCGAGCTGCGCGTGTGTCGTACCGACCGGCCCGCACTACCCTGGTCGTACGGGCGCAGCCGGGCGACGTCCCGCCACGAGGGCGGGAGCGACGTCCACTACCGCCCGGGGGGCCTCGACGAGGCTCCCGGGCGGTAGTTGTCACATCTGCTGACCGGGGAGTGGCGTGGTGCAGACGCTGGACGAGGACGGCGCCGTCGACCCGTGGCGCCGCCGGGCGCGACGTCCCCGCCGCCAGATGCCGCTCTGGCAGGAGCTGCCGCTGCTGCTGGTCGTCGCGTTCTGCCTCGCGGTGCTGATCCGCACCTTCCTGCTCCAGGCGTTCTTCATCCCCTCCGGCTCGATGGAAGACACGCTCCTCGTCGGCGACCGGGTCCTGGTCAACAAGGTCGTCTACGACGTACGCGACCCGGTGCGGGGCGAGGTGGTCGTCTTCCGGGGCACCGACCGGTGGGCCCCGCAGGCCGACAAGCAGCCGGAGCCCGGGTTCGTGGGCAAGGTCGGCCGGACGGTCGGCGACCTGATCGGCGTCAGCCGCCCCGGCGAGAAGGACTTCATCAAGCGGGTCATCGCGCTGCCCGGTGACCGCGTCAAGTGCTGCGACGCCCAGGGCCGGGTGCTGGTCAACGGCACGCCGCTCGACGAGTCGTCGTACGTCATCCGGGACTCGCCGCTCGACATCCCGCCGAACCCCCGCGAGTGCCGGTCCCGGCGCTTCGAGGAGGTCGTGGTCCCGCCCGGGCAGATCTTCGTGATGGGCGACCACCGGCTGGTCTCCCAGGACGCCCGCTGCCAGGGGCCGGTGCCGATCGACAACGTGGTGGGCCGCGCCTTCGCGGTGGTCTGGCCCTCGTCACGGTGGAGCACGCTGTCGGTGCCGGCCACCTTCGACGACGTCGCCGATCCGCCCGCCGCCGCCACCGGGGCCCCGCCCCCGGTGCGTCCCACCCCGGGCGGTGGGGTGGTGCTCCTCGTCCCGTTCGTGGCCGCGCTGGCCGTTCTCGCGCGTTCCGGACGGTGGCGCCCAGCCGGGCAACGTAGGCTCCATCCGTGATTGACGAGCAGACCGACAAGCCCCGCAGTTCCTTCTGGAAGGAGCTGCCCATCCTCCTGGGCGTGGCGATCCTGGTCGCGGTGCTGGTGCGAGCCTTCGTGCTGCAGACCTTCTTCATCCCCTCCCCGTCCATGGAGAACACCCTCCAGATCGACGATCGGGTGCTGGTCAACAAGCTGGTCTACGACTTCCGGTCGCCGCGCCGGGGCGAGGTGATCGTCTTCAAGGCTCCCCTGGAGTGGAGCAGCAACCCCGACGGCGAGGACTTCATCAAGCGGGTCATCGGAGTCGGCGGCGACCACGTGGTCTGCTGCGACCCGCAGGAGCGGCTGGTGATCAACGGCAAGCCGCTGGACGAGCCGTACATCTACCCGGGGGACAAGACCGCCGAGGAGTTCGACATCACCGTCCCGGAGGGACGGCTCTGGGTGATGGGCGACCACCGCGAGGCGTCGGGCGACTCGCTGGAGCACTGGCAGCAGTCCGGGCAGGACATCACGACGGCCACCATCCCCGAGGACGAGGTCGTCGGGCGGGCGTTCACCGTCTTCTGGCCGGTCAACCGGGCCACCTGGCTGAGTGTCCCGAAGGGGTTCGAGGGCATTCCCGAGCCGTAGGGGCCGCCGGGCGTGGGCGTTGTCGGCGGCGTCTGGCAGGCTGGTGCGGTGACCGACTACACCCCGCGGCGTGCGGCCCGCGTCCTGCTCGTCGACGCGGCGGGTCGGGTGCTGCTCTTCAGCGGCTCCGACCCGGCCCGTCCCGAGCACGGCCGCTGGTGGTTCACCCCCGGTGGCGGTCTGGACCCCGGCGAGACGTACGCCGAGGGCGCCGCGCGGGAGTTGGCCGAGGAGACGGGGCTGCGGCTGCCGGCCTCGGCGTTCGGCGCGCCGGTGCACCGCGACGTCACGGAGTTCCCGTTCGACGGCGTGTGGTACCGGCAGGAGCAGGAGTTCTTCCTGATGCGGGTGGCGGATCACGAGGTCGACACCGCCGGCTTCAGCGAGATCGAGCGGGCCAGCGTCGCCGCCCACCGGTGGTGGCCGCTGGCCGAGCTGGCCGCCACCGACGAGCGCTACTACCCGCCGGACCTGCCGGCGGTGCTGAGCCGGGCGCTGGCCGACGGAGGTGTGCCGTGCTGACGCCGCCGCGCACGGTGGTACGCCGCGAGGGCGGGCTCTACGCGCTGGAACGGGCGTTGCAGCGGCGCGGCTTCCGGCACGTGGCCGGGGCCGACGAGGCAGGCCGCGGCGCCTGCGCCGGCCCGCTGGTCGCCGCCGCCGCGATCCTGCCCGAGGGGCGCCGGGGCGAGATCGACGGGCTGGCCGACTCGAAGCTGCTCACCCCGGCCAGCCGGGAGCGGGTCTACGACGAGGTCGTCGCCCGCGCCCTGGCGTACTCCGTGGTGGTCATCCCGGCCGAGGAGGTCGACGAGCGGGGCCTGCACGTGTGCAACCTGGCCGCGATGCGCCGCGCCCTCGCCTCGCTGGACACCCGCCCGGAATACGTGCTGACCGACGGCTTCGGGGTGGACGGCCTCGACGTGCCGGGGCTGGCGGTGTGGAAGGGCGACCGGGTGGCCGCCTGCGTGGCGGCGGCCAGCGTGCTCGCCAAGGTGACCCGGGACCGGATCATGGTCGAGTTGGACGGGACGTTCCCCGGCTACGGGTTCGCCGAGCACAAGGGTTACATCACGCCGGAGCACAGCGCGGCGCTGCGGGAGCGGGGGCCGTGTCGGGAGCACCGGTTCTCGTACGTCAACGTGGCGGTGGTGTCCGGTCGGGACGGCGCCCCACCCAGGGCGCGTCGCCCGGTGGGCGCAAGGCCGGACGAGCCGATGGAGCGCTCCGGGCCGGCAGGGGGTACCGTCGGCGTGGCGTTGGGCGAGCAGCCTCGGCCTCCGGCGTCGGTGGGGGAAGATGTGGTCATGGAAGGCGGAGTGCGATGAGCGCGGAAGATCTCGAAAAGTACGAGACCGAGATGGAGCTGCAGCTCTACCGGGAGTACCGCGACATTGTCCGCCAGTTCTCCTACGTGGTGGAGACCGAGCGCCGGTTCTACCTGGCCAACCAGGTGGACCTGCACGTCCGCAACTCCGACGGCGAGGTTTACTTCGAGGTCGAGATGCACGACGCCTGGGTGTGGGACATGTACCGTCCCGCCCGGTTCGTGAAGAACGTCCGGGTGATGACCTTCAAGGATGTCAACGTCGAGGAGCTGGAGAAGCCCGACATCTCCCTCCCCGCCGACTCCGGCTTCGGCGGCTGACCCACCGCCCACGCCCCGCTCGGAGGCCGCGACCACCGGGCGCCCGGCCCGTCGGCGCCCCCACCCGCCACGCGGCCCTCGAACTCGCCCCCGACCTGATCGTCCAGTGTGGCCGGTCTCAGTCGACGAACGCGAACATCGTCACCCTGGCCGGGAGTGGACGGGGCTCGCCCAGGAACCGGTGCACGCCCACGCCCACGCCGTCCGCCGGGCTGCTCACCGCCCCCGGCACGAAGCCCTCCTGGGCGAACCACCCACAGATGGTCGGCACGAGGTCGGGGCTGCGCCGGTGCCGGGTCCAGAACACCGTGCCGCCGGTCGCGCAGAGCGCCTAGGCGTCGGCCCCGCCGGTCGGGGGACGCCTCGTGGGCGGTGGTGAGGGGCGAGGAACGCGCCGGTCGAGCCGGCCCATAGCAGATCACGTCAGGCTCCGGTGGCTGTCCACAGGAGACGCCTTGTCCACAGGGGCGGGTGGCCGGGGTGGCGGGGCGGGACGCTCGCCGAGCAGGCTGCGCCCCATGCGACCAGCAACCCGTACCGGCGTCGCCGCGCTCTGCGCCGCCCTGCTGTCCCTCGGGCCGGCCGCCGTGCCCGCCACGGGGCCGGGTCCGGCGCCGGTCGGGGCGGCGGCCGTGGCACCCGACCTTCCGCCGTCGCCCGAGGCCCCGACACCCGGGGCCGCGCGGTTCCGGTGGCCGCTCGACGGCGCGCCCCGCCCGGTCCGCCGGTTCGACCCGCCGCCGCAGCCGTGGCTGCCCGGCCACCGGGGCGTCGACCTGGCCGCCGCGCCGGGCGCCACCGTGCGGTCCGCCGGTGCCGGCACGGTCCTCTTCGCCGGCCTGGTCGCCGGCCGCCCGGTCGTCAGCGTCGGGCACGCCGACGGACTACGCACCACCTACGAGCCGGTGTCACCGACGGTCCGCCCCGGCGCCCGGCTCGCCGCCGGCGCGCCGCTGGGCGCGCTGCTCCCCGGCCACCCCGGCTGCCCCGCCCCGGCCTGCCTGCACTGGGGGTTGCGGCGCGGCACGGATTACCTCGACCCGCTGGCGCTGCTCGGCCTCGGCCCGGTGCGACTGCTGCCGCTCGACGGCGCCGGCACCGACCCGCCGCCGGGCGGCCGGCATGCCAGCGTGCGGGTGGGCCAGGGCAGGCGGTGTCGAGCAGGCGTGGGTGTGCCGGGCGGCCGGGAGAGGCAATGGCGGGCGGGCGGCGGTGGCTCAACGCTGGGCGAGCAGCGGGGGAAGCCGCACCGAGAGGCGCTCGTACTCGTCGGCGGTGTTGTAGACCTGCGCGCACAGCCGCAGCCAGCCCCGCCCGTTCCAGGCCATGACGGCCACCTCCGTGGCGAGCCGCTCGGCGATGCGTGCCCGCAACGCCCGCGCCGCGTCGAACGTGGCGCCCAGGCCCGCCGGCAGCGGGACGATCCGCATGGCGACCCCGGGCCCGCCGGGGTTCGGCAGGTCGGCGGGGGCCACCCCCAGCGCGTCCCCGACCACCCGCTGGCCGTACGCCACCAGCGCGGCGTTGTGCGCCCGTACCCGGTCGACGCCGAGGCTGCGCAGCGTGAACAGGCCCACCGGTGCGGCCAGCCAGCCGGTGTAGTCCTGCGTCGCCGCCCACTCGACCCGACCGGGGAACCCCGACTCCTGCTCCCACGAGACGACCAGCGGCTCGATGCGCTCCCGCCACGGCGGCGCGACCACCAGCACGGCGCTGCCGCGCGGCGCGTACGCCCACTTGTGCAGGTTGCCCACCCAGAAGTCGGCGCCGATGCCACCGACCGGGGTCGGCAGCATGCCCGGGGCGTGCGCGGCGTCGACCAGGACCGGTATCCCGTGCTCCCGGGCCACCCCGACGACGGCGGCGACCGGGAAGAGCCGGGCGGTGGCCGAGGTGAGCTGGTCCACCACGAGCAGCCGGGTCCGGCCGGGGCGCAGCCCCGCGCGGACGATCTCGACGACCTCCTCGTCGGTGGCGGCCAGCGGCACCCGCAGCGCCCGGGTGACCGCCCCCGTACGGCGGCACTCGCGGGCGATGGAGAGGCCGACCGCGCCGTAGCCGTGGTCGGTCGTGAGCACCTCGTCGCCGGGGCGCAGGCCGAGCGACTGGAGCACCACCGCCACGCCGGTGGTGGCATTCGGCACCAGGGCGGTGCCGTCCGGGTCGGCGCCCAGGAATCCGGCCAGATGACGGCGGGTGTGCGTGATCCGGTCTACCAGCCCCTGGGTGAAGAAGCGCAGCGGGTTGGCTTCCATCTCGTCGCGCAGCCGCTGTTGGGCCCGCTGCACCGGGACCGGGACCGCGCCGAACGAGCCGTGGTTGAGGTGGCTGACCGCCGGGTCCAGCGAGAAGAGCAGGCGGGCTGCCGCGATCGGCTCTGGCGGCTGCGGGACGCTCACCTGGTGATCGTAGCGGCCGGTGGATCTCCGGTCGGCGTTCCGCCGGGTGCCCGTGCCGGTCGACCCCGCTCGATCCCGCAGAATTGCGGATCGTGGACACCCACGTGGAACTGCGCTGGCCGACCGCCGCCGACCGACAGCTCCGCGCCGACGTGCACCGGGTGCTGCACGCGGTGGCCGAGCACGGTGGCGCGATCGGGTACGCGGTCCCGCCCGGCCGCGCCGAGACCGACGCCTGGCTGGACGCGGTGCTGAGCCTGGTCGGGGCCGGCGACGCCGCGCTGGTCCTCGCCGTGCTCGACTCCCGGGTCGTGGGCACCGGGCTGTGGCGGCGCGGCCCGAAGCCGATCTTCGCCCACTACGCCGACCTGGAGAAGATCACCGCGCACCCGGCCGCTCGCGGCCGAGGCATCGGCAGGCTGGTCACCGGGGCGCTCATCGACGACGCCCGCAAGGCCGGGATCGAGACCCTCGCGCTGGGCGTACGCGGCAACAACCACGGAGCCATCGAGCTCTACGAGCGGCTCGGGTTCCGTGAATGGGGCCGGCTGCCGAACGTCATCGAGGTGGGCGACGAGCGCTACGACGACGTGCGGATGTGTCTGGACCTGGGCCGGCCGCCGCACGTGCTGCTCCGCGGCTCTGCCCTGGACGGCCCGGGCTCGTCGCCGCGCCGGTCCTGAGAACCGACGTCGGCGACCGCCAGCTCGGCTCGCGTCCGTGGTGCTCTGCCTGTAGCTGCCAGGCGACCACACCGGCCAGCATTTCGGCGGCCGGGCCATCGCCGCGACGGTCGGGCATGGCCGTCCGGCTCCCTCCCACCGGTTAGGCGCGGGGGTGGGCCTGGCGGTAGGCCGCGCGGAGCCGCTCCACCGACACGTGGGTGTAGATCTGCGTGCTCGCGAGGGACGAGTGCCCCAGCAGCTCCTGCACCGCCCGCAGGTCGGCACCGCCCTCAAGCAGGTGGGTCGCCGCCGAGTGCCGCAGCCCGTGCGGGCTGACCGGGGGCAGCCCGGCAGCCTGGGCGTACCCGCTGACGATCCGTCGGGCCATCGTCGGGTTGAGCCGCCCGCCGCGGGCACCGATCAGCAGCGCCTCCCGGGAGTGCGGTCCGGCCAGTGCGGGGCGGCCGTGCCGCAGCCACTCGTCGAGCGCCCGCTGCGCCGGCACCCCGTACGGGACCGCGCGCTCCCGGCCGCCCTTGCCGAACACCCGCACGACCCGCCGCGCGTGGTCGACGTCGGCGATGTCGAGGCCGCACGCCTCGCTGATCCGTACGCCCGTGCCGTAGAGCAGCTCCAGCAGCGCCCTGTCCCGCAGCACCACGGCCTCGGCAGTACCGTCCGCCGTGGCCCCGTCCACCGTGGCCCCGCTCGCGGCGCTGGCCTCGGCGGTGCCGTCCGCCGCGCGCGCCGCCGCAGCTCCGTCCGCCGCGTGCGCCGCCGCAGCTCCGTCCGCCGCGTGCGCCGCCGCAGCTTCGTCCGGCGTGTGCGTCTCCGTCGGCCCGGAAGCACTGCCCGGAGCGGTCAGGCGTTCGCCCGGCGCCAGGACCCGGGGCCGTGAGCCGGCGACGGTGCCCGGCGGCGTCGGCGCGCCCGGGGCGGACCGGCCGGGCGCCTCGACCAGCGCGGCGGCCTGGTCGGCACGGAGAACGGACGGCAGGTCCCGGTGGGCGCGGGGGCTGGCCAGCGCACCCGCCACGTCGGTGGGGAGCAGCCCGGACCGGTGCGCCCAGGCGCTGAACGCCCGCGCCGAGGCCGACCGGCGGGCGAGCGACGTCCGCGCGGCGCCCATCGTCCGCTGCTTCGCCAGCCAGCTGCGCAGCACCGTCAGGTCCAGTTCCACCAGTTCGGCGCAGCCCATCCGGCGCGCGTGGTCCAGCAGCGACACCACGTCGCCGACGTACGCCCGGACCGTGTGCGCGGACCGGTTGCGCACCCCGGCCAGGTGCCCGGCGAATTCGTCCACCGCCTCGCGCATCGCCGGCGGGAGCGCCTCGTGCGTCGCCCGGGTGCCGGCCGGCTCCCGGCTCACCGCGACGCCCCGCTTCGCCGCCAGCCCCGGTGAACAGTTCCGCTCCCCGTGGCCGGCCGCCGGCACCGTGGGCGGCGCGGCCGGCAGGGCGCGACCCTCGTGCAGGCCGGCGGTGGCGGATCCTCTGGCACAGCGTCAGCCTACGGTCGACGGGACCCGACGACCACGCGCCCGGTCCACCCGCCCCGGCGGGGCGCCGGGCCGCAGGGCGGGCGCGATCGGCCGGACCGACCGGGGCGGCCCCGATGCGACGCCGGGGCGAAAGCCGGCGCGGCCCCGACGGGAGCCGCTGCTGTCCCAGCCGTCCGGGCGGGGTGATGGATTACCGCGGCCGGTGCGCGCAGACTTGTCGTACCAACGGGTGAGCGCAGGTCGTCGCCACGCGACGGACGATGCTCGACGAAGGGGGGCCGGCCATGGGGGTCGACGTCGTCCTCTACCGGGTGGTCGGGGCGGGCTCGGGCCGGCGTCGCCTCGTGCCGGCCGAGGTGCTGCCCGATCCCGACGACGTGCTGCTGGATCTCGTCGAGCGGGTCCGCGGCACCGGGCGTACCCCGATGTTGGAGCGGATCGACCCCGTCGGTCAGCTGGTGGTCCCCGCCGACCAGGCCCCGCAGCTCCTCGCCGAGCTGGGTCGCCTCGCCGAGGTGGCCCGGACGACGCCCGAGGTGACGCACGTGCGCCGCCTGGACCTGTTGGCGCGGCACTGCCGACCGGACCGCGACATGGAGATCCGCTTCGAGGGGGACTGACCGGGCTGGCGGCCCGTTCAGCGTCGGGCCTCCTCGCCCGTCCGCCCGCCTGCGTGCGGCGGCTGGTCGTGACCGCGCCGCCCCTGGCCGGCCCGACCCGCGCCGGCCGGCGGCGCGAGGGCGTACCCGTCCGCGCGCTGGACCACCAGGGCCAGCTCCTCCAGCATCGACAGTTTGCGCAGGGCGGTGCGGACGGCGACGCCGGCCCGGGCGGCGAGGACGTCCACCCCCACGGCGCCCCGGCGGGGCAGCGCCTCGACGATCGACCGGGCGTCGTCGTCGAGCTGGTCGACCGGCCGCTGTGGGCCGCGCGGCACCGGCGCCAGCTCGCCGATCCGCCCGACCTCCTCCAGCACCTGGGCGACCCCGGTGACCAGCCGGGCCTTCGGGTAGTCGCGCAGCAGCTCGTGCGTGCCCACCGACATCGCCGACGTGACCGGGCCCGGCACCACCATCCCCGGTTTCGTCAGGGCGAGTGCCCGGTGCGTGGTCTGGGTGGCGCCGCTGCGCGCCGCCGCCTCCACCAGCACGGTGCCGAGGGTCCCCGCCGCGATCACCCGATTGCGGATGAGGAACCGGGGACGCAGCGGGTCGGCCCCCGGGATCCACTCGCTGACCAGCAGCCCGGTGTCGGCGATCCGGTCGAACAGCGCCGCGTTGCCCATCGGGTAGGGACGGTCCACGCCGCAGGCGAGCACGGCCACCGTGATGCCCCCGGCGTTGAGCGCGCCCCGGTGGGCCGCCGCGTCGATGCCGAAGGCGCCACCGGAGACGACGGTCCAGTCCCGGTCGGCGAGCCCGTAGCCGAGTTCGGTGGCGACGTGCGTGCCGTACCCGGTGGCGGCCCGGGCGCCGACGACCGCGACGGAGCGGTCGAGCGCCTCCGCGAGCGGCCACGAGCCGCGTACCCAGAAGCAGAGCGGCGGCGCGGTCTCGGTGTCCACCCGGCGGTACGCGCCCGGCAGCCGCAGCCCGCGCAACTGGTCGATCCGATCGGGCCACTCGTCGTCGCCGGGGACCACGATCCGGGCCCCGAGGCGGTCCCCGTGGGCCAGCGCCTCGGCCGCGACCGCCCGGGCGTCCCCGGCAGCGGTGCGCGCCGCCACCGTCGCCCGCAACGTCTCGTCCGGCGCGCCCCCGTCGAGCAGCAGGTCGAGTGTGGCCGCCGGGCCGAGCCGGTCGACCAGTCGGTGCACCGACCGGGTGCCCGGCTCGGCGAGCCAGGTCAGCGCCACCCGGGCCAGCGTCTCCTCGTCGGTGCTCACGTGCCGTCCCCCGTTCGCAGTTGAATGGCCTCCCGGACGTCCTCCCGGTCGGGCCGGTCCCGGCCGTCGAGGTCCGCGATCGTCCAGGCCAGGCGGATGATCCGGTCGAAGCCCCGGGCGGAGAGCGCCCCAGAGTCCAGTCGCGCCCGCAGCTCGGCGGTGTCGGGCCCGGGCAGTCGCCAGGGCGGTCGACGCAGGTACGGCCCGGGTATCTCCGCGTTGAGCCGGCGGCCGAGGACCGCCCAGCGTGCGGCTGTGGCCTCCCGGGCGGCTGCCACCCGCCGGGCGACGATGGCCGACGACTCGCTGTCCATGGTGGCCTCCATCAGCTCCGCCGCCCGGACGGGTGGCAGCTTCACCTGCACGTCGATCCGGTCCAGCAGGGGACCGGACAGCCGGCTGAGATAGCGCCGGCGGGCCTGCGGCGGGCACTCGCAGTACGCGTCCCCGGCCGGCTTCGCGCACGGGCACGGGTTGGCCGCCAGCACGAGTTGCGTACGGGCCGGGTATTCGGCGCCGCCGCGGCTGCGGGCCAGCCGGACCCGGCCGTTCTCCAGCGGCTGGCGCAGCGCCTCCAGCGCGCCCCGGCTGAACTCGGGCGCCTCGTCGAGGAAGAGCACCCCACGGTGGGCGAGCGAGATCGCGCCGGGACGCGCCAGCCCCGAACCGCCGCCGACCAGGGACGGCACCGTCGCCGTGTGGTGCGGCGCCTGGAACGGCGGGCGGCGCAGCAACCGGCCGCCCGGCGGGAGCAGCCCGGCGATCGAGTGCAGGGCGGTGACCTCCAGCGCGGCCTCGTCGTCCAGTTCGGGCAGGATCGACGGGAGGCGCTCGGCGAGCATGGTCTTGCCGGCGCCCGGTGGCCCGAGCAGCGCCAGGTGGTGCCCGCCCGCCGCGGCCACCTCCAGCGCCCGCCGGCCCAACCCCTGCCCGGCGACCTCGGCCAGGTCGGGCCCGTCGCCGGCCGGTGCCGGGCCGCCCGCCTCCGGCTCGATCAGGGGCGTGCCGTCACGGACGAAGCTGACCAGCCGGTGCAGCGTGTCGACCGCCCGGACCCGGACCCCGGGGACGACCGCCGCCTCGGCGGCGTTGCCGGCCGGGACGATCACCCGCTCGACGCCGGCCCGGGCGGCCGCGGCGACCATCGGCAGTACGCCGCGCACCGGTCGGACGGTGCCGTCGAGGCCCAACTCGCCGAGGACCGCCACGCGCTCCAGCGGCAGCAGCGGCAGCTCGCCCGAGCCGCCCAGCAGGGCCACCGCGATCGCCAGGTCGAACGCCGAGCCGAACTTGGGCAGGTCGGCGGGCAGCAGGTTGAGCGTGATCCGGCGGTTGGGCCACCGCTGCCCGGAGTTGACCACCGCCGCGCGGACCCGGTCGCGGGCCTCGTGCAGGGCGGTGTCCGGCAGCCCCGAGATGACGACGGCCGGCAGACCGGCCGCCAGGTCGGCCTCGACCTCCACCAGGTGCCCGGTGACGCCGACCAGGCCCACGCAGAGCACCTTCGCGTAGCTCACGCCGCCACCCGCCCCAGGCCATCGGAGATCCGGCCGCTGTGCCCGGCCATCTCAGAACGCGCCCTTGAGGTGCTCGACCCGGGCGGCGCCGGCGCCGGTGAGGCGTACCGAGATCACGTCGAAGCGCACCTCGTCCGCGGTGGTGCCGGTGTCGGCCAGCCACCGGGCGGCGAGCCCGCGCAACCGGCGGGCCTTGGCCGGTACGACGGCCTCGGCCGGCGGGCCGAACTCGTCCGAGCGGCGGGTCTTCACCTCGCAGAAGGCGAGCACCGGCCCGTCCCAGGCGATGATGTCGATCTCCCCGGCCGGGCAGCGCCAATTCCGGGCGACGGGGCGCAGCCCCGCCCCGATCAGGTGCCGGACGGCGCACCGCTCGCCGTACGCGCCGACCGCCTGGTTCCGCTTCGTCATGCCGGCACGGTGCCCGGCCCGGGCGGGGTTCCGCCGCCCCCCGTCGCCGACCTGTGGACAGGCGGACGGGTTGTGGACGAGCGGACGATCATGCCCGTGCTGTGCTATGTGGACGGCCGCGGGCGCGGCCGGTCCGAGGAGTTCGTGCTGCTGCCGGCGGGCCCGCCTCACCGCCTCACCGCCTCGCCGCCTCGCCGCCTCGCCGCCTCGGCGGCGCGACGGTACCGAGGCGGTCGGCGTAAGACCCTCGGATACCCGGCCGTCCGCTAGCGTGCGACGGATGAGCGTCGACTGGCGGAGCGACCGGGTCCGCGCGGCCCTGCGTGGCGAGAATCCCACCGTCCTCCGCCGGCTCTCCGCCGGGTTCGCCGTGATCGGCGACAACCAGCACCTCCCGGGATACTGCGTGCTGATCACGGACGACCCGTCGGTCGACCGGCTGACCGACCTGCCCAGGGAGCGGCGACTGGCGTTCCTGGCGGACATGGACCTGCTCGGCGAGGCGGTGGCCCGGGTCTGCGCCCGGCGGGACCCGGGGTTCCGGCGGATCAACTACGAGATCCTCGGCAACCTCGACGCCTTCCTGCACGCGCACGTGCGCCCCGGTACGACTGGGAGCCGGCCGAGCTGCGGCAGGGAGCGGTCTACCGCTATCCGACGCAGGTGTGGCGCGATCCGGCGTACGCCCTCGGGCCCGCACACGGCGAGCTGCGCGCGCAGCTCGTCGCGGAGCTGGACCGGCTCGCGGATTCCCGCCCCTGACCGCCGTCGCACTGCCCCCTGGACCGCCGTCCTGCGGAGCCCGGCCGCTCGGCTGCGGCGGGTGCCCGAGGGGCGAATGGCGCCCATGGAGCCCGTCGCATACGGTGCCGGACGTGGACGGACGACGGAGCTTTGCCGAAGATCAGGAGTCGCGCTGGTATCCCGCAGACCGCGACCGTGGCTACGGGGAGCCGGACTGGCGCGGACCGGCCGAGACCCGGCACCGGGACGACGAGCTGAGCACCCCCGAGCAGCGCCGCGCCGCAGAGGACGGCCGCCACGGCGAGGCCGCGACCGGCCGGCGCGGTGAGCCGGGCCGCTTCGGTACGACGACCGAGCCCGCCTCCGGACGCTTCGGCGCCGTCGATGCTGACCGGGCGCACTTCGGCGGCCCGGAGGACTCGGGTCGCTTCGCAGCGGCCGACCTGGATTCCGGTCGCTTCGGGGCGGTCGAGCCGGACTCGGGCCGCTTCGGGGCGGTCGAGCCGGACTCGGGCCGCTTCGCGGTGGTCGAGCCGGATTCCGGTCGCTTCGGGGCGGTCGAGCCGGACTCGGGCAGGTTCGCGGTGGTCGAGCCGGATTCCGGCCGGTTCGCGGCGGTCGAGCCGGCGTCCGGGCGGTTCGGCGGCGCCGAGAGTGACTTGGGACGACTCGTCGCGGTGCCGCCGCTCGGGGACGACCGGGCGGAGACCGAGGGATTCCGGGCGAGCCGCGTCCGACGCGCCGAGCCGGACCCGGAGTTCTCCGGTGAGCTGCCGGCCGACCGGCCGGGTCGGCGTGCGGCGCGGGAGGCGAGGGAGTCGCGGGACGCGGTCTCGACGTCGGGCGTCGACGCGCTGGCCGGTGCCGGTCCGGTCGAGCGGGCCGACGAGCCGACCCGCCCGGCCCCGCTGGGCGGCTATCCGATCGTCGAGCCCCATCGGGGGGTCGAGTCCGCGAACCCGCCGGAGTCGCCGGTCGTCGCGCCCCAGCCGGCGGTCGGGACGCCGAACCCGCTGGAGCTGCCGACCGGGCCGATGCCGCCGATCGGCCCCCGTGGCGACATGCCGCCTGGGGAGGTGCCGGTCTATCCGCCGGTGGTCGGCCCGCACCCGGCCCCGCCAGCGGGCGACGGGGTCTACCGGACCCGCCGGCCCGCGCTGGCCGCGCTCTTCACCCTGCTGGTCGCGGTGTTCGAGGTCCCCGCGCTGCGGGTGCTGCTCGGCGGCGTGACCGGCGACCCGGTCTCGGCCGCCGACGTCGTGGCGGGCACCTTCCTGGTCTGCGGCCTGCCGATCTTCGCGATCGGCCTGTACGGGCTGCGTACCGGCGGGTTGTCGCTGGCGGAGGGGAGCCGGGGCTGGCTGCGCCCGCCGACGGCCTACCTGACCGTGGGTCTGGTGCTGTTCGTCGCCGCCGCCCTCGCGGTCGGCTGACGCCGGCCCGAGCCGGCGATTGTCCGGCGGACCGCCACCCCTCGAGCTGACGCCGTCCCGGCCGCGGACCGTCCGGCGGGCCGCTGCCCCCGGTCTGCCGCCGGACCGAGCTGCGGTCGCCCGGCGAGCGCCGGCGATGAGGGTGCGGTCGGTGCCGGAAATGGGCGTTCTGACCCCTTCCCGCCACCCGCAGCGGCGGCGGCGGGGAAGGGGCGTACACTGGTCGACTGGCGACCGCCTCGTGCGGTCGACCTCGCGCGCCCTCTCCACGAGTCGTCGTGGGGCGACGGCCTCCCTGGTCCCGATCTTGGTCGGGCCCGTCATGGCCGGCGACCGGGCGCCAGGACGCCCGGCCGCCGGCCGGGCGGGACAACCAGGGACGCAAGGAGTACCCACCATGGCCGTCGTGACCATGCGCCAGCTGCTGGAGAGCGGTGTCCACTTCGGGCACCAGACCCGACGCTGGAACCCGAAGATGAAGCGCTTCATCTTCACCGAGCGCAACGGTATCTACATCATCGACCTGCGCCAGACCCTCGACTACATCGAGAAGGCCTACGACTTCGTGCGTGGGACCGTCGCCGAGGGTGGCAGCATCCTCTTCGTCGGCACCAAGAAGCAGGCCCAGGAGGCCATCGCCGAGCAGGCGACCCGGGTCGGCCAGCCGTACGTCAACCACCGCTGGCTCGGCGGCATGCTGACCAACTTCCAGACGGTGTACAAGCGGCTGCAGCGGATGAAGGAGCTGGAGGCCCTGGGTGACCTGAGCGGCACGGCCGCCGGTTACACCAAGAAGGAGACCCTGCAGCTCTCCCGCGAGAAGGACAAGCTGACCCGCACCCTCGGCGGTCTGCGGGACATGCAGAAGCTTCCGGCCGCGATCTGGGTGGTCGACACCAAGAAGGAGCACATCGCCGTCGACGAGGCCCGCAAGCTGGGCATCCCGGTGATCGCGGTGCTCGACACCAACTGCGACCCGGACGAGGTCGACTTCCCGATCCCGGGTAACGACGACGCGATCCGCTCGGCGGAACTGCTGACCAAGGTCGTGGCCGCCGCCGTCGCCGACGGCCTGATCGCCCGCTCCGGCCGTCGTCGGGGCACCGACGAGAAGCCGGAGCCGGGTGTGGCCTCCGACGAGCCGCTGGCCGAGTGGGAGCGCGAGCTGCTCGAGGAGCCGAAGAAGGCCGACGAGCAGCAGGGGCAGCCGGCCGAGCAGCCGGCGACCGCCGCCGCGGAGTGACCGCGCCGCCGCTTCCCCGCCGTCCGTTTTTTCGGACGGCGGGGAGCGGCCGGTACGCCGGGCACGTCGCGCCCGGATCCGGGTAACCGACACCAGGACCAACCCACCCGCAGTCTCAACACCGAAGAGAGAGCCATGTCCAACTTCACCGCCGCGGACGTCAAGAAGCTCCGCGACCTCACCGGCGCCGGCATGATGGACTGCAAGAAGGCGCTGACCGAGGCCGAGGGCGACTTCGACAAGGCCGTCGAGATCCTGCGCGTCAAGGGCGCCAAGGACGTCGGCAAGCGGGCCGGCCGCACGGCCGCCAACGGTCTGATCGCCCACTCCGGCCAGGCGCTGCTCGAGCTCAACTGCGAGACCGACTTCGTCGCCAAGACCGACGCCTTCATCGAGCTGGCCCAGCGGCTGGTCGAGCACGGCGAGCGCAGCGGCGTCGGCACCGCCGAGGAGCTGCTCGCCACCGAGCTGGACGGCAAGACCGTCGCCGACCTGGTCCAGGAGCAGTCCGCCAAGATCGGCGAGAAGCTGGTCCTCAACCGGTTCGCCAAGCTCGACGGCACCACCGCCGTCTACCTGCACCGCAAGAGCCAGGACCTGCCCCCGGCGGTCGGCGTGCTCGTGCAGTACGCGGGCAAGACCGACGAGGCCGGCGACGCCGACGCGCGTGCCGTCGCCATGCAGATCGCCGCGATGCGGCCGAAGTACCTCACCCGTGACGAGGTGCCGGCCGACGTCGTCGAGTCCGAGCGGCGCATCGCCGAGCAGACCGCCCGCGAGGAGAACAAGCCCGAGGCGGCCCTGCCGAAGATCGTCGAGGGTCGGGTGAACGCCTTCTTCAAGGACTACGTCCTGGTCGAGCAGGCGTCGGTCGCCGACAACAAGAAGACGGTGAAGCAGATGCTGGCCGAGGCCGGCATCGAGGTCACCCGTTTCGTGCGGTTCGAGGTCGGCCAGGCCTGAGCCGCCCCGGGGCGCGTCGCGCGCCCGCGGGAAGGGTAAACGTCGACGAGGAGGCCGCCGGTGTACGTGACAGGCACCGCGGCCTCCTTGTCACATAGGGTCGGCTACGGCAGTTTCGCGGTACGCGGCGTACGGGACGTGCGCATGGGGAAGGGCGGGGCGGATGACGCAGGTTGTGAGTAACCGGAGTCTGGCGGCGGACGATCCGACGGCGCCGCCCCCCGGCCGGGCCCGACGGGTGGTGCTGAAGCTCTCCGGCGAGGTGTTCGGCGGGGGCGCGGTCGGCGTGGACCCGGACGTGGTGCAGGCCGTCGCCCGGCAGATCGCCACCGTGGTGCGCCGCGGTGTGCAGGTCTCGGTGGTGGTCGGCGGCGGCAACTTCTTCCGGGGCGCCGAGCTGCAGAAGCGCGGCATGGACCGGGCCCGGGCCGACTACATGGGCATGCTCGGCACCGTGATGAACTGCCTCGCGCTGCAGGACTTCCTGGAGAAGGAGGGCGTCGAGACGCGCGTGCAGAGCGCGATCACGATGGCCCAGGTCGCCGAGCCCTACATCCCGCTGCGCGCCATCCGGCACCTGGAGAAGGGGCGCGTGGTGATCTTCGGCGCGGGCGCCGGCATGCCGTACTTCTCCACCGACACGGTGGCCGCCCAGCGCGCCCTGGAGATCCGCGCCGACGTGGTGCTGATGAGCAAGAACGGCGTGGACG
Organism: Micromonospora sp. NPDC047730; assembly: GCF_043204765.1. Taxonomy (NCBI): domain Bacteria; kingdom Bacillati; phylum Actinomycetota; class Actinomycetes; order Micromonosporales; family Micromonosporaceae; genus Micromonospora; species Micromonospora sp. NPDC047730. The sequence goes on along the minus strand of NZ_JBIDCU010000012.1, from coordinate 63,036 downwards.
GCGTCTACACCGCCGACCCGCGGGTCGACCCGACCGCCAGCAAGTTCGACTCGATCACCTTCTCCGAGGTGCTGCGCCGCAACCTGCGGGTCGCGGACGCCGCCGCGTTCAGCCTGTGCATGGAGAACGGCCTGCCGATGCTGGTCTTCGGCGCGCAGGGCGACGACACCATCATCCGGGCCGTGGGTGGCGAAAAGATCGGCACCCTGATCACCGCCTGAGCGGGTCTCGCGACCGCGTTCAGCGGTTCCTCCGACACGACAAGCCACGACGAGCACAAGAAGGAGGCGAGGAGACCGGTGATCGACGACACCCTCCTCGAGGCCGAGGAGAAGATGGAGCGTGCGATCGAGCACGCCAAGGAGGAGTTCGGCGCGATCCGCACCGGTCGCGCCAACGCCGCCATGTTCTCCAAGATCATCATTGACTACTACGGCAGCCCCACCCCGCTGCCCCAGATGGCGTCCATCGGCGTGCCCGAGCCGCGCATGGTGATCATCAAGCCGTACGACAACTCGCAGATCAACGCCATGGAGAAGGCGATCCGCGACTCCGACCTCGGCGCGAACCCGAACAACGAGGGCAACCAGCTCCGCATCCTGCTCCCGCAGATGACCGAGGAGCGCCGCCGCGACATGATCAAGGTCGCCCGGCACAAGGGTGAGGAGGCCAAGGTGGCCATCCGCAACATCCGTCGCAAGGGCAAGGAGGAGCTGGACCGGCTCGTCAAGGACGGCGAGGTCGGCGAGGACGACGGCCGGCGCGCGGAGAAGGAGCTCGACGACCTGACCCAGCGCTACGTCGCCGCCGTCGACGAGCTGGTGAAGCACAAGGAGAACGAGCTCCTCGAGGTCTGAGGCCGTACGCCGGTCACCACCGGCGACGACGACACCGTGGCACCGGCGCCGCCGCCCGCACCCGGGTGGCGGGGTCCGGTGCCATCGTCGTTGCGCCCGCCGCCCGGTGGCGGGCGCGGGACACGGTCCGGCGTGGGGACACGACGGGTGCAGTAGGCTCGGCACGATTCCCGGCCACCCTGCGGTGAACGGTGGGGATCGGCCGGCCGTCGGGCGGGTCAACCGGACGGAACAGTCGCGCGGGTAGGGGAATGGTTGTGGTTGTGCGTCATGCGGTGGATCTCGTGCCGGGCCCGTTAGGTGCGTGATGTCCCACCTCGACCCCTACGGCAGCGCCGAGCCCCGCGGCTGGGACCGCCCCGACCGCCCCGCCCCTGCCATGCCCTGGCCGGAGCCCGAGATGGAGCCCGGCCAGTGGCACCGCCGGCCCGGCGTCGCCCCTGACGTGTACGCCGAGCCGCACACCCGCGCCCGCCCGCAGGTCGACGCCCACTCCGAGCCGGGGAGTGCGGACCGTGCCCCGTACGACCCCCCGGCTGGGACGAACGGTCACCACCCGGACGACTCCGAGTGCCCGACGACCCAACTGGAACCGGTGCGGGACGCCGAGCCGGAGCCGGAGCCCGCGCGGGCCCCGGGCCGGCGGCAGCCCGGCCGACGCCGGGCCAGCGTCGACCGGCCCCCGACGCAGCAGCCCGCATCGAGTCGGGCGGGGCGCAACCTGCCGGCCGCCATCGCGGTCGGCGTGGCCCTCGGCGCCCTGATCGTGGTCCCGCTGTTCTTCTACCGGCCCGCCTTCCTGCTGGTGGTGGCCGGCGCGGTCGCAGTCGGCAGCTGGGAGATGGCCCGGGCGGTGCGCCGCAGCGGTGCCCACCCGCCGCTGGTGCCCCTGATTGCCGGCGGGGTGCTCACCGTCGGGCTGGCCTGGTTCGCCGGTCCTGACGCGCTCAGCCTCGGCCTGCTGGTCACCGTGCTCGGGACGATGGTCTGGCGGCTCGGCGACGGGCCGCGCGGCTTCCAGCGCGACCTGACCGCCGCCACCCTGATCGCCGTGTACGTGCCGTTCCTCGGCGGGTTCGCCGCGCTGCTGGCGGCGGCGCCGGACGACGGCCACCTGCGGGTGCTCGTGACGCTGGTCGCGGTGGTGCTCTCCGACACCGGCGGGTACGCCGCCGGCGTCAGCTTCGGCAAGCATCCGATGGCCCCCTCGGTGAGCCCGAAGAAGTCCTGGGAGGGCTTCGCCGGCTCGGTCACCGCCGCAGCGCTGGGCAGCGCCCTGCTGCTCTGGTTGCTTCTCGACGTGGCCCCGTGGTGGGGCGCGCTCTTCGGGCTGGCGGTCTCCGGTGCGGCCGTCCTCGGTGACCTCGCCGAGTCCATGATCAAGCGGGACCTCGGGGTCAAGGACATGAGCAACCTGCTCCCCGGGCACGGCGGCCTGATGGATCGGCTCGACTCGATCCTCTTCGCGCTGCCGACCGCGTACCTGCTGCTGGCGGTCTTCGTCCCGGTGCTGGAGTGAGGCGTGAATCACCGGCCGTCGCGGGCCCCGGCCGGGCGGCGGGGGGCGATTCGGCACCTCCGGACAGGTGCGTCGGCCGTCCGGCGTGACAGACTGGACCCGCCATGACGAGCCTGCCCCTGATCCCCGCAGACCCCGACGCCCCCGGGCGCCGGCCCGCGATGCCTCCCCGTCACCTCGCCGACCTCGACCTCGCCGGCCGCCGCGCGCTGGTCGCCGAGCTGGGGGAGCCGGCGTTCCGCGCCAAGCAGGTCTCCACCCACTACTTCGGTCGCCTGGTACGCGATCCCGCGCAGATGACCGACCTCCCGGCCGCCGCCCGGGACAGGCTCGCCGACCAGCTCCTGCCGCGCCTGCTCACCCCGGTCCGCGAGCTGGCCTGCGACGACGGCGCGACCCGCAAGGCGCTCTGGCGCCTGCACGACGGCTCGTTGGTGGAGAGCGTGCTGATGGGCTACCCGGACCGGGTCACCGTCTGCATCTCCAGCCAGGCCGGCTGCGGCATGGCCTGCCCGTTCTGCGCCACCGGCCAGGCCGGGCTGACCCGCAACCTGTCCACCGCCGAGATCGTCGACCAGGCGGTCTACCTGGCCGGCGTGGCCGCCTCCGGCGCGGTGGCGGGCTCGCCGCCCCGCCTGTCGCACGTCGTCTTCATGGGTATGGGCGAGCCGCTGGCCAACTACTCCCGGGTGATCGCGGCGATCCGCCGGCTCGTCGCACCGGCGCCGGAGGGGCTGGGGCTGTCGCAGCGTCACATCACCGTCTCCACGGTCGGCCTCGTGCCGGCCATCCGCCGACTGGCCAGCGAAGACCTCTCGGTGACCCTTGCGTTGTCGCTACACGCCCCCGATGATGAGCTGCGCGACGAACTCGTGCCGGTCAACCAGCGCTGGAAGGTGTCCGAGGTGCTGGACGCAGCGTGGGACTACGCGGCAACGACGGGGCGCCGCGTGTCGATCGAGTACGCGATGATCAAGGACGTGAACGACCAGCCGTGGAGAGCCGATCTGCTCGGGCGGCTGCTGGCCGGGAAGCTGGCCCACGTGAACCTCATCCCGCTCAATCCGACTCCGGGCAGCCGGTGGGACGCCAGCCCGAAGCCGGTCGAGCGGGAGTTCGTCCGGCGGTTGCGTGAGGCCGGGGTGTCGACGACGGTGCGGGACACCCGGGGTCGCGAGATCGACGGAGCGTGTGGGCAGCTCGCCGCCGCCGTCGACAACAGGGACACCGACCGGACCGGGGAGACTGCGTGACCGGGCGTAGCGAACGAGACCAGGAGACATAGTGGCGAGTCAGGGTCAGCGTTTCCGGCGTAAGGCGCTCCGCCGGGGATACAAGGTCGACGAGGTCGACGCCTTCCTGGACCGGGTCGAGGCGACGCTCGACGGTCAGCCGGTCGGCGCCCCCGTGGCCTCCCAGGAGGTCCACGACGTCGTCTTCCGGGTCCGCTTCAACGGCTACGACGAGTGGCAGGTCGACCTGCACCTGGACCGGGTCGAGCGGCAGCTGGCCGAGTTGGAGGAGCGCGGCGGCGTCGGTGGACGCGGCGGCGACCCCCGGGCCGCCGACCGGCTGGGCCCCCCGGATCGGATGGGCCCGCCGGACCAGATGGGCCCGCCGGACCGGTTCGGCCTGCCGGACCAGATGGGGCCGCCGGATCGGATGGGCCCGCCGGACCGGTTCGGCCCGCCGGACCAGATGGGGCCGCCGGATCGGATGGGGCCGCCGGATCGGATGGGCCCGCCGGATCGGTTCGGCCTGCCGGACCAGATGGGGCCGCCGGATCGGATGGGCCCGCCGGACCGGTTCGGCCCGCCGGACCAGATGGGCCCGCCGGACCGGATGGGGCCGCCGATGCGCGACGATCGCGGCATGCCTCCCGGTCCGCAGCCGATGCCGCCCCGGCCGATGCCCGCCCAGGCCGGCCCGTCCGCCGACCGCTACGGCCGCTACGACGAGCCGACCGGCGCCTTCGCCGGGGGCTACGACGGCCCCCGGGGTGGCTACGAGCCGCCCCGCGGCCCGGGCGGCCCCGGCCCGATGGGTCCGGGCGCGCCGATGGGCCACGGCGGCCCGCCCCCGCGCGGCCTGCCCGCCGGTCCCGGTGGCTACGGCGACGGTCCGGGTGGCTACGGTGACGGCCCCGGCGGCTACGGTGACGGTCCGGGTGGCTACGGCCCCGGTGGTTACGGCGACGGCCCCGGTGGCTACGGCGACGGTCCGGGCGGCTACGGCGACGAGCCGCGCTTCGACGGCTTCGAGGCCGGCCGGCACGGGCGCACCGACATGACCGCCGAGATCCGGATGCCCGAGCGGGAGTTGCGCGACCTGCGGGGCCGGGGCCCGGCCGGGCCGCCCCCGCAGCAGGGCTTCGGCGGCCCGCCGCCGGTGGCCGGCCCGCCGGTCGGTGGTCCTCCGGTTGGTGGCCCGCCGGTCGGTGGCCCGCCGGTCGGTGGCCCGCCGCCGGTGGCCGGCCCGCCGATGGCCGGCCCGCCCGGCAGCGACCTCTACCGCGTCGACCAGATCCGCCGCAGCTTCCAGGTGCGCCGGTTCGGCAGCGGGTACGACCCGGACCAGGTCGACCGGTTCTTCGAGACCCTGCTCGGCGGCATGCAGGGGCGCAACCCGATGCCGGTGAACCCGAAGGAACTGGACACGCTGCGCTTCGGGCTGGTGCCCGGCGGCTACTTCGAGGCCGAGGTCGACGCCGCGCTCAAGGACGTGCAGGACATCCTGTTCCGCCGCTGACCCGCGTACGACGAGGGCCCGCTTCCCCGGTCGGGGGCGGGCCCTCGTGCGTGTCGTCTCCGGCGCGCGGACCGGCTCGACGCCGGCTGACGGGGTGCGGTCAGGACCGCAGGCCGTTGCGCCGCAGCACGGTGTCGCCGATGACGATGACCAGCAGCAGGACGGCCAGGCCGATCAGCCAGATGTCCTCGACCCTGCCCTCGTGGTTGCCGCAGAGCATCGCCAGCAGCACCAGCGCGGAGAGGACCGCGCCGATTCGCCCGGACTTGCGGTGCCCCGGCTTGTGCTGGTCTGGCGACGTTACCGGCTCGCTTCCTGCCACTGTCGGTCCTTCCCTCGCGATCGGATCTCCGGTTAGTCTGGCACGCCCCGTGCCAGGCTCGGCGCTGGGTCCGGTCGGATGGGGCGGACCGCACGATCCGCGCCGACGGCCGGGCGCCGGCCCGAACGGCCCTCGCGTACGGCCGGGTGGGTCCAAGGTCCCGGCGGTGTCGGGCGTAACGGCACTACCGGCGTCGCGGGTCGCTCGCCAGACTGCCTCCGGTAGCGTTTCGGACGTACACCTTTTGTTTGTCTTCGAGGGGGAACTGCGGTGCGAGTGACCGGTACGGGACACGCCAGCATGCGGATCGACACGGCCGCGGGCAGCATCCTGTGCGACCCGTGGGTCAACCCGGCCTATTTCGCGTCGTGGTTCCCGTTTCCGGACAACTCCCAGCTCGACTGGGAGACCCTCGGCGACGTCGACTACCTCTACGTCTCCCACCTGCACCGGGACCACTTCGACGCGGCGCACCTGAAGAACTTCGTGTCGAAGTCGGCCACCGTGCTGCTGCCCGCGTTCCCCACCTCCGAGATGGAGGACGAGCTGCGGGAGTTGGGCTTCACGAAGTTCCTGAAGGCGCCGAACGAGCAGGTCGTCGAGCTGGACGGCGGCCTGAAGGTCATGATCCAGGCGCTGACCAGCCCGACCGACGGCCCGATCGGCGACTCGTCGCTGTGGGTGGAGTACGACGGGGTCCGGCTGCTCAACCAGAATGACGCCCGCCCCACCGATCTGAGCGTCTTCGCCGAGCTGGGCCACGTGCACGCGCACATGCTCCAGTTCTCCGGCGCGATCTGGTACCCGATGGTCTACGAGCTGCCGCAGGCGGCGAAGACAGCGTTCGGCAAGCAGAAGCGGGACCGGCAGTTCGACCGTACCTGGCGCTACATCGACGACCTGAAGGCCGACCACGTCTTCCCGATCGCCGGCCCGCCCTGCTTCCTCGACGACGAGCTGTGGCAGTTCAACGACATCCACGGCGACGAGGGCAACATCTTCCCCGACCAGTCGGTCTTCCTCAGCGAGTACGCGAAGGTCGGCGGCACCAACGGCATCGTGCTGCTCCCGGGCAGCGTCGCCGAGATCACCACCGAGAGCTGCGAGACGGTCCACCCGGTGCCGGTGGAGGACTTCTTCGCGAACAAGGTCGCGCACCTGGAGGAGATGCGGGAACGCAAGCGGCCGGTCATCGAGGCGGAGAAGGCGTCCTGGCGGCACCCCGAGGTGGACGTGCTCGGCGAGATGAAGCGCCGGATCGAGCCGCTGCTGGACGAGTCGATCTACCTGGCCAAGGGGGTCGGCGGGCCGGTCCGCTTCGACCTGGTCGGCACCGACAGCTCAGGCGGGGAGACGATCGAGTCGATCGTGGTGGACTTCCCGGGCAAGGAGGTCCGGCCGTACGCGGACGAGAAGGTCCGCTACCGGTTCCGCACCGAGCGGGCGCTGGTCGAGCACCTGCTGCACATCGGCGAGGTGGACTGGGTCAACTCGCTCTTCCTCTCCTGCCGCTTCTCCGCCGCCCGGATCGGGCAGTACAACGAGTTCGTCTACGCGTTCTTCAAGTGCCTCTCCGAGGAGCGCCTCCAGTACGCCGAGGGCTGGTACGACGAGCACGAGCGGGCCGTCGACGCCGAGGACATCACCCTCGACGGCTGGGTGGTGCAGCGCCGCTGCCCGCACCTCAAGGCGGACCTGAGCCGCTTCGGGATCGTGGACGGCGACCAGCTCACCTGCCAGCTGCACGGGTGGAAGTTCGACCTGTCCAGCGGCCGCTGCCTGACCAGCGTCGGCCACAAGATCCGCGCGCACCGGGCCGACGCGGAGACCCCCGCTCCCGCCGGCGAGGCGATCAGCTGAGTTTTCCTCCGCCCGCCGCCCCCGCCGGGCGACCATCAGGTCGGGAAGGGGGGCGGCGTGGCGGACGGCGCGGGCAGGGACGGCTACCGGTACGCGCGCGACCGGGAGATGACCCGGGACGCCTCCCGGGTGGAGACGTTCAGCGACGGCGTCTTCGCGGTCGTGTTGACGGTGATGGCCGTCGAACTGCTCCAGAACGGGCCGGCCCGGGACCCCGGGCGGCAGCTCCCCGACGCCCTCGTCCAGGCCTGGCCGACCTACCTGGCGTACGTGATCACCTTCGGGATCGCCGGCCAGATCTGGCTCGGCCACCACAACATGTGGCGGTACGTGGTCCGCGTCGACCAGGCGCTGCTCATGTTCAACCTGCTCGTGCTGCTCTTCGTGGCGGCGATCCCGTTCACCGCCGACCTGCTGGCGGACAACCTGCGCGGCAGCGGAACCGAGCAGCGGCTGACGGCCGCCCTGTACCTCGGCACCGTGCTGGGCGAGTCGCTCTTCTTCAACCTGAGCTGGTGGTGGGCCCGCCGGCGCCGGCTGCTCCACCCCGACCTGGACCCGGCGCTGGCCCGGGCGGTCTCGCGGCGGCTGGTGGTGCGCCCGCTGCTCTACACGGTCGCCTTCGCCTTCGTCTTCGTCGATCCGATCCTCAGCCTGCTGCTCTACCTGCTGCTGCTCGTCGGCCTGTCCCTCGTCCGCCGCCCCGGCGACCTGCCCCGCTCCGCCGGGGCCGGCGGCGAGGTCAGCGGCCGAGATCGGTGAGGATGCGGCGGGCGGCGTTGTGGCCGGCGGCGCCGATGACGCTGCCGGCGGGGTGGCAGCCGGCGCTGCCGGCGTAGACGCCGTCGACGCCGGTGGCGTACGGCATCCGGTCGGTGAACGAGACGGTGTTGTCGACGTGGTGGATGTGCCCGCCGGTGATGCCGAAGTGCGCCTCGATGCCGGGCGGGGGCAGCGGCACCGCGTCCGCGATCAGGTCGGCCGTGCCGGGGGCGTACCGCTCGCAGATCCCGACCAGCCGCTCCACGTACCCGGGCAGCGCCTCGTCCCAGGTCGTGCCGGCCAGCTCGTAGGGCACCGACTGGACGAAGAGCGCCGAGGAGTGGTGCCCCCGCCCGTCCGACAGCGACGGGTCGACGGTGGTGTGCAGGTACCACTCGATCGTCGGCTCCTCGGGCAGCCGGCCCGCCTGGACGTCCGCCCACATCGCGCGCAGCGCCGCCATCGGCGACTCGCCGCCGCCGCCGATCAGCGACGTCGAGCCGGGCAGCAGGTGGATGGTCGACCCGAACGGGCTCGGCGCGTCCGCCGGCAGGCAGGAGAAGCGGGGCAGGCCGGTCAGCGCCAGGTTGAGCTTGAGGGTGGTGCCGGGGCGGCGGACCGCCGCCATCCGGTCGGCCAGCGGCGCCGGGAGCGCGCCGTCGGGCAGCAGGTCCATCAGCCGGTACGGGTCACACGCCCCGAGCACCACCCGGGCGCCCACCTCCCGCCCGTCGGCCAGGGCCACGCCGCTGGCCGCGCCGCCGGCCAGGGTGATCGCGCTGACCGGCGTGCCGGTCAGGATCGTCGCGCCGGCGGCCCGGGCGGCGTCGGCGAAGGTGCGGGACACCGTGCCCATGCCGCCCTCGGCGATCATCCACGTGCCGTCGGAGCCGGGCAGGCGGCACATGTTGTGCACGAGGAAGTTGTGGCCGGTGCCGGGGTCGTCGGGGCCGGCGTTCAGCCCGGACAGGCCGTCGGTCACCGCGTACATGCTGAGCAGCAGCTCGGAGCGGAAGTCGAAGCGGGCGAGGTGGTCGGCGACCGAGCCGCGGACCAGGTCGACGAAGACCTGCCGCAGCGCCGGGCGGACGTACCGTTCGGCGGTCTCCTCGACCGGCAGCGGGTCGGCCAGCCAGACCGGCGCGAGGTCGGCGCGCAGCGCGGCCAGCTCGGCCTGGAGGGCGTCGTCGGCGGCCATGTCGGCGGGGGAGAAGAACTCCGCGAGCTGCGCCCGGGTGGCCGCGGTGTCGCTGCCGAACAGCAGGTACGGGGATCCCTTCGGGCCCGGGGTGGGCAGGAAGTAGTGCGGGTCGCGGCGCAGCACCGGGATGCGCACGTCCAGCGTGGCGAGCAGCTCCGGCGGCATCAACCCGAGCAGGTAGGAGCCGGTGGAGTGGCGCAGCCCGGGCACCTTCGGGAACGGGGTCTCCGTCCGGGTGGCCCCGCCGATCACGTCGGCGGCCTCCAGCACCAGCACGTCGAGCCCGGCGCGGGCGAGCAGGATCGCGGACACCAGACCGTTGTGCCCGGACCCGACGATCACCACGTCGGCCCGGGTCGGCAGCTCGTCGCTCATGCCGGGGGAGCCTAGTGCCCGCCGGCCCCGCCGGTCAGCCCTTCGCCGCCGGTCGCCGGTGTCAGTCAGCCGCCGGCGGATCGGCGCGCAGTTGGGCGGTGAACGCGGCCAGCTCCAGCTCGAACAGTGCCTCGGCCTCGGTGACCGCCCAGGCGAGCTGGCCGAAGACCTCCATGGCGACCAGCCCGTAGAGCCGGGTCCAGCCGGAGAGCAGGGCGTACGCGACCTCGATCGGCACCTCGCCGTGGCTGAGCCGTAGCGGCTCCAGCCGCCCGCCCAGGCGCTCCTGGAGCAGCTCGGCGGGCGGGGTGGGGAAGGGTGCGCGGTGCCAGAGCTCGAAGATCGGCTGCACGAAGACCGCGCCGAACCGGGCGCCCGGGTGGTCTGGGTCGGCGCAGTCGTCGACGAAGGCGTCCAGCCCGGGGGCCCGGGCGCCGAACATCAGCCCGAACTCGGTGGGGTGGGCCACCGACCAGGAGCGGAACGCGCGGCCCATGGCCAGCAACTGGTCGACCGGCTCGGCCCCGGCGTCGTCCCGGGCCGCCTCCAGCCGCAGCCGCAGCTCGTCGTAGAGGTCGCCGGCGAGCGCCGCGACCAGCGCCTCCAGGCTGGGGAAGTAGCGGTAGATGGCCGGCGCCGTCATGCCCATGTCCCGGGCGATGGCCCGCAACGAGACCGCCTCCACCCCGCCGGTCACCAACAGGCGCCGTGCCCCGTCCTTGATCTCGGCGACGGTCGCGGTGCGCAGGCGTTCGCGTCGGGACGGTGCGGGCATACAGCTAACCCCCTTGACCAAAGCGAACCCCGTTGTCATAGTTAACGGCGTTCACTTGAATGAGCGATGGTTACAGCTTAGCCGTCGACGGAGGGGGAGGCGAATGTTCGCCTGGTGGGGAAGAGCGGTGGTGCGGCTGCGTTGGGCGGTGCTGGCCGCCGCCCTGGTGGTGGTCGTGCTGGGCTCGACCTGGGGGGCCGGGGTCTTCGGGCAGTTGACCGGGGGTGGATACGACGACCCGGCGAGCGAGTCCAGCCGCGCCGCCGAGCGGATCACCGCCGAGCTGGGACCACAGGGCGCGGACCTGGTCGTGCTCTGGACCAGCGACGGGGCGACCGTCGACCAGCCGGCCTTCCGTGACCCGGTCACGGCCACCGTCACCGGCCTGCGGCAGCGCCCCGAGGTCACCAGTGTCGTCACCTGGTACGACACCCAGGCCCCCGCGCTGCTGTCGACCGACCGGCGCGCCACCTACGCGCTGGTCCAGCTCCGGGCCGCCGACGAGGACGCCAAGACCGCCGCGTACGAGGACCTGCGGCCGGCCCTGGCGACGCCCGGCGTACGGACCGAGGTCGGCGGCACGGTGGCGTTCCTGCACGAGTCGAACCGCCAGACCACCGAGGACATCACCCGGGCGGAGATCCTCTCCATGCCGGTGCTGCTGGTGCTGCTCGTGCTGATCTTCGGCGGGCTGGTGGCCGCGTCCACCCCGCTGCTGATCGGCGGGCTGGCCATCCTCGGCGCGTTCGTCGCCGTCCGGCTGGTCAACCTGGTCACCGACGTGTCGATCTTCGCCATCAACGTCATCACCCTGATCGGCCTGGGCATGGCGGTCGACTACGCCCTCTTCGTGGTCAGCCGGTTCCGCGAGGAGTTGGCCGCCGGCCATGACACGCCCGCCGCGATCCGCCGCACCATGACCACCGCCGGTCGTACGGTGCTGGTCTCCGGCCTCACCGTCGCGCTCGCTATGGCCAGCCTGCTGATCTTCCCGCAGGCGTTCCTGCGCTCGATGGGGCTCGGCGGGATGGCCGCCGTGCTGGTCGCCATGCTGGCGGCGCTGACCGTGCTGCCGGCCCTGCTCGCGGTGCTCGGCCACCGGATCAACGCGCTGCGCGTACCGCTGCCGTGGCGGCGCCGGGCGCGGGTCGGGCGGCCGGCGGCGGGGGAGACGGGCGGCGCCTGGGCCCGGATCGCGCGCAGCGTGATGCGCCGCCCGGTGCGCTACCTGGTCGGCGTGATCCTGCTGCTCCTGCTGCTCGCCGCGCCGTTCCTGCGGATCACCTTCGGCGGCTTCGACGAGCGGGTGCTGCCGGCGGACGCCACGCCCCGGGTCGTCTCCGAGCGGATCGCCGCGGAGTTCCCCGGCGGCACGGTCGCGCCGATCGACGTGCTGGTGTCCGGGGCGTCCCCGGCGCAGGCGCGGCCCTTCGCCGACCGGGTGGCCGCCGTGCCGGGCGTGACCGGGGTGCAGGTGGCGGCCAGCCGGGGCACGTCGACGCTGCTGACGGTGACCTACCCCGGCGAGCCGACCGGCGACGTCGCCCAGGACGTGGTCCGGGCGCTGCGCGACCTGCCCGCCCCGGCCGGCGCGGAGGTGCTCGTCGGCGGCCGGCCCGGCGCCGACCGGGACCTGCTGGACAGCCTCGGCGACCGGCTGCCCTGGATGGCCCTGCTGATGGCCGCCGCGACCCTGGTCCTGCTCTTCCTCGCCTTCGGCTCGGTGGTGCTGCCGGTGAAGGCGGTGCTGATGAACCTGGTGTCGATCGGCGCCTCGTTCGGCGTGGTGGTCTGGATCTTCCAGGACGGGCACTTCGCCGACCAGCTCGGCTTCACCCCGACCGGGTTCATCGAGCCCAGCAACCCGATCCTCATGCTCGCCGTGCTCTTCGGGCTGGCGACCGACTACGAGGTGTTCCTGCTCTCCCGGGTGCGCGAGGAGTGGGACCGCAGCGGGGACAACGCCGCCTCGGTGGCCGCCGGGCTCCAGCACACCGGCCGGATCATCACCGCCGCCGCGCTGCTGCTGATCATCGTGGTGGCCGGCTTCGCCAGCGGCGCGATGGCGTACATCAAGCTCATCGGGATCGGCATGATCGTGGCGATCGTGGTGGACGCGACGCTGGTCCGGGCCCTGCTGGTGCCGGCCACCATGCGGCTGCTGGGCCGCTGGAACTGGTGGGCCCCCGGCCCGCTCGGCCGGGTCTACCGCCGCTACGGCATCCGCGAGGCGGCAGACCCGGAGCCGGCGCCCCGGGAGCCCGCCCTCACCCGCTGACCGGCCGTCGCCGGCATCCACCAGGGGGTCCGCGTCGGACGTGGACCCCCTGGTCGCTCATCCGGCGGTCGGGCGAACAGCTCCTGATCGCTCATTCGGCGGTTGGGTCAAACCTCCCGGTCGCTCATCCGGCGGGTCGGGCGCGGGCCGCCCGCCAGCGGGAGAGGGCGAGCGTGGCGGAGTAGCCCGCGAGCACGATCACGTGGAAGACATAGAGCCAGAGCAGGACGGCCACCCCCGCCCCGATCTCGTCGAAGCCCCCGAACGGCACGCCCAGGTCGATCGGGAGCGAGGCGAAGAGCACGAAGCCGTGCAGGAACCCGGACAGGTTCGCCGCGGTGAACGAGCCGACGCCCAGCGCGGAGAGCCAGTCCGGCGACGCCGGGCCGACCACCCGGAACACCCAGAGCAGCACCGGGGTGAGCACCAGCCAGACCGCCAGGAACGACAGCACCACGCCCAGCGCGCCGGCCAACCCGCCCTGGCGGACCAGCCGGGTCGTCGTCGGCAGCGCGACCAGGATCGACAGCAGCAGGGCCGGGGCCGGGGCGAGCAGGGGAAGCAGCAGCAGCCGCCCGCGCCAGCCCACCAGGGACTCGTCGCCGCGCCCGCCGGCCACCGAGACGAAGGCCCGGCGCAGCCCCTCGCCGTACAGGGACGCCGGCAGCAGCGACGCCAACGCCGGCAGCGTGGTCAACCCCACCCCGGCCTCGACCAGCGCGGCCACCGCGTGGGGCGCGCCGATCGCGTCCGGCAGCGTCGCCACGGCGTGCGACGTGAGCCGGCGGACCCGGTCGGCCCCCGCCACCAGCGAGGTCAGCCAGATCGCCAGCAGCGCCACCGGCACCACGGCGATCGCCCCGTAGAAGGTGATGGCAGCGGCGTGCAGCGACAGGTCCCGGCCGCGCAGCGGGCGGAACGCGGCACGGGTGGTCCGCCTCGCCCGCTGCCAGCCCCCACCCATCGCGCTCTCGTTCCCCGCCGCGCCCCGCGCCACTCAATAGGATTACCCGCCATGACCGTGCTCACCACCGAGCGCCTGTTCGTGCGGGAGTGGACCGCCGACCCGGCCGACCTGGCCCGGATCTTCGACCTCTACTCCCGGGCGGAGGTGACCCGCTGGCTGAACGCCCCCGGCCTGCCGCTGACCGACCCGGCGCAGGCCGCCGACCGGCTCGCGCTGTGGCGGAAGCGGCACGCGGGGCACGGCGGCCGGTACGGCACCTGGGCGATCGAGGTCCGCGACACCGGCGTGGTGGCCGGCACCGTGCTGCTCAAGCCGCTGCCCGGGCGGGACGAGAACGTGCCGACCGAGGACATCGAGGTGGGCTGGCACCTGCACCCCGACTCCCAGGGCCACGGCTACGCGACCGAGGCGGCCCGGGCGGCGGTGGCGCGGGAACTCGCCGCCGGCACCCGGGAGGTCTACGCGGTCGTGGCGCCCGGCAACGAGGCGTCGATGGCGGTGGCCCGCCGGCTCGGCATGACCCACGTCGGCCGCCGCACCGACTGGTACGGCGGCGAGGAGGTGGAGACCTTCGTGCGCCGCGCCGACGACGCCTGACGGCCCGCCGTATCCTCTCTCGGCGTGATGATCACTTTCGAGACGCAGCCGGACCGCCGCCGTCTCGTCGCCGGCCTGCGCCGGGCCTACCGCCGGACGCTGCTGCTGTTCCGGGTCTGCCCGTTCGTGACCCTGCTGCCGGCGCTGGCGGGGCTGGTCTTCGGGGACCTGCTCATGGCGGGCGGCTGGGCGCTGGTCGCGGCCGTGCTGGCGCTCGCCGGACCGCTGACGCTGCGGTCCCTGGTCCGCGCCAACTGGAAGATGTACGGCATCCCGATCACCTGGACCTTCACCGACGAGGGCGCCCGCAGCGTCAACGCCGTCAGCGACGGCACGCTGAGTTGGGCGGCGATCGAGCGGGTCGAGGCCATCCCCGGTCAGTTGCTGTTCTGGATCGGCCGGAGCCAGGTGTTCCCGGTGCCGGTCGACGGGCTGGCCGCGGCGGACCGGGAGCGGCTGCTCGCCTTCCTGCGCGGGCGAGGGCTGCTCACCGGCAACCCGGCGGCGCTGACCGGGCCCGTCGGTCAGAGGTGAGCGAGGCGACCGGCGAGATGCGGCGGGCTGGGAACGAACGGCCGCGTGCCCCAGCCCCGGAACTGTCATGTCGCCTCTTCCCGCCCGGCGTCGGACCGGGTGTGCGATGGCGTGCGGCGGGGGCTGCGGCGGCTAGGGTGGTCTGAGCAGAATGTCCCGCTGAGGGGGTGAGCCCGGATGGCCCAGGCAGCCTTCGCGCCCGAGCCGGCGCCGCAGTCCACCGAGCCGTCGTTCGACGTGTTGCGGTGGCGTGACGAGCCGTGGACCGCCCAGCTCGCCCTCGACCTGTTGCCGGAGACCAACGGCCCCAAGGTTGAGGTCCTGAGCGGAAGCGTGATCGTGACCCCGCACGCCGGAATCGACCACCAGTCGGTCGAACGTGAGCTGCCCTACCGTCTGCACCGTGCCGCCCGCAGGGCGGGCCTGTGGGTCTATCCCGAGATCAACGTGGTCTCGGGCGAGGACCTCTTCATCCCCGACATCGCCGTACTCCGGTCCTCTGGCGGCGGCCGGCCGGCCGTCGACATCGGTCAGGCCGTCCTGCTTGGCGAGATCGTGTCACCTGGCAACCGGCGCAAGGACGTAATCGACCGGCCGCGCGAGTACGCCGCCGTCGGTGTTCCCTTCTTCCTCCGGGTCGACCTGCGCAACCGGGTGCCGACCATCGCCCTGTTCGAGTTGGTCGAGGGGGAGTACCAGCCGGTGAGCGCGGCGGCGGCCGGCAGCACCTTCACCATGACCGAGCCCTTCGTGTTCGCCGTCGATCCGGCCGATCTCCTCGACGAGGAGGCACCCGAGGAAGGCGAAACGCCGCCGGAGGAGCAGGCCGACGCGGAGGGCTGAGGCTCCCAGCGGAGGCACAGGGATGGTGGGGAAGAATGGCCCGGTGACCTCCCCACGCGATCTTGTTCTGCTCGGCTCCACCGGCTCGATCGGCACACAGGCCGTCGACATCGTGCGGCGCAACCCGGACCGGTTCCGGGTGGTCGCGCTCGGCGCCGGCGGCGGCAACGTCGAGCTGCTCGCCGCCCAGGCCCTCGAACTCGGCGTCGAGGCGGTGGGTGTGGCGAAGGCGTCCGCCGCGCAGGACCTCCAGCTCGCCTTCTACGCCGAGGCGAGCCGGCGCGGCTGGGCCACCGGCGACTTCAGGCTGCCCAAGATCGTGGCCGGCCCGGACGCGATGACCGAGCTGGCGCAGTGGCCCTGCGACGTCGTGCTCAACGGCGTCGTCGGCTCGCTCGGGCTCGCGCCGACCCTGGCCGCGCTGCGCGCCGGGCGTACGCTCGCGCTGGCCAACAAGGAGTCCCTCGTCGCCGGCGGTTCCCTCGTCAAGGCCGCGGTGACCCGGCCGGAGCAGATCGTCCCCGTCGACTCGGAGCACTCGGCCCTCGCCCAGTGCCTGCGCGGCGGCGCCCGGGGCGAGGTGCGCCGGCTGGTCGTCACCGCCAGCGGCGGCCCGTTCCGGGGCCGGCGGCGCGACGAGCTGACCGCGGTCACGCCCGAGCAGGCGCTGGCGCACCCGACGTGGAACATGGGGCCGGTCGTCACGATCAACTCCGCCACGATGGTCAACAAGGCGCTGGAGGTGATCGAGGCGCACGAGCTGTTCGACGTGCCGTACGCCGACATCACCGTGATGGTGCACCCGCAGTCGGTGATCCACTCGATGGTCGAGTTCGTGGACGGGTCCACCCTCGCCCAGGCCAGCCCGCCAGACATGCGGCTGCCGATCGCGCTCGGCATCGGCTGGCCGGACCGGGTGGCCGACGCCGCCGCCGCGGTCGACTGGACGACGGCGCACACCTGGGAGTTCGCGCCGCTGGACGACGAGGCGTTCCCGGCGGTCGCGCTGGCCAAGGCCGCCGGCGAGGCCGGGCGCTGCCGGCCGGCGATCTACAACGCGGCCAACGAGGAGTGCGTGGCCGCCTTCGTGGCCGGCCGGCTGCCCTTCCTCGGCATCGTCGACACCCTCCAGCGGGTGTTGGAGGACGCTCCCGACTTCGACGAACCAGGTACCGTCGAGGACGTGCTCGCGGCGGAGTCGTGGGCCCGCGCGCACGCGCAGGAGATCATCATCGCGGGTTCGGTGGAAGGAGCTTGATGGCGTACCTGCTCGGGGTGGTGCTCTTCGCCCTCGCGATCCTCATCTCGGTGAGCCTGCACGAGGCGGGGCACATGCTCACCGCCAAGGCCTTCGGCATGAAGGTCACCCGCTACTTCGTCGGCTTCGGCCCCACGCTCTGGTCGTTCAAGCGGGGCGAGACGGAGTACGGCATCAAGGGCATCCCGCTCGGCGGCTTCTGCAAGATCGTCGGCATGACCCCGCAGGACGACGACGTCGACCCGGCGGACGAGCCGCGCGCGATGTGGCGCTATCCGGTCTGGAAGCGGACGATCGTCATGTCCGCGGGCTCCATCACCCACTTCGCCCTCGCCCTGGTCACCCTCTGGGTGATCGCGGTCACCGCCGGCCTGCCCAACCCGGACTTCCCGAGCACCGAGGCCGAGATCCGCAAGGAGCCGGCGGTCATCCAGCTGTCGGACTGCGTGGTGCCGGAGAACACCCTGCGGGCGTGCACGACCGCCGACCCCGCCAGCCCCGCCGCCCAGGCGCAGCTGCGCGACGGCGACCGGATCACCGCGATCAACGGCGCGCCGATCAACGACTACGGCCAACTGCTGACCACCCTGCGGGCCCTCAAGCCGGGCGACACGGCGCAGATCGCGTACGTCCGGGACGGCCAGCCGGGCACGGCCAGCGCGGTGCTCGCGCAGACGCAGCGCCCCCCGCTGGACGACCCGAAGGGTCAGGTCGCCGCGGTCGCCGCGCTCGGCGTCGGCCTCGTCCCCAGCACCCCGACCCGGGTGACGTACGGGCCGGTCGGCGCGTTCGGCGCGACCGCCGACTTCACCGGCGACATGGCGGTCAACACCTTCGAGGCGATGAAGCGCATCCCGCAGAAGGTCCCGGCCCTGTGGACGGCGATCACCGGCGGCGAGCGGGACATGGACACCCCGATCAGCGTGGTCGGCGCGAGCCGGCTCGGCGGCGAGGCGGTGGAGAACAACGCCTGGCTGCTGTTCTTCATGCTGTTCGTCTCGCTGAACTTCTTCATCGGCGTGTTCAACCTGCTGCCCCTGCTGCCGCTGGACGGCGGGCACATCGCCATCGCCTGGTTCGAGCGGGCCCGTTCCTGGGTCTACGCGCGGTTCGGCCGCCCCGACCCCGGCCGCGTCGACTACCTCAAGCTCATGCCCCTCACGTACGCGATGATCCTGATCGGTGGCGCGTTCACGCTGCTGACCATCACCGCGGACGTCGTCAACCCGATCACGCTCTTCTCAAGGTGAGTGCCTGAAGTGACCGCTGTCAGTCTCGGCATCCCGGCCGTACCGCCTCCGCCGCTCGCCCCGCGCCGGGCCAGCCGCCAGATCATGGTCGGCTCCGTGCCGGTCGGTGGGGGCGCGCCGGTCTCCGTGCAGTCGATGACCACCACCCTCACGTCCGACGTCAACGCCACCCTCCAGCAGATCGCCGAGCTGACCGCGTCCGGCTGCCAGATCGTCCGGGTCGCGGTGCCCAGCCAGGACGACGTGGAGGCGCTGCCGGCGATCGCGAAGAAGTCGCAGATCCCGGTCATCGCCGACATCCACTTCCAGCCGAAGTACGTCTTCGCCGCGATCGACGCGGGCTGCGCGGCGGTCCGGGTGAACCCGGGCAACATCCGGCAGTTCGACGACAAGGTCAAGGAGATCGCCAAGGCGGCCGGCGACGCGGGCGTGCCGATCCGGATCGGCGTGAACGCCGGCTCGCTGGACAAGCGGCTGCTGGCCAAGTACGGCAAGGCCACCGCCGAGGCGCTGGTCGAGTCGGCGCTGTGGGAGTGCTCGCTGTTCGAGGAGCACGGCTTCCGCGACATCAAGATCTCGGTGAAGCACAACGACCCGGTGGTGATGATCCGGGCCTACCGCCAGCTCGCCGAGAAGTGCGACTACCCGCTGCACCTGGGCGTCACCGAGGCCGGCCCGGCGTTCCAGGGCACGATCAAGTCGGCGGTGGCGTTCGGCGCGCTGCTGGCCGAGGGGATCGGCGACACGATCCGCGTCTCGCTGTCGGCCCCGCCGGTGGAGGAGATCAAGGTCGGCGCCGCGATCCTGGAGTCGCTCGGGCTGCGCGAGCGCGGCCTGGAGATCGTCTCCTGCCCGTCCTGCGGCCGGGCCCAGGTCGACGTCTACAAGCTCGCGGAGGAGGTCACCGCCGGCCTGGAGGGGCTGCCGGTGCCGCTGCGGGTCGCCGTGATGGGTTGCGTCGTGAACGGCCCGGGCGAGGCCCGCGAGGCCGACCTGGGCGTGGCCTCCGGCAACGGCAAGGGCCAGATCTTCGTCAAGGGCAAGGTCGTCAAGACCGTGCCCGAGGCGCAGATCGTGGAGACGCTGATCGAGGAGGCGCTGCGCATCGCCGACGAGATGGGTGCCGAGCTGCCGGAGGAGCTGCGCGGCCTGCTGCCGGGCGCCACCGTCTCCGTGCACTGACCCACCGCGCCGTCGCGCACCGGCCCCACCGCCACCCGGCGGTCGGGGCCGGTGCGCTTTCACGGCGTACGCCGGCACCCGGTTACCAAACCGTACGTACGTCTTGCTAGGGTGTGGGCGTGCGGCTGCTTCCTGAACCGGGCCCGGCCCGGACCCTCACCCTCGGCACCCTCGTGCGGACCGTCGGGCGCGGCCTGTGGCTGGTGGCCAGCGCGCTCTTCCTCACCCGCTCGGTCGGCCTCACCGCCACCGAGGTGGGCGTGGGGCTGACCGTCTCGGCCCTGGTCGGCCTGCTGGCCAGCGCGCCGACCGGCTACCTGGCCGACCGGCTCGGGCCCCGGGGCACCCAGGTCGCCGCGCTGGTCGCCGGGGGCGCGCTGACCGCCGCCCTGGTGACCGTCCAGTCGTTCGCCGCGTTCCTGGCCGTCGGTGCGGCCACCGCCCTGGCCGACGCCGCCGACCGGGGCGCCCGGGGCGCGCTCATCGCCGGTTCCGTCCCCGCCGACCAGCGGGTCCGCACCCGCGCCTACCTGCGCGCCACCACCAACGTCGGGATCTCGGTGGGCGCCGTGCTCGCCGGCTTCGCGCTCGCCGCCGACACCCGGTCGGCGTACGTGGCGCTGATCGTCACCGCCGCGACGACGTACCTGCTCGCCGCCGCCGTCTTCACCCGGCTGCCGGCCATCGCCCCCGCGCCCGCCCCCACGCAGGGCCCCCGGCTGGTCGCGCTGCGGGACCGCCCCTTCCTGGCGTTCACCGTGCTCGACGGCCTGATGTCGATGCACTTCGGGCTGCTCAACATCGCCCTGCCGCTGTGGATCGTCGGGCACACCCGGGCGCCGGCCTGGGTGATCTCCGGGCTGATGCTGGTCAACACCCTGGTGGTGGTGCTCTTCCAGGTCCGCGCCGCGCGGGGCACCGAGAGCCTCGCCGGGGCGGCCCGGGCGTCGCGGCGCGCCGGGCTCGCCATCGCCGCCGCCTGCGTCCTCTTCGCCGCCAGCGGCGGGCTGCCGACGGTCGCCGCCGTCGCGCTGCTGGTCGCCGGCGCGCTCGCGCACGTCGTCGGGGAGCTGTGGCACTCCGCCGCCGGCTGGGGGATCTCCTTCGGGCTTGCGCCCGAGCACGCCCACGGGCAGTACCAGGGGGCGTACAGCATGGGTTTCGAGCTGGGCCGGATGATCGCGCCGGTGGTGGTGACCACGTTGGCCGTCGGGTGGGGCGTGCCCGGCTGGTTGTTGCTCGGTGGGCTGTTCCTGCTGCTCGGTGCCCTGGTGCCCGGAGTGGTCGGCTGGGCCGCCCGCAACCGGGGCGCAGCGCCCGCGCCGCGACCGGTCCCGGTGCCGTAGTCCTCTCGCCACTCGACCGGCGCGGCGGGGGGCGGATCTGGCAGGCTGGTATCCGTGCTGACGGTGCCGGTACGGCAACTCGGGGAGTCGGAGCGCCGCGCTGTCGAGCGGCTGCTCGACCTCGACCCGTTCGCGGGCGCGCAGGTCGCGGAGCGGGTCGCCGCGCGCGGCCTGGCCTGGTGGCGCGCCGAGGGTCGGGTGCTGGGCTACGGCACCCGCCGCCACCTGGAGTCCGTCTGCTGGCTGGGCGGCAACCTCACCCCCGTCCTCGCCACCGAGCCGGCCGTCGCCGCCTACGCCGACCTCCTCGCCGGCGAGGAGCGGCTCTGCTCGTCGATCGTGGGCCGGGCCGACGCCGTGCTCGGCCTCTGGGACCGGCTCGCCGACGTCTGGGGGCCGGCCCGGGACGTACGCCCCAACCAGCCGCTGCTGGCCACCGACGCGCTGCCGGCGCTGCGGGCGGACCCGGAGGTGCGGCTGGTGCGCGGCGGGGAGATCGACCGGCTCTTCCCGGCGGCGGTGGCCATGTACACCGAGGAGGTGGGCGTCTCGCCGCTCGCCGACGACGGCGGGCGCGGCTACCGGCGGCGGGTCACCGAACTGGTCCGGGCCGGGCGGGCGTACGCGCGGTTCGTCGACGGTCAGGTGGTGTTCAAGGCCGAGCTGGCGGTGGTGACCCGCCGGACCGCCCAGGTGCAAGGGGTCTGGGTGGCCCCCGAGTGGCGGGGGAGGGGTATCGCGACGGCGGCGATGGCGGCCGTGGTGCGCGACGCGCTGCTGCGGGTCGCCCCGACCGTGAGCCTCTACGTCAACGACTTCAACCTGCCGGCCCGCCGGGTCTACGAGCGCTGCGGCTTCCGCCCGGTCGGCACGCTCGCCACCGTGCTCTTCTGAACCTTCCCGGGCATGGCCCGGATCACCCCCGGCGGGAGTGCCGAACCGGACGACCGGGGCTAGGCTGGGCATGTTTTTGCACTGACCAGTCAGTTCAAGAAGGTGGGCCGGGTCGGATGGTGGTCGTCGAAGCGCGCGGGCTGGGATTGCGTACCCGGCGGGGGTGGGTGTTCCGGGACGTCGACCTGACCGCCGCCGCGGGTGAACTGCACGCGGTGACCGGCCCGCCCGGCAGCGGACGCACCTCGCTGCTGCTCGCCCTGGCGGGCCGCTTCCCGACCAGCGAGGGACGGCTGACCCGGCACGGCCCCGCCGCGCTGGGGCAGGTCGCCGGCGTGCACGAGCCCGACCCCGCGCTGACCGTTGCCGAGCATGTCCGGGAGCGGCTGCTGCTGCTCGGGCCGGTGCCCCGCCGCCGGCGGCAGTTGGTGCCGGTCGCCGCGCTGCGGGCCCGCCGGGCGTACCGGCGGGACGCCTTCGCCGCCGCGATCGCCGGGGCCGGGCTCACCGGGGAGGCGCCCTTCGACCCGGACACCCGGGGGCGCGACCTCACCCCGCTGCAACGGCAGGTGCTCGGCCTGGTCCTGGCCACCCTGGGCGCGCCCCGGCTGATCGTCGCCGACGACGTGGACGCCGGTTGCGACGCCCCGGAACGCGCCCGGCTCTGGGCGACGCTCACCCGCCTGGCCGACCAGGGCTACGCGGTGGTCGCCAGTGCCCGCGCGGTCGAGGCGGACAGCCCCGCGATCGTGCACCGCCTCGGTGACCCCCCGGCCGCGCCGTCACCCCCCGACGAGGCGGCGGCCGGACCGCCCGAGGCCAGCGCCCGGCTGACCGAGGCGGCGGCCGGATCGTCCGAGGCGGCGGCCGGATCGTCCGAGGCGGCGGCCGGATCGTCCGAGGCGGCGGCCGGATCGTCCGAGGCGGCGGCCGGGCCGCCCGCCGCCGCTGGTCCGGGCGACGAGACCGATCCGACCGAGACCGTCGAGGTGGCCCGATGAGCGTCTTCCGACTCGCCCGGTTCGAGCTGCGCCGGCTGACCCGGGGCCGGCTGCCCCGCGCCGCGCTCGCCGTGCTCACCGTCGTCCCGCTGCTCTACGGGGCGCTCTACCTCTACGCCTTCTGGGACCCGTACGCCAAGCTGGACCGCATCCCGGTGGCGCTGGTCAACGCCGACCGCCCCGCCACCGCGAGTGACGGCACGGTCGTGCACGCGGGGCAGGACCTCGCCGACGAGCTGCTCGACCGGCGGGTCTTCGGCTGGCACGTCACCGACGCCGGGGACGCCGCCGCCGGCCTGCGCAGCGGCCGCTACCACCTGGTCTTCGCGATCCCGGAGGACT
This sequence comes from Micromonospora sp. NPDC047730, assembly GCF_043204765.1. Lineage (NCBI taxonomy): Bacteria > Bacillati > Actinomycetota > Actinomycetes > Micromonosporales > Micromonosporaceae > Micromonospora > Micromonospora sp. NPDC047730. The sequence continues at coordinate 40,125 of NZ_JBIDCU010000012.1, read as the reverse complement.
TCTCCGCCAGCCTGGCGGACAGCCCGGAGCCCGACCGGCCCGCCCGGCGGGGCGAGCTGCGGGTGGTCAACGACGACGCCACCAACTACCTCTCCGGGCTGCTGGCCCGCACGGCGTTCAGCGAGATCCGGGCCGCCGCCGCGCAGAGCGCCGCCGGGAACTACTTCGAGAAGATGCTCGTGGGCTTCACCGACGCCAAGGCCGAGACCGGCCGGGCGGCCGACGGAGCCGCGAAGCTCGCCGACGGGCTCGACTCCTCCACCACCGGCGCGGGCAGGGTAGCCGACGGGCTGGGCACGTCGCAGGACGGCGCGGGCCAGCTCGCGGACGGGCTGGACGCGTCCGCGACCGGGGCGGGCAGCCTCTCGGCGGGGCTCGACAAGACCGCGAAGGGCGCCGACGAACTCGCCGCCGGGCTCGGCGAACTGCGTACCGGGGCGGTGCAGCTCGCCGACGGCACCGCCCGCGCCGCGACGCAGACCCGCGCGGTGGCGGACAGGGTCAACGGCGCGGCCGGCCGGATCGAGCCGGTGCTGAGGGACAACGCGAAGCGGATCGAGGAGTCGGCCACGGCGATCGCCGAGGGGGCGCAGGCGCTCGCCGACGGGCTGGACGCCCTGCCCCGGCGGGCACAGGAGGCGGTCAGCCAGGCCGAGCAGGTCCGCGACCGGCTCGACGCGCTGGTCGCCGCGCACCCCGAACTCGCCGACGATCCCAGCGTGGTGGCCGCCCGTACGGCCGCGAAGGCCACCGTCGAGGCGGCCCGCACCGTGGCCGGCACGCTGGACGACGCCGACCTGACCACCCTGGAGAACCGGATGACCAGGGTCGCCGCCACCGCCCGGGAGATCGCCGCCGGGGCGCCCCACCTGGCCGACGACGTCGTCGCCGCCCAGGCCAAGGTCAACGAGCTGGCCACCGGGCTGGGCACCCTCGCCGAGGGCAGCGCCAAGCTGCGCGACGGCCTCGGCACGGCGGCCACCGGCGCCGGCGAGCTGCGCGGCGGGCTGTTCCGGCTGGCCACCGGCGCCCGGGAACTCGACGGCGGCCTGCACCGGCTCAGCGCCGGTGGCGAGCGGCTCGCCGTCGGCCTCACCCGGCTGGAGAGCGGCGCGGGCGACCTCGCGGCCGGCCTGACCCGGCTGGGCGGCGGCGCCGGCGACCTGGCCGACGGCCTCGCCGAGGGGGAGGAGAAGATCCCCGGGTACGCCGACGCGGAGGCCCGCGCCGCCGTCCTCGGCGACCCGGTCTCGCTGGACCGCACCGCCCGCAACGCCGCCGGCGCGTACGGCGTGGGCTTCGCCCCGTACTTCCTCGGGCTGGCCCTCTGGGTCGGCGCGATGATCACGTACATGCTGCTGCGGCCGGTCAACCGGCGGCACGTGATGTCCGGCGCGCCCGCCTGGCGGGTGGCGCTGGCGGGCTGGCTGCCCGCCGCGGCGATCGGGCTGGCCCAGGCCGGGGTGCTCTTCGCGGTGGTGACCCTCGCGCTCGACCTCGACCCGGCGCGCCCGGCGGCCACCCTCGGCCTGCTCGCGCTGGCCGCGCTCGCCTTCACCGCGATCGTGCAGTGGCTCGGCGCGCTGCTCGGGCCCGCCGGCCGGCTCGCCGCGCTGGCCCTGCTGATGCTCCAGCTCACCTCGTCCGGCGGCACCTATCCGGTGCAGACCTCACCGGGCTTCTTCCAGGCGATCCACCCCTGGCTGCCGATGACCTACGTGGTCACGGCCCTGCGGCACACCGTCAACGGCGGGTCGGCCGGGCCCGTCGGCACGGGGGCGCTGGTGCTGGCCGGCTTCGGCGCGGCGGCGCTCGCGCTCACCGTGGTCACCGCCCGCCGGGCGCGCCGCCTGACCCCGGCCACCCTGCACCCCGAGCTGTCCATGTGAGGATGCTGACGGGCCGGAGGTGCGGACGGGGAGGGCCAGTGACGGACGGACGGTCGCGGCGGCGGGAGGACACCCGCCAGCGCCTCTTCGAGGCGGCCGTGGAGCTCATCGCCGAACAGGGCTTCTCGGCGACCACCGTGGACGACATCGCGGCCCGCGCCGGGGTGGCCAAGGGCACCGTCTACTACAACTTCGAGTCCAAGACGGTGCTCTTCGAGGAGCTGCTCCGGCACGGGATCGGCCTGCTCACCGCCGAGTTCCGGGCCGCCGTGGCCGGGCTGCCGCCGCGCGAGGCGCTGGCGGCGCTGGTGCGCGCCGAGCTGGAGTACATCCGGCGGTACCGGGCCTTCGCGCAGCTCCTGCTCTCCGAGATGTGGCGGACGAACCGGGAGTGGCAGCAGACGCTGCGGCTGCTGCGCGGCGAGGCGATCGAGGTGATCGCCGAGACGGTCCGGGCCGGGGTGGCCGCCGGCGACCTGCCCGCGGACCTGGACGTGCGGACCGCCTCGTCCGCGCTGTTCGGCGTCGGGCTGGTGGTGGCGGTGGACTGGCTGGTGTTCCAGCCGGACCGGCCGATCGAGGACGTCGAGGAGGCGCTGCTCGGCATCGTCCGTCGGGTCGCCCGGACCTGACCCGGCCGCCCCGCGCCCGGGCGGCGTCGGAAGGTCGGCTTCCGGGTGTCACCGGGTGCCGGGCGGGCCGTAAATGCGTTGAACCGGACACCCCCACCGAGCAGGCTGGACGTCTCCCCACTGCCTTCCCGAAGGGACTCCGATGCGTCTGCTCCGGGACCTGTGGGTCACCTCGCCCCGCCGTATGGCGGTCGTGACCTGCCTGATCGTGTTCGGCGCCGGCGGTCAGGCCGCCGCCGCCGCGCTGGCCGGTCCCGTCCTGGTGCACCGCGCCGCCGGGTTCTTCGCGCTGCTGGCGGTGGCGCTGGTCGCCGCCGTGCTCACCGACCTCGTGGTCAGCCTGCTGATGGCCGGGCTGACCGCCGACTGGTCCGCCGACGTGCGCCGCCGGCTGTGCCGGGTGGCGTTCGGGCAGGACCTGCCGACCCTGGAGACCACTCCGGTCGGCGAGCTGCTCGACCGCATCGACGGCGACGTCTACCAGGTCGCCGCCGCGGTGCGCAACCAGGGCGTACGGATCGCGCAGGCGCTGACGACGGGCCTGCTCTCGACGGTCGTCGCCCTCGCGGTCTGGTGGCCGGCCGGCGTCGGGATGCTGCTGCTCACGGTGCTGCTCGCGGTCGGCCTGCGCCGGCCCACCGCGCGGATCGCCCCGGCCCGGATGGCCGAGGAGGAGGCGTGGTCCGACCTCGCCGCCGTGATGGAGGAGGCCGTCCACGGCCAGGACGACGTGCGGACCAGCCTGGCCCGGCCGTACGTGCTGCGCCTCTACGCCCGGCGGGCGGCCGAGGTGCTCGACCGGGGCGTCCGCGTGTGGCGGATGTCGGCCCGGGTCACCACGGTGGCCGCCGGCGCCACCCTGGCCGGGATCGCCGCCGTGGTGCTCGGCGGCGCGTGGGCGCTGGCCACCGGCCGGGTCGACGGCGCCCGGCTCACCGCCGTCTGGCTGCTCGCGATCGGGTTCGGCATGACCGTCGAGCACGTCAGCCGGATGGTCCCCGAGCTCCAGTACGCCCTCGGCGCGTGGGGCCGGGTGCAACTGCTGGCGAACTCCCCGCAGGAGCCGGTGGGCGGGGCCGCCCCGACCGAGGGCGACCTGCTGGTCCGCGGCCTCACCTTCCACTACGACGGCGCCGAGCCGGACGGCGGGCGCGGCCCCGCGCTGCGTGACGTCCACCTGACCTTCGCCCGTGGCCGCTCGTACGCCCTGGTCGGCCGGACCGGCTCCGGCAAGTCCACCCTGGCGAAGGTGCTGACCCGGGCCGTCGACGTGCCACCAGGGACGGTCTTCCTGGCCGGCCGCGACGTGCGTGACCTCGACGTCGAGCAGCTGCGTCGGTGGATCGCCGTGGTGCCCCAGCGCACGGAGATCCTCGCCGGCACCCTCGCCGAGAACGTCGCGCTGTTCGAGCCGGAACTGCGCGACGCCGCCGCCCGGGCGCTGCACGAGCTGGGCCTGGCGGGCTGGATCGCCGAGCTGCCCGACGGCCTGGAGACCCGGCTCGGCGAGGGTGGGCACGTGCTCTCGGCCGGGCAGGAGCAACTGGTCGCCTTCGCCCGGATCCTGGTGCGCGACCCGCACGTGGTGATCCTCGACGAGGCCACCGCCCGTCTCGACCCGGTCACCGAGGCGCGGGTGCAGCAGGCCACCGAGCGGCTGCTGCGCGACCGGATCGGCATCGTCATCGCGCACCGCCTCTCGTCCGTACGCCGCTGCGACGAGGTGGTGGTGATGGCCGACGGGGCGGTGGTCGAGGCGGGCCCGCTGCGGGAGTCGGCCCGCTTCGCCGACCTGCTCGCCAGCAGCCACGCCACCGCGTACGCGCACGCGGGGTCGGGGGCCCGGTCCGGCGGGGTGGACCTGCTGACCGGCCCGCCGGACCCGTGGCCGTCCGCCGGCCCCGACCCGGTGGAGCCGGAGGCCGGGCGGCCGGCCGCGCCCGACGGCGACCCGACGCCGGCGGCGGAGCCCGAGGCGACGGCCCCGGCGTCGCCCCGGGGGCTGCGTGGCCTGCGCGGGCTGCGGGAGGTCCTGCGGCTGTGCGTCAACGACGCCCGGTACGGGTTGGCCTCGCTCGCGATGTTCGTGCTGCTGGTGGTCCTGGGGATGGACGGGCCGGTGCTGCCCTGGCTCTGGGCCGACCTGGTCGACGGCGTCGGGGACCCCTGGCTGCCGGCGGTGGGGATCGTCGCCGCCCTGCTGGTCACCCTGCCGGTGCACTGGTTCACCGGCTACCGGTTCCCGCAGTGGTGGGTCCGGCAGATGCTGCGGATCAGCCTGCGGCTGGTGCACGGGCAGACCGGGCCGCGCCGGGTCAGCGGGCACACCCCGGCGGAGGTGGTGGCCCAGGGCGGCGACACCGAGCGGGTGGTGCAGCTCGCCGACAACGTGAGCGACCAGGGGATCTCGCTCGTGCTGCTGGCGGCGATGACGGCCGTGACCGGCAGCGTCGTGCCGGGGCTGTTCTTCGCCGGGACGATGGTGGTCTCCGGGCTGGCCGCGACGCTGTTCGGGCCGCGGCTGGAGCGCTCCGCCCGGGCCACCGTCGCCGCGCGGGCCGCGTTCGCCACCGCCCTGGTCTCCTCGCTGTCGGCCGCCCGTACGGTGAAACTCGCCGGGGCCACCCGGCCGGTGCTGGCCCACCTGGCCGACCTCGACGTGGTCCGTAGCGACCGGCAACGCCGCGAGATCGCGGTGCAGGTGTGGTCGCGGTCGACCCCGTCGCTGGTCAGCGGCCTGCTGCCGATCGGCGCGTGGGCGCTGTTCCTGGCCGGCGAGCTGTCGGCCGGCGCCACCCTGGTCGCGGTCGCCACCCTGGCGGCGGCCCGCTGGTTCGCCTGGACGACGGCGTCGCTGATCTCGCAGATCCCCTCCGCACGGGTGTGGACGCGGCGGACGGTGGCGATGACCGGGGTGGCGGCGTACTCGGCGGCGGTGCCGGACGTGGACCTCGGCGCGGGCACCGCCCCGGCGCCGGACGTGCCGCCCCGGCGCCCGCTGCGCCGGCTGGAGCTGACGGGCTTCGGGGTCCGGCACACCGACGGGACGGTGGCCGTCCGCGACGTCGACCTGACGGTGGAACGCGGCCAGTTGGTGCTGGTCGTCGGGCCGGTCGGCGCGGGCAAGTCGTCGCTGCTGCGGGCGCTCGCCGGCATCGCGCCGCACACCGGCCTGCTGACCTGGAACGGCGAGCCGGTCACCGAGCCGGAGCTGTTCCTGCGCCCCAACCAGGTGGGCTACGTCGGCCAGCTGCCCCGGGTGCTCTCCGGCACGGTGGCCGACAACATCACGCTCGGCCACCAGGTGGACGCCGCCGCGGCGGTGTCGACCGCCCAGCTCGACCACGACCTGGCGGCGGCCGGGGGCGGGCTCGGGCTGCTGATCGGGCACAAGGGCACCCGGCTCTCCGGCGGGCAGCTGCAGCGCCTCGCGCTGGCCCGGGCGCTCGCGCCGCGTACCGAGCTGCTGGTCGCCGACGACGTGTCCTCGGCGCTGGACGTCACCACGGAGCTGGCGCTCTGGCAGGCCCTGCGCGAGCACGGGGTGACCGTGGTGGGCTCGACCTCGAAGCGGGCCGCCCTGGTGCGGGCCGACCACGTCGTGGTCCTGCTGTCCGGCTCGGTCGCCGCCCAGGGCCCCTGGCGCGACCTGGAACCGCACTGGTCCCACCTGGCCGGCTGACCCGCTCTCCCGGCCCCACCGCGAGGGGGCCGGGGAGGGGGTGGGGTCAGCGGGCGCGGGTGTACTGGGCGGGCCAGGTGGGGGTGGCGCCGAGCTTGGCGGCGGCGCGGTGCGGCCAGTACGGGTCGCGCAGGAGTTCCCGCCCGAGCAGGACCAGGTCGGCGTCGCCGGCGGCGACGATCTCCTCGGCCTGCTCCGGCTCGACGATCAGGCCGACCGCGCCGGTGGCCACGCCCGCCTCGCGGCGTACCCGGGCGGACAGCGGCACCTGGTAGCCCGGGCCGACGGGGATCGTGGCGGTGCTGGACGCGCCGCCCGAGGAGCAGTCGACGAGGTCGACCCCGGCACCGGCCAGCTCGCCGGCGAGCACCACGCTGTCCTCGACCGTCCAGCCATCGGGCTCCCAGTCCGTGGCGGAGATCCGGGTCAGCACGGGCACGTCCTCGCCGACCGCCGCGCGGACCGCCCGGGCCACCTCCAGGGTCAGCCGCATCCGGCCGGCCCGGTCCCCGCCCCAGCCGTCCTGCCGGTGGTTGGTCAGGGGCGAGAGGAACTCGTGCAGCAGGTAGCCGTGCGCGGCGTGGATCTCCACGGCGGCGAACCCGGCGTCGACGGCCCGCCCGGCCGCCGCCGCGAACGCCTCGACCACGCCGGCGATCCCGGCCTCGTCCAGGGCGGTCGGCACCCGGTGGTCGGGCAGGAACGGCGTCGACCCGGGGCCGACCGGCGTCCACCCGCCCTCGGCGTCGGGCACCCCGCCCCGGCGCGGCGCCCACGGCCGGTACGTCGACGCCTTGAACCCGGCGTGCGCGAGCTGTACCGCCGGCACGGTGCCGTGCGCCGCGACGAACGCGGTCACCGGCCGCCAGGCGTCGACGTGCGCCCCGGACCAGAGCCCGGTGTCCTGGGGGCTGATCCGCCCCTCCGGCACCACCGCGGTGGCCTCGGTCAGCACCAGGCCGACGCCGCCGACCGCCCGGCCGCCGAGGTGCACCAGGTGCCAGTCGGTGGGCAGGCCGTCCGGGCCGGCGGTGTACTGGCACATCGGCGCCAGGGCGATCCGGTTGGGCAGGGTCACCGCGCGCAGGGCCAGCGGCGTGAACAGGACACTCATGTCGTCATCCTCTCTACCGGCCGAGGAGGACCTCCCCACGGAGGTCCTCCTCGGCGTCGACGCGCCCGTCGGTGGTGGGCGTCGCCCGGACGTCCCGCCGGGGTCGTGGCGGGGCTGGCCCGCCGGGGTCGTGGCGGGCGTGGTCCGCCGGGGAGGTGCCGCAGCGGCGTCCCGCAGCGGCGGGCGGGAGGAGTCCTCAGGCCGGGACGGGGCTGAGGTCCTCCGGCCGGCGGGACCGGGCGTCGGCGTCGGCGTCCGCCGGGTCGAGCGGCGAGCGCCGGCCGGCCGAGTCGTACGCGGTCCGGTCCAGCGTGCCCTCGCGGGCCGCGACGATGGTCGGCACCAGCGCCTGACCGGCCACGTTGGTGGCGGTGCGGATCATGTCGAGGATCGGGTCGATCGCCAGCAGCAGGCCGGCGCCGGCCAGCGGCAGGCCGAGCGTGCTCAGGGTCAGCGTGAGCATCACGATCGCGCCGGTCAGGCCGGCGGTGGCAGCCGAGCCGACCACCGACACGAAGGCGATCAGCAGGTAGTCGGTGACGCCGAGGTCCACCCCGAAGACCTGGGCGACGAAGATCGCCGCGAGGGCCGGGTAGATCGCCGCGCAGCCGTCCATCTTCGTGGTCGCGCCGAACGGCACCGCGAACGAGGCGTACTCGCGGGGGACGCCGAGCCGCTCGACCGAGCGCTGGGTCACGGGCATCGTGCCCACCGAGGAACGGGAGACGAAGGCCAGCTCGATCGCGGGCCAGGCGCCGGCGAAGAAGCGCAGCGGGTTGAGCCGGCCGGCGGCCAGCAGCACCAGCGGGTAGACCACGAACAGCACGATCGCGCAGCCGACGTAGACGGCGGTGGTGAACTTCGCGAGCGGGGCCACCAGGTTCCAGCCGTACGAGGCGACGGCGTTGCCGATCAGGCCGAGCGTGCCGATCGGGGCGAGCCGGATGACCCACCAGAGCGCCTTCTGGACGATCTCCAGCAGCGCCCGGTTGAGCGCCACGAACGGCTCGGCCTTCTCGCCGACCAGCAGCGCCGCGGCGCCGATGACGAGGGCCAGGAAGACGATCTGGAGCACGTTGCCCTCGACGAACGCGCCGACCGGGTTGGTCGGCACGATGCCGGTGAGGAAGTCGGTCCAGGAGCCGGTCCTCTTCGGGGCGGCGGCGCCGGCGGTGTCCAGGGTGACGCCACGGCCGGGGTTGGTGAGTAGGCCGAGCCCGATGCCGACGGCCACGGCGACCAACGCGGTGGCGCCGAACCAGAGCAGGGTCTTCAGCGCGAGCCGGGCGGCGTTGGCCACCCCCCGCAGACTGACGACGCTGACCACGATGGCGGTGAAGACCAGCGGCGGCACGGCCAGCTTGAGGAGCTGGACGAAGAGGCCGCCGACGGTGTCGAGGGTGCTGGTGAGCCAGCTCAGGTCGTTGGCGCGGGCGAGGAAGCCGAGCGCCACGCCGAGGACGAGGCCGAGCAGGATCTGCACGGAGAAGGGGATCTTGCGCAGGGCGGAAGCCATGAGGATGTGTCCCAGGGTCTGGAGGGTCGAACGGGGCAGCGTCAGGAGAGCGGCTGCGCCGGACAGATGCCGCTGGCCTGCAGTCGGAGGTCGACATACAGGCGCACGGTGAGGTGCCAGACGTTGGTCATCGCCCGCCGAGGTTATCCCCCCGGCCGACTGACCGGAAGGATCGACTCCGGTGACGCTCCTTACAGCGAATGCTTGGAAGGGGCCCTTCCTCTACCGGAGGCGTTAACAAGGTGCCCTTCCTTACCGGCGGAGGGCGATGGTGGTGGCGGTGGCGGTGGCCCAGAGGAGCGCCACCAGGAGCAGCAGTCGCTCCAGCACCCCGACCAGGGCGCCCCGGCCCACCGCGAGCATCGCCAGCCCCACCACCCCGGCCAGCGGCAGCGCCACCGCCGCCGCCCCGGCGGCCAGCTGGCGCAGCGACCGGTCGGCCCCGGGCGGGAAGGCGATCGCCAGCATCGCGAAGACCACCGCCGCGGTCGCGACGATGCTCGCCCCGCCGTGCACCAGGTCGGCCGCCGTGGCCCGCTCGAACGGCGGCAGCGGGCAGCCCGCGCTGCACGTCACCGCGCCCGAGACCAGGGTGCAGAGGCTCCCGGTGGCGAGCAGCGCGGCCGCGACCCGCAGCCCCGCCGGCAGCGCCGCCGCGAGCAGCAGCAGCGCCGCGGCGAGGGCGAAGACCCCGATCCGGTACGCCGGGGCGTACGCGCTGTCGGTGACGCCCGCCTCGCTGACGTACCCGGTCAGGCCCGGGCCGGGACCGGCGACCACGGCGACGGTCACGGCGGTCGCGCCCGCGACGATGCAGCCGGTCGCGGCCGACGCGGCGGCGGCCCGGGACGGGGAGACGGTCGGGCCCGCCCGGCGCGGCTCGGCCACGCCCGGGGCGGCGGTCGGGTCCGCCCGGCGCGGCTCAGCCACGCCCGTGCGGCGTCGTCCAGCCGGAGGTGTCGGGGCCGAGCGGGACGATGCCCGTCGGGTTGATCGCCGCGTGGGTGCCGTAGTAGTGCCGCTTGATGTGGTCGAAGTCGACCGTCTCGCCGAAGCCCGGCGTCTGGAACAGGTCCCGCGCGTACGCCCAGAGCACCGGCATCTCGGTGAGCTTCTGCCGGTTGCACTTGAAGTGCCCGTGGTACGCCACGTCGAAGCGGACCAGGGTGGTGAACAGCCGCACGTCGGCCTCGGTGATCGCGTCGCCCATCAGGTAACGCCGGCCCGCCAGCCGCTCCGACAGCGCGTCGAGCCGGGCGAACAGCGCCGTGAACGCCTCCTCGTACGCGGCCTGCGAGGTGGCGAAGCCGCAGCGGTAGACGCCGTTGTTGACGTCCCGGTGGATCTCCGCCATCAGCGCGTCCATCTCCGGGCGGAGCTCCACCGGGTAGAGGTCCGGCGCGCCCGGCTTGTGCAGGCTGCGCCACTCGGTGGAGAAGTCGAGGGTGAGCTGCGGATAGTCGTTGGTGACCACCCGCCCGGTGTGCGTGTCGACCAGGGCCGGCACGGTGACCCGCCCGGTGTAGTCGGGGTCCGTGGCCAGGTACGCCTCGGAGAGGAAGCCGATGCCGAGCACCGGGTCGAACCCGTCCGGGTCGAGGCTGAACCGCCAGCCGCGCTCGTCGCGGATCGGGTCGACCGTGCCGAGTGAGATCGCGTCCTGGAGGCCGAGCAGGTTACGGACGATCCGGGCCCGGTGCGCCCAGGGGCAGGCCCGGCACCAGATCAGTCGGTAGCGGCCCGGCTCCAGCGGCCAGCGGTCCTGGTCGTCCGGGCCGCCCCCTGCGGGAGAGGTCGAGTGGGGGGTGACCCGACCGGTGAACCGGTTGGGCTGGCGGACGAACGCGCCACCGCCGCTGGTCTCTGCGCTGAACTGGGCCCGGGCCATGCCGTCAACCTATCCGCTGGGCGCGCGGATATCCTGGCGGCCGGGCGACCCCGTGACCCGGAAAGCGCCTGCCCCCGCCCCTTCCCACCCCCCGAAGGATCGCGCTGATGACCGTGGCATACCTGGTGGCCGGTGTCCGCACCCCGATCGGCCGGTACGGCGGCGCCCTCGCCGGCGTCCGCCCCGACGACCTGGCCGCGCACGTGATCCGCGAGCTGGTCGCCCGGCACCCGTCGGTGGACTGGGCGCGGGTGGACGACGTGATCCTGGGCTGCGCCAACCAGGCCGGGGAGGACAACCGCAACGTGGCCCGGATGGCGGCGCTGCTCGGCGGGCTGCCCGAGGAGGTGCCCGGCAGCACGGTCAACCGGCTCTGCGGTTCGGGCCTCGACGCCCTGGCCACCGCCGCCCGGTCGATCGTGGCCGGCGAGGCCGACCTCGTCGTGGCCGGCGGGGTGGAGAGCATGAGCCGCGCCCCGTTCGTGATGCCGAAGGCGACGACCCCGTACTCCCGCAACGCGGAGGTGTACGACACCACCATCGGCTGGCGGCTGGTCAACCCGCTGATGAAGAAGCACTGGGGCATCGACTCCATGCCGGAGACCGCGGAGAACGTCGCCGCCGAGTACGGCGTCGGCCGGGCCGAGCAGGACGAGTTCGCGTACCGGTCGCAGCAGCGGGCCGCGAAGGCGCAGGCCGACGGCCGGTTCGCCGAGGAGATCGTGCCGGTGAGCGTGCCGGCGGGGCGGCGCGAGACGAAGCTCGTCGAGGTCGACGAGCACCCCCGGGAGACCTCGCTGGAGAAGCTGGCCGCGCTGCCCACCCCGTTCCGCGAGGGCGGCACGGTGACCGCCGGCAACTCCTCCGGCGTCAACGACGGCGCGGTGGCGCTGCTGGTCGCCTCCGAGGCGGCCGTGACCCGGTACAACCTGACCCCGCTGGCCCGGTTCGCCGGGGCCGCCGCGGCCGGCGTACCGCCCCGGACCATGGGCGTCGGGCCGGTGCCGGCCACCCGGAAGCTGCTCGACCGGCTCGGCGTCGGCCTCGACGCGGTCGACGTGATCGAGCTGAACGAGGCGTTCGCCGCGCAGTCCGTCGCGGTGCTGCGCGAGCTGGGCCTGCCCACCGACGCCGAGCACGTCAACCCGAACGGCGGGGCGATCGCGCTCGGGCACCCGCTCGGCGCGAGCGGCGCCCGGCTGGCCCTGACCGCGGCGCTGGAGCTGCGGCGCCGGGGCGGGCGACGGGCGCTCGCCACCATGTGCGTCGGCGTGGGGCAGGGCATCTCGCTGCTGCTGGAGTCCGCCGGCTGACCCGTCGCCGGTCGGAGAACGGCCGGCCCGTCCTGGGCCCGCCGCCCCCGCCGGCCGGAGGGGCGCGGGGCGGGCCGGTCGGCGCCCGGGTGTCCGGTCGGTGACGGACACCGGACGGGCCGACGAAGTGGGTCATGGGACCTCGCCGTGCCGGGAGTGGGCGGCCTAGAGTGGTGAGCACCACTCGATCCGCGGGTCGGCCGGTGTGGCTCCGCGTGCCCCCCACGCGCCCCGACGCCGGTTCCCTCCCGCACCGCGGCGACGACATGGGGTGCAGCAGTGCAGATGCCGGACGGACTTCCCGCCGAGATCGACCTCTCCCGGCCGAGCGCGGCCCGGGTCTACGACTACTTCCTCGGCGGGGCGCACAACTTCGAGATCGACCGGCAGCTCGCCGAGCAGATCGCCGGCATGACCCCCAACCTGGCGGCCACCATGCGCGCCGGCCGCGAGTTCCTGCGCCGGGCCGTGCGTACGCTGCTGGACGCCGGGGTCGACCAGTTCCTCGACATCGGCTCCGGCATCCCGACCGTCGGCAACGTGCACGAGGTCGCCCAGACGGCCAACCCCAAGGCCCGGGTGGTCTACGTCGACATCGACCCGGTCGCGGTGGCGCACAGCCGGGAGCTGCTCGCCGGCAACGAGCTGACCGGGGTGATCCACGCCGACCTGCGCGAGCCGGAGCGGATCCTGACCGAGGCCCGTGAGCTGGCGCTGCTCGACTTCAGCCGGCCGCTGGGCATCCTGCTCGCCGGGGTGGTGCACTTCATCCCGGACGCCGACCGACCCGGCGACGTCCTGGCCACCCTGCGGGCCGCCGCCGCCCCGGGCAGCTTCCTGGTCATCTCGCACTCCACCTTCGAGGACCAGCCGCAGGAGATGCTCGACGCGCAGCGCCTCTCGGCGCGTACCGACACCGAGATCACGCTGCGCTCGCGGGCCGAGGTCACCAGCTTCTTCGGCGACTGGACGATCCTGGAGCCGGGCGTGGTGCACATGCCGCTCTGGCGTCCGGACTCGCCGTCCGACGTGGACGACCAGCCGGAGCGGTTCGGTGCCTTCGGCGGCGTCGCCCGGTACGACCAGCCCACCGCCTGAGCCCATGGGCGCCGTACCGGAGCCCGGCGGCGACGACCTCAGCCGGTCGGGCGCCCTGCGGTACGCGACCGAGTGGTCCCGGGCGGTGCGCCGGCTCGGTTTCGTGCCGCTCAGCGCGGCCGAGACCGAGCGGCTGCTGCACCTGCACACCGTCCGGCTGGCGCTGGCCGTGCTCGCCGAACCCTTCTCGGCCCTGCCGGCCGAGGAGGTCGGGCGCGCACTGGTCGAGGAGCACCTGACGGAGCCGCGGGTGCTCGACTGGTCGGTGCGGGCCCTCGGCGAGCGCTTCCTTCCCGAGGTGCTGCCCGCCCGGGCGCACCACGACGAGACGGTGGAGCGGGTCGCGGCCCTGCAGGGCGGGCTGGCCGCCGGGTTCGCCCGCGCCCTGCGCGACCGCACCTTCGCCCAGCAGGAGCGGATCGCCCGCTCGGCGTGGCAGGCGCGGGACGAGGTGGAGCAGGCCCTGCGTGACAGCGAGGCCCGGTTCCGGGCGGTCTTCGTCGGGGCGCCCACGGGCATCGGCATCGCCGGCATCGACGGTCGGATCATCGACGTCAACCAGGCGTTCGCGGACATGCTCGGCTACTCCGTCGAGGAGCTGCGGCAGATCAACGTGGCGTCGCTGTTCCACGTCGACGACGCGGCCGGGATGTGGGAGCTCTACCAGGAGCTGGTCGAGGGCAAGCACGACAGCGCCCGGGTGGAGAAGCGCTACCACCGCAAGGACGGCAGCGTGGTCTGGACCGACCTGTCCGTCTCGCTGATCCGGCACGACGACGGCCGGCCCCGGTTCACCGTCGCGATGATCGAGGACATCACCGAGCGGTACGAGCTCCAGCAGCGGCTGCGCTTCCAGGCGCTGCACGACCCGCTCACCGGCCTGCCCAACCGGACCCTGTTCTTCGAGACGCTGGGCCAGGTCTTCGAGATGGCCGACGCGGACCACCGCGTCGGGGTCTGCTTTCTCGACCTGGACGGCTTCAAGGCGGTCAACGACAGCCTCGGCCACGACCTCGGTGACCGGCTGCTGGTGGTGATCGCCCGGCGGCTCGCCGAGTGCGTCGCCGGGCGCGGCCACCTGGTCGCCCGGATGGGCGGGGACGAGTTCGTCATCCTGGTCGACGACGGCACCGGCATCGACGACGCGGTGGCCGTCGCCGAGGCGGCTCTGGCCGCCGTCTCCGCCCCGGTCCGGATCGGCGAGCACCAGCTCGCCGTCTCGGCGAGCGTCGGCATCGTCGAGTGTCCCGTCGGCGGGACGAGCGCCTCGGAGCTGATGAAGGCCGCCGACACCACGCTCTACTGGGCGAAGGCGGAGGGCCGCGGCCGGTGGGCGGTCTACGACCCGGAGCGCGGCGCCCGGGACATCGCCCGCTCCGCGCTGGCCGCCGGGCTGCCGGCGGCGCTGGACCGGGACGAGTTCGTGCTCCACTACCAGCCGATCGTGTCCCTGCTGGAGGGCTCGATGCTGGCCGTGGAGGCGCTGGTCCGCTGGCAGCACCCGGAGCTGGGGCTCATCGGGCCGGACCGGTTCATCGGGCTGGCGGAGGAGACCGGCCTGATCGTCCGCCTCGGCGAGTGGGTGCTGCGGCAGGCCTGCCGGGACGCGGAGGAGTGGCGGCGCGAGTTCCCCGCGGCCCGGCTGGTGGTCAGCGTCAACCTGGCCGCCCGGCAGGCCGACGACCCGCGGATCGTGGAGACCGTCGCCGACGCGCTGGCCTCCACCGGGCTCCCGGCCGGGCTGCTGCAACTGGAGTTGACCGAGAGCGCCGTGATGGGCACCGCGGGGGAGCCGCTGCGGTCGCTGCACCGGCTGGCCGCGCTGGGCGTACGGCTGGCGATCGACGACTTCGGCACCGGCTACTCGAACCTGGCGTACCTGCGGCGGCTGCCGATCCACTGCCTCAAGTTGGCCGGCCCGTTCGTCGAGGGGATCCGGGGCGACGGCCCGGAGGCGGCCACCGACCACCGGGACGAGCGGATCGTGGACGCGCTGGTGCGGCTGGCGCACGCGTTGGAGCTGTGGGTCACCGCGGAGGCGGTCGAGACCGGGGTACAGGCCGAGCGGCTGCGGGCGCTGCGCTGCGACACCGGGCAGGGGCGGTACTTCGGCCCGCCGGCGCCGGCGGCGGAGATCACGGCCCGGCTGCGCGGCGGCGGGCACGGAGCCGCGGCATGAGCCTCGCCGACACCGAGGCGGCCGTCGCCGTCCTCGCCGCGCTGGCCATCCTCGCCGGGCTGGCCGGCGTGGTGGTGCCCGGCCTGCCGGCGCTGCCGCTGTGCTGGGGCGGGGTGCTGGTCTGGGCGCTCTTCGGCGGCGCCGGGCCGGGGCGCTGGGCGGTGCTCGCCGCCGCCACGGTGGTCGTCGCCGGCGGCACCGTCGTGAAGTACGCCTGGCCGGGGCGGAACCTGAAACGCACCGGGGTGCCCACCTCGTCGCTGCTCGCCGGCGGCGTGCTGGGACTGGTCGGCTTCTTCGTCGTACCGGTGGTCGGGCTGGTGCTCGGCTTCGTCGGCGGGGTGTGGGCGGCGGAGCGGCTGCGGCTGGGCGACTCCCGGCTGGCCTGGCCGGCGACGAAGCAGGCCGTGGCGGCGGCCGGCCTGTCCATGCTGGTCGAGTTCCTCGCCGGCCTGCTCGTGGCGGCGCTCTGGGTCGTCGGTCTGCTGCTGACCTGACGGCGTGGTGGTGGGGCGGCGGCGCGGGGCGGGCGTCGGGTACGGCGCAGCGCCGCACGGGTGAGAGAGACGAAGCAGGCCGTGGCGGCGGCCGGCCTGTCCATGCTGGTCGAGTTCCTCGCCGGCCTGCTCGTGGCGGCGCTCTGGGTCGTCGGTCTGCTGCTGACCTGACGGCGTGGTGGTGGGGCGGCGGCGCGGGGCGGGCGTCGGGTACGGCGCAGCGCCGCACGGGTGAGAGAGAGGTGACGTGCCCCGCGCCGCCGCGGTGCCGGGGCGGTCCGAGCGCCCGGCGGTGGCCCGTCGCGATCGGGCCTGGTCACGGGCTCAAGCATGCGGCGCACGCGCCCGGACGGCAACGCAATTTGCCCGCTCGCCGGGCCGGTCGGCGGGAGCGAGCCCGGCGCACCCACCCCGGGCGGTTGCCGGGATCCGGGGCTGGGCATTGACGGTGGTCAGGTTAGCCAGTAGACCTTGGTGATGGAGGCCCGCCGATGAGGAAAGCTCCGCTCACGTTGGAACAACTGCGGGTCGCCATCGCCGAGGGCGAGATCGACACCGTGGTGCTGGCCCTGGTGGACATGCAGGGCCGGTTGCAGGGCAAGCGGTTCCACGCCCCCCACTTCCTCGACCACGTCGTCGCGCACGGCAGCGAGGGCTGCAACTACCTGCTCGCCGTGGACGTCGACATGAACACCGTCGACGGGTACGCGATGTCGAGCTGGGAACGCGGCTACGGCGACTTCGCCATGGTGCCGGACTTCGACACGCTGCGCCGGGTGCCCTGGCAGCCGGGCAGCGCGCTGCTCCTGGCGGACCTGGCCTGGCTGGACGGGTCAGGGCCGGTGGCCGCCTCGCCCCGGCAGATCCTGCGCCGTCAGCTGGACCGGATGGCGGGG
The DNA here is from genome assembly GCF_043204765.1 of Micromonospora sp. NPDC047730. NCBI lineage: Bacteria > Bacillati > Actinomycetota > Actinomycetes > Micromonosporales > Micromonosporaceae > Micromonospora > Micromonospora sp. NPDC047730. The sequence continues at coordinate 23,421 of NZ_JBIDCU010000012.1, read as the reverse complement.
CACGGGCTGACCGCGTACGCCGGCACGGAGCTGGAGTTCGTGTTGTTCCGCGACTCCTACGAGGACGCCTGGCGGCGCGGCTACCGGGAGCTGACCCCCGCCAACCAGTACAACGTGGACTACTCCCTGCTCGGCACCGCCCGCGTGGAGCCGCTGCTGCGCCGCATCCGCCGGGAGATGGCGGGGGCGGGGCTGACCCCCGAGAGCGCGAAGGGGGAGTGCAACCTGGGCCAGCACGAGATCGCCTTCCGCTACGACGAGGCGGTGGCCTGCGCCGACCACCACGTCATCTACAAGAACGGGGCGAAGGAGATCGCCGCCCAGGAGGGCATGTCGATCACCTTCATGGCCAAGCCGAACGAGCGGGAGGGCAACTCCTGCCACATCCACTTCTCCCTGCGTGACGCGGACGGCCGGTCGGCGCTGCTCGGCGACGGGCCGGCGCACCTGTCGGCGACCGGGCGGCGGGTGCTGGCCGGGCTGCTCGCCACCATGCAGGAGTTCAGCCTCCTGTTCGCCCCGAACGTCAACTCCTACAAGCGCTACCAGCCCGGGTCGTTCGCCCCGACCGCGCTGCGGTGGGGCACGGACAACCGCACCTGCGCCCTGCGGCTGGTCGGGCACGGGCAGGGCATGCGGGTGGAAAACCGGGTCCCGGGGGCGGACGTGAACCCGTACCTGGCCATCGCCGCGCTGGTCGCCGGCGCCGTGCACGGCATCGAGCGCGGACTGGAGCTGGGCGAGGAGTGCACCGGCAACGCGTACGACGACCCGGCCGCCGAGCGGGTCCCCGGCACGCTGCGTGACGCCCTCGCCCGGTGGGAGTCCTCGACGGTGGCGGGGGAGGCATTCGGCGACGAGGTGGTGGCGCACTACGCCAACCAGGCGCGGGTCGAACTGGCGGCCTTCGACGCCGCCGTGACCGACTGGGAGCTCTTCCGTGGCTTCGAACGCCTCTGACCTCGACCGCGTGATCGACGGGAAGGGATGGGGCCCGTGACCGAGGTGGTGAACCCGACGACGGGCGAGGTGGTGGCGGTCGTGCCGTCGGCCTCGGCCGACGAGGTCGACGCGGCGATCGGGCGGGCGGACGCGGCGTACCCGCGGTGGCGGGCACTGGCGCCGGGGGACCGGGCGCGGCTGCTGCGCCGGTTCGCCGCGCTGGTGGACGCGCACCTGGAGGAGCTGGCGCAGCTGGAGGTGCGCAACTCGGGGCACACCGTCGGCAACGCGCGGTGGGAGGCGGGCAACGTCCGGGACGTGCTCGACTACTACGCGGGCGCGCCGGAGCGGCTGACCGGGCGGCAGATCCCCGTGCCGGGCGGGCTGGACGTGACATTCCACGAACCACTCGGCGTGGTCGGGGTGATCGTGCCGTGGAACTTCCCGATGCCGATCGCCGCCTGGGGCTTCGCGCCGGCGCTCGCGGCCGGCAACACGGTGGTGCTCAAACCCGCCGAGTTGACCCCGCTGACCGCGCTGCGCCTGGCCGAGCTGGCCCGCGAGGCGGGGCTGCCCGAGGACGTGTTCACGGTGCTGCCGGGAGCCGGGTCCGTGGTGGGGGAGCGGTTCGTCACCCATCCCGCCGTCCGCAAGGTCTGCTTCACCGGCTCCACCGAGGTCGGCACCCGGATCATGGCCGGCTGTGCCGCCCAGGTGAAGCGGGTGACCCTGGAGCTGGGCGGCAAGAGCGCCAACCTGGTCTTCGCCGACGCCGACCTGGAGAAGGCGGCGGCGACCGCCCCGTACGCCGTCTTCGACAACGCCGGCCAGGACTGCTGCGCCCGGTCCCGGATCCTGGTCCAGCGGCCGGCGTACGACCGCTTCCTGGAGCTGCTCGAGCCGGCGGTGCGGGCGTTGCGGGTGGAGGATCCGGCCCGGGAGACCGCCGAGATGGGCCCGCTCATCTCCGCCGGCCAGCGGGACCGGGTCGCGGGGTACGTCGACGGGGCGACCGTCGCCTTCACCGGCTCCCGCCCCGACGGCCCCGGCTTCTGGTACGCCCCGACGGTGCTGCTCGCCGACTCCACGGCGGACCGGCACTGGCGGGAGGAGATCTTCGGCCCGGTCGTCTCGGTGCTCCCGTTCGACGACGAGGCCGACGCGGTGCGACTCGCCAACGACACCGAGTACGGCCTGTCCGGCTCGGTCTGGACCCGGGACGTGGGCCGCGCCGTCCGGGTGGCGCGGGCGGTCGAGGCGGGCAACCTCAGCGTCAACTCGCACTCCTCGGTGCGGTACTGGACCCCCTTCGGCGGGATGAAGCGCTCCGGGCTGGGCCGCGAGCTGGGCCCGGACGCGCTGCACGCCTTCACCGACGTCAAGAACGTGTTCATCGCAACGGAGGAGTGAGGCGCGTGCAGGGTCGTCTTCAGGACCGGGTGGCCGTGGTCACCGGTGCGGGCAGCGGGATCGGGCTGGCCACCGTGCGGCGGTTCGCCGCCGAGGGGGCGCGGGTGGTCTGCGTGGACATCGACCCGGAGGCCGGCAAGCGGGCCGCCGACTCCGTGGGCGGCGAGTTCGTCGCGGCGGACGTCGCCGACGAGGCGGCCGTACGGGACCTCTTCGACGGGGTGGCCGAGCGGCACGGGCGGATCGACATCGCGTTCAACAACGCCGGCATCTCCCCGCCGGAGGACGACTCCATCCTGGAGACCGGGCTGGACGCCTGGGAGCGGGTGCTGCGGGTCAACACCACGAGCGTCTACCTCTGCTGCAAGCACGTCATCCCGCACATGCGCCGGCAGGGCAAGGGCTCGATCGTCAACACCGCCTCGTTCGTGGCGCTGATGGGCGCGGCCACCTCGCAGATCGCGTACACGGCGAGCAAGGGCGGGGTGCTGGCGATGACCCGGGAACTGGGCGTGCAGTTCGCCCGGGAGGGCATCCGGGTCAACGCGCTCTGCCCCGGCCCGGTCGCCACCCCGCTGCTGCTGGAGCTCTTCGCCGCCGACCCGGAGCGCGCGGCCCGCCGGCTGGTGCACGTGCCGATGGGGCGGTTCGGCAGGCCGGAGGAGATCGCCGCCGCGGTGGCCTTCCTCGCCAGCGACGACGCCTCCTTCATGACCGCCGCGCAGTTCGTGGTCGACGGCGGCATCACCGGCGCGTACGTCACCCCGCTGTGAGCCCGCGCCCTCCGGATGGCGGGGGAGGTGCCGTCGAGCAGCCGACGGCCGGCCGAGCGGACGTAATCAGCGACCAGGGCGTGGCATGCGTTACGTTGCCGGCCCGTCAGGGTACTGAGCGGGGCACGGCCGGATGGATCATCGGGCCGAGGCGGGGAAGGCCGGAGCGGGAGGCTGCATGAGCTCGGCCCAGGGGGGCGTGGACGAGGGGCACCCACCCGACCGCGTCCGGGAAGCGGAGTTTCCCCCGCTGCTCGCCGCGGCGTTCGCGGCCGGCGGCGAGATGGGCGAGCGGATGCGCGCGTTCGACTGGTCCACCACCCCGCTGGGCACCCCGGACCGCTGGCCGGCTGCGCTCTGTGCGGCGGTCGGCATGATGCTCGCCTCCAGCGCCCAGATCGTCATGTTCTGGGGCGAGGAGCAGCTCGCCTTCTACAACGACGCCTACCGGCCGACGATCGGCGGCAAGCACCCGGACGCGCTGGGCCGGCCGGCCCGCGAGCACTGGGCGGAGACCTGGGACGTGCTCGGGCCGCTGCTGGAGGGCGTCCGGCGCGGCTGCCGGTCGTACCGGGCCGAGGACCATCCCTTCCCGCTCGACCGGCACGGCTTCCTCGAGGAGACGTACTTCGACGTCTCGTACGACCCGATCCTGGGCGTCGACGGCACCGTCGACGGCATCTTCTGCATCGTCAACGAGACCACCGGCCGGGTGCTCGGCGAGCGCCGGCTGCGGCTGCTGGCGGAGCTGGGCAGCGAGTTGGCCGAGGTGGGCAGCACGGCGGAGCTGGGCCGGGCCGCCGCCGCGGTGTTCGACCGGCACCGGCCGGACGTGCCGTTCGCCCTGGTGCACCTGCCCGACGACACCGGCCGCCTCGCGCTGGCGGGGCGCAGCGGCGTCGACGTTGCGGCGGTCACCACGCCGTCCCCGGCGTCGCTCGCCGAGGTCGCCGCCGGCGGCGCCGCCACCACCGTCGCCGTGACGGACCTGCTCGCCCGGGTCCCGGCCGGCGCGGCCGAGCGGGCGCTGGTGCTGCCGGTCACCGCGGCGAACGAGACCGTCGGGACGCTGGTCGTCGGCCTCGCCCGCCGGCTGCCGCTGACCGCCGAGTACCGCGACTTCTTCGACCTGGTCGCCGCGCAGGTCTCCCGGGCCGTCGGCAAGCAGCAGGCGTACGAGCACCAGCGCGCCCGGGCCGCCGAGCTGGCCGCCCTCGACCGGGCCAAGACCAACTTCTTCGCCAACATCAGCCACGAGTTCCGCACCCCGTTGACCCTGGTGCTCGGCCCGCTGGAGGACCTGCTCGCCGACCCGGCGCTGCCCGCGGCGTACACGGACCGGCTCACCACCATGCACCGCAACGCGCTGCGGCTGCTCAAGCTCGTCAACACGGTGCTCGACTTCTCCCGGCTGGAGTCCGGTCGGCTGGCCGCCCACTACCAGCCGACCGACCTGGCGGACTACACCTCCCGGCTGGCCAGCACGTTCCGCTCGGCGGCCGATCGGGCCGGGCTGCGCCTGGTGGTCGACTGCCCGCCGCTGCCGGCACCGGTCTTCGTGGACCGGGACATGTGGGAGAAGATCGTCCTCAACCTGGTGTCGAACGCGGTGAAGTTCACCTTCGACGGGGAGATCCGGGTGCGGGTCCGCGCCGTCGACGGCGCCGCCCGGCTGGAGGTCGCCGACACGGGCGTCGGCATCGTCCCCGAGGAGCTGCCGCAGGTCTTCGACCGCTTCCACCGGGCGCCGGGGGCGCGCTCGCGCACCCACGAGGGCACCGGGATCGGTCTGGCGCTGGTCCGCGAGCTGGTCGAGATGCACGGCGGCGAGGTGGCCGCCAGCAGCCGCGTGGACGAGGGCAGCACGTTCACCGTGACCGTCCCCTTCGGCACCGGGCACCTGCCGCCCGAACGGGTCGCCGACGCCGGCCCCCCGGCGCCGGTCGAGCTGGTGCGGGCCGACCTGTACGTGGCGGAGACCGCCCGCTGGGCCGACGCCGCGGGAGCCGGGGCGACCCGGGTGGCCGGGTCGGGCGCCGCCGGGCGGATCCTGGTCGCCGACGACAACGCCGACCTGCGCGAACACGTCACCCGGCTGCTCGCCCCGTCATGGGAGGTGGTCGCGGTGACCGACGGCCTGGAGGCGCTGCGGCTGGCCGTCGACGGCGCCTTCGACCTGGTGCTGACCGACGTGATGATGCCTCGGCTGGACGGCTTCGGGCTGGTCGCCGCGCTGCGTGCGGACGCGCGTACCCGGCACGTGCCGATCGTGCTGCTGTCGGCCCGCGCCGGCTCCGCCGAGGCGGTCGCCGGGCTCTCGGCCGGCGCCGACGACTACCTCACCAAGCCCTTCTCCGGCCAGGAGTTGATCGCCCGGGTCCGGGCCAACGTCGAGCTGGGCCAGCTCCGCGGCCAGATCATCCGCGGGCTACGGGCGCTGGCCGACGCCGCGGTGGCGGTCAACACCGCCCGATCCACGGCCGACGTGCTCCAGGTCGCCGCGCGGCACGCGCTCAGCCTCGCCGAGGCCGCCCGGGTGGTGGTCTCGGCGACCGGGATGCGCTTCGAGGCCGACGGCGGCGGGTCGGCCCCCGTCGAGCCGTCCTTCGTGCTGCCGCTGACCGGCACCGTCGGCGAGCAGCTCGGCGAGCTGCGGGTCTGGCGGCCGGACGGCGACGGCGCCCGCACCGACGAGGCCGCGCTCACCCAGCTCGCCCGGCTGGTCGGCGTGCGGCTGGAGAACGCCCAGCTCTACGAGGCCGAGCACCGCATCGCCACCACGCTCCAGCACAGCCTGCTGCCCCGGTCGCTGCCGCAGCTGCCGGGCGCCGTCGTCGCCAGCCGCTACCTGCCGGGCAGCGCCGACGTGGAGGTCGGCGGAGACTGGTACGACGTCGTCGCCCTGTGCGACGACGAGCTGGTGCTGGTCATCGGCGACGTGGTGGGCAAGGGCGTCCGCGCGGCGGCGGCGATGGGCCAGCTCCGCAACGCGCTGCGGGCGTACGTGCTGGAGGGGTTCGACCCGGGCGAGTCGCTGACCCGGCTCAACCGGCTGGTCGGGACGACGGAGGGCCGCTCCTTCGCCACCGTGGTCTGCCTCTGGTTCAGCCCGCGCACCGGCCGGCTGCGGTACGCCAGCGCCGGCCACCCCTCGCCGCTGCTGATCCGGGGGGACGACGTGGCGTTCCTGCACGACCGGGCGCTCGGCCCGCCCGTCGGGGCGATCCCCGACACGTCCTACCGGACGGTCGAGGGGGAGCTGACCCCGGGCAGCCGGCTGCTGCTCTACACCGACGGGCTGATCGAGGACCGGCAGCTCGACATCGACGACGCGCTGGCCCGGCTCAGGCAGGACGCGGCGACGCCCGGCGAGCACGTGACGGACATGATCGACGCCGTGGTCCGGCGGATCGCCGGGCGGCCCCTGCGCGACGACGTCGCGGTGCTGGCCCTGGAGGCGGCGGAACTCAACCGGTTCGCGCTGCGGCTGCCGACCGACCCCACCCGGCTCAGCGTGCTGCGCAAGCGGCTGGAGGACTTCCTCGTCGCCCACTCCGTCAACGAGACGGACCTGTTCGACCTGACCGTCGCCGTCTCCGAGGCGGCCGCCAACGCCATCGAGCACCCCGTCGACCCCGCGGAGCCGGCGATCGCCGTCGAGGTGGTCATCGAGGATCGCACCGTGGTGGCCACCGTGCGCGACAGCGGGCGGTGGCGGGAGTCGACCGGGTCGGGCTTCCGCGGGCGGGGGTTGTCCCTCATCAAGGCGCTGGGGGAGATGTCGGTCACGCGTACCCCCGAGGGGACGGAAGTGACGCTGCGCCGGCGGCTGGCGGACTGAGCACCCGCCCGGCGGCGGCCGGAGCGGCGCGGGATCAGGCCGGGCGGAGCCAGGTCTGCTCGCCCAGACCGGCGATGTCCAGCACGCGGCGGACCTGCCGGGACGGCAGGACGGCGAGGGCGTCGGGGAACTGCTGGGCGAGCCGGACCACGGCGTGGATCGCCGCCGAGTCGAAGAAGGTGACCGCCCGCAGGTCGAGCGTCACCCGCTCGGCCGGCTCCCGCAGCACGGTCTGGACCATCGTGTCGGCGGTGGCCATGTCGACCTCGCCGGTCACCACGACGCGGACGTGACCACCGTCGGCCTCCGCGCTGGCGGAGAATACGGGAGGCGCGCCGTCCCCTTGATCCACGCAGCCACAATGGCACAGCCTCTCGGGCGCGGCAACAACCGGGCCGGGCGGGCGGGGGCGGGGGCCGCCCGGCCCTGCGGCGATAGGCTTGGGCCCATGACCGTCCGTGCGCCGCTGACCCCAGGCACGCTCTCTCCGTTGCGGCCCGTGCCCGCCCACATCGTCCGCCCGGAGTACGTGGGCAAGAAGCGTCCCCAGGAGTGGCGCGGCTCGCACGTGCAGACCCCGGAGACCGTCGAGAAGATGCGGATCGCGGGTCGGCTCGCCGCTCAGGCCACCCAGCTCGCGGGTGAGCACTGCAAGCCCGGCGTGACCACCGACGAGATCGACCGGGTCGTGCACGAGTTCCTCTGCGACCACGGCGCCTACCCGTCGACGTTGGGCTACAAGGGCTTCCCCAAGTCCTGCTGCACCAGCCTCAACGAGGTGATCTGCCACGGCATCCCCGACTCCACCGTGCTCGCCGACGGCGACATCATCAACGTCGACGTCACGGCGTACATCAACGGGGTGCACGGCGACACCGACGCCACCTTCTGCGTCGGCGAGGTCAGCGAGGAGGCCCGGCTGCTGGTCGAGCGGACCCACGAGGCGATGATGCGCGGCATCCGCGCGGTCGCCCCGGGCCGCCAGATCAACGTGGTCGGCCGGGTCATCGAGTCGTACGCGAAGCGCTTCGGCTACGGCGTGGTCCGCGACTTCACCGGCCACGGCATCGGCGAGTCCTTCCACAGCGGGCTCTACGTGCCGCACTACGACAGCCCCCGCCCGACCGACGTGATGGAGCCGGGGATGACGTTCACGATCGAGCCGATGATCACCCTCGGCACCCACCAGTACGACATGTGGGACGACGGCTGGACGGTGGTCACCAAGGACCGCAAGTGGACCGCGCAGTTCGAGCACACCATCGTGGTGACCGAGGACGGCCACGAGATCCTCACACTGCCGTGACCGACACCCCTGCGGCGCTGCGCGAGGCGCACCACGCGGACGTGTCCGGCGGCTGGCTGCGGCCCGCCGTCTTCGGCGCGATGGACGGCCTCGTCACCAACATCGCCCTGATCGCGGGCGTCGGCGGCGGCGGGGTGTCGCCCCGCAGCATCGTGCTCACCGGCACCGCCGGCCTGGTGGCCGGCGCCATCTCGATGGGGCTGGGGGAGTACACGAGCGTCCGCTCGGCCAACGAGCAGGTCGCGGCCGAGGTGGCCAAGGAACGCCGCGAGCTGGAGCGGCACCCCGAGGCGGAGGCGCGCGAGCTGGCCGAGGCGTGGGTCGCCCGGGGCCTGCCGCACGACCTCGCCATGCAGGTCGCCGAGGCCGTGCGGCGCAACCCGGAGGAGGCGCTGCGGGTGCACGTCCGGGAGGAGTTGGGCGTCGACCCCGACGACCAGCCCAGCCCGTGGGCGGCCGCGATCTCGTCGTTCCTGTTCTTCTCGGTCGGGGCCCTGGTGCCGCTGCTGACCTACCTGTTCGGCTCGACCAGCCTCTGGCTGGCGCTGGCCGTCGGTGGGCTCGGGCTCTTCGCGGCCGGGGCGGTGGTCGCCCGGTTCACCGCCCGGCCCTGGTGGTCCGGCGGCCTGCGCCAGCTCCTGCTGGGTGCCGCGGCGGCCGGCGCCACCTACCTCGTCGGCGCCCTCATCGGCGTCCAGGGCGCCCTCGGCTGACGCCGCCGCGCCCTCGGGCCGGCGGAGCCGGTCGTAGGCGCTCCGGTTCGTCGGCCAGGGCGTCCCGCCGCCGCGCGGCGGGTCAGCCGTCGAGGAGGTCGTCGACCGTCCCGTCGACGGGGCGGCCCCGGGCCGTCAGCTCCGCCGCCTGGCGGGCCAGCACGGCACCCACCTCGGTCATGTCCGCGCCGGCCAGGCCGGTGCGCCGCACCGCGTCCCCGGGGTCGCGGAAGTAGGTGCGGCTGAGCAGCCCGTTCACGGTGGCCGCCGCCAGCCGCGCCTCGCCGAGCATCAGCAGGGCCTGGTCGGTCTCGTACCACCCGGCCAGCCGGGCCGCCCGGGCGTGCGCCGCGCTGCCCCTGTACCACGCCTGCCGGGCCGCCGTGCTGAACTCGGCCGGCCGGGCACGGGCCAGCCGGCCCAGGTGCTCGTCACGGAGCGTGCGCAGCCAGCCGGTCGGGTCGTGCAGCGCCCGGGTGCTGACGTACCGGTCGGCGGTCAGCGGCCAGAGCGGGGAGATCAGCCGGGCCTGGTGGAGGTAGTCGTCCGCGCCGGCCACGGTCAGGTCGACCAGCACGCCGTCGACCCGCCGGGTCGCCGGGGGCGGGCCGCCGCCGGGCCGGTAGGTCACCACCAGCAGCCCGACCTCGCCGTCCCCGCCGCCGTCGTCGTCGCCGTGCGCGAGCGGGCCGTGCACGGCGACGGCGAGCACGTCGGCCGGGAAGCGCCGGCGGGCGGCGTCGGCGACCCGCTCGGCCACCGCCCAGCGTGGATCGCCCGGGTGCGGGTCGCCGCCGGAGGCCACGCCGTCCACGTCCACGCCGACCACCTCACGCCCTCGCCGACCGGGCCGCCCGGCACGAGCCGGCCCGCGGTGTCGCGGCGGCGCAGGTCACCGCACCAGCCTAGTCGCGCCCGCCCGATCCGCCCGGCCCGCCGCGCCCGGTGGGGACTCTCGACGCGGCGGGTGAGGGCTTGCAGGACGGGCCCGGGCACCAGTGTGCGCGGCGCCGGCCGGTCAGTCGAGGCGTCGCTCGACCGGCAGCCGGGACCGGGTGAACAGTCCCGCGCCGAGCATCGCGACCAGCGGCACCACCACCAGGACGCCGAGGGTCGCCCACGGGACCACCACCGGGTACGGGTCCTGAACCGGCCACGAGCCGGCGTACCGGCGGTTCAGGGCGGTCAGGATGATCACCGCCGAGCCGAGGCCGGCGACGATGCCGAGCACCGAGCCCAGCACGGCGATCACCCCCGACTGGCACAGCGACAGGAGCCGGCGCAGGCCGGGGCCGGCGCCCACCGCGGCCAGCGTGGACAGGTCGGCGCGCCCCTCGGCCGCCGCCAGCCCGGTGGCGATGCCGGCGGCGCCCACGGTGATCACCCCGGCCGCGGCGGCCAGCAGGAGCAGCACCGGCCGCCCGTCGTCCGACCGGTCGCCCTGCTCGATCTCCACGTGGGCGCCGAGCGGGCGCAGCGCGGTGGCGAACCGGTCCTGCCGGCCCTGGTCGGGTGCCCCGTCGGCCGCGACGGCCCAGCCGAGCGCACGGGTGGCCAGCCCGAGCCGGTCGGCCGCCCGCCGCGAGAGCAGCAGCCGCTCCGTCGGCACCCCGGTGCGCAGCGCGTACGCGGCGACGGCGGTGGGCGCGGAGGTCACCGGCCCGGCCGGTCCCGACCCGTTCACCGCCACCTCGATCCGCCCGTCCACCACGTAGCGCGGATCGGTCACCACCGCGCCGCCGGCGCGCAGCACGGCGGCCGCGGCGGCGACGTCGGCGGGGTCGGCACCGGTCAGCAGCGGCAGGGCGTTCCCATCGTCCACCAGCACCTGGAAGTACGCGCCGTGGAGGTTGTCGCCCCGGCAGCGGGCGTCCGCCCGGGCCTGCCGCCGCTCGGCCTCGCTCAGGCCGTCGCCGGCCGGCCAGGGACACGCCCGGTGCGGCGGCAGCACCGGAGCGACCGAGCAGGGCTCGGCCTCCGTCGTGCACCGCACCCCGGCCAGCGGCGCCACCGTGGCGGCGCCGAGCTGGTCGCGGGCCGCCTCGGTGACCCGGGCCAGGGCGGGTGCGGTGTCCAGGTCCGGCCGGTGCACCAGCACCGTGCCGGCGGGCATACTCGGCTCGTACGTCGCGGCACTCCGCGCGTGGTCGCTGGCCAGGTACACCCCGACCGCGACGCTGCCGGCGACCGCCGCCATCACCGCCGAGATCGCCGGGGCGGCCGAGGAACGGTTGCGGCTGGCGTCGCGCAGCGCGATCCGGGGCGCCAGCGGGAGCGACCGCCCGAGCCGGGCGAGCAGGCCGACCAGCGTCGGGGTGGCGAAGACCAGCCCCAGCTCGCCGAGGACCAGACCGGCGAGGATCACCGGCGGCGACGTCCGGGCGGCCCCGAACGCGGCCAGCGCCGCCCCGCCGGCCGCCATGCACACGCCGGCCGTGAGCCAGCGCCGCCGGTGCGCGGGCGGGGTGCGGCGGCCGGCCAGCCCGGCCACCACGTCCTGCCGGGCCGCCGCCCAGGCCGGGGCCAGCGCGGCCAGCACGCCGGACAGCACCGCGACGGCCGCGACCGCCACCAGGGCCTCCGGCCAGCAGCGGTACCCGCCGAAGCGCGCGCCGTAGAGGTGCTGCTCGACCAGCGGCCGGGCGGCGAACGCGGCGGCGACGCCGAGCGTGAGCCCGGTGGCCGCCCCGAGGGCGCCCAGCACCACGCCGTCGGCCAGCACGATCCGGCGCAGGTGGGCGTCGTCGCCGCCCGCCACCGCGACCAACGCGAGGTCCCGGCGCCGCCGCCGTACGCCGACCGCGAAGGCCGGGCCGACGAGCAGCACCACCTCCAGCAGCCCCAGCCCGCCGACGAGTACCGAGACGCTCATCCCCTCGACGTCGACCGAGGAGAACGGTTCGGGCCCGACGAAGTCCACCCCCGAGGGCGGGGCGGGGGTGCGGGCGTGGACCACGACGCCGTGGTCGTTGAGCCGGCGGAACAGTGTCTCGTCCGCCGTCCCGGGCAGGTCCACCAGCCAGGTCATGTCCGGCTCGGCGTCCGTCGGACCGGCGGTCGCCGGGTGCAGCGTGACGATCGGTCCCAGGTCGTCCGGGTACTCGACCACCCCGACCACCCGCCACGAGCGGGAGCCGTCCCCGGACGTGACGGTGCCACCGGGACGGACGTCGAGTCGGCTCAGCGCGGCGGGGCTCAGCGCGATCTCGTCCGGCCCGGCCGGCGCCCGGCCGGAACGGAACCGGGCCAGCCCCCGGCCGAGCGGGTCCGCGAGGTCCACGGCGCGGCCGGTGACGTCCCGGTCGACCCGGTCGCCGACCCGGGCGTCGAAGTTCACCCAGCGGCGCAGCGGGACGACCCGGCTCCCGGCCGGCAGCAGGGCGGTGACCTGTTCGGCGGTGACCCGTTCGGCCGGCGGGGTCGCGTCGTGGTCGGACACCCAGCCATCGCCCCAGGAGTCCTGGGTGACCGGCCCGCGCGCCACCCAGAGCAGTTCCGCGTCGGCGACACCGAGCTGTCGCTCGGTCCGCTCGGCCCGGGTCAGCTCGGACATGTCCCAGCTCACCGCGGTGAAGGTCAGCACCAGCACCGGCAGCGTGATCATCGCGAGCACCAGCGCCGTACGTCCCCGCGCCCGTCGGGCCTCCCGGCGGGCGATCCGCAGCGCCACCCACCAGGAGCCGACGGCGCCCGCGAGCCGGCCGCCCCGGCCCGCCGTCACCGACCGCTGCCGGTCAACAGCTGCTCCACGCTGCCGAGCGGGGCCGTCGAGTCGACCAGCACCCCGTCGCGGAGGAAGACCACCCGGTCGGCCCAGGCGGCGTGCCGCGCCTCGTGGGTGACCAGGACCGCGGCGGCCCCGGCGTCGACCCGCCGGCGCAGCAGGTGCAGCACCGCCTCGCCGGTCTGCGAGTCCAGCGCCCCGGTGGGCTCGTCGGCGAGCACCAGCCGGCGCTCGCCGACCAGCGCGCGGGCGATCGCCACCCGCTGCTGCTGGCCGCCGGAGAGCTGGTCGGGGAACCGGTCGCCGAGTTCCGGCAGGCCCACCTCGGCCAGCGCGTCCAGCGCCAGCCGGCGCGCCCGCCGGACGCCGGTCCCGTCGAGTTCCAGGGGGAGCGCGACGTTCTCCACGGCGGTGAGGCTGCCGAGCAGGTTCAGGTCCTGGAAGATGTAGCCGATCCGGCGGCGACGCACCTGGGCGAGGCGGCGCCGGTCCAGGGCGCCGAGGTGCTCGCCCTCGACGAGCACCTCGCCGGCGGTCGGGCCGTCCAGCCCGCCGGCGAGGGCCAACAGGGTGGACTTCCCGGAGCCGGAGGGCCCCATCACCGCGACGAGCTCGCCCGGGTGGACGGCGAGGCTCACGCCGCGCAGCGCGTGCACCGCCGCCGGCCCGGTGCCGTGGGTGCGGTGCACGTCGCGCACATCGAGCACGGCCGGGGCCGGGCTGTCGCCCGCCGGCCCGCTGCCCACGCTCACCGTCGCGCCTCCTCGTCCGCCCGGTCCACCGCCTCGGCGGGCGTCGTCGGCGCGCGGCCGGGCTCCGTCGGACGGTAGCGCACCAGGCTCGTCTCGCAGTGGTCCAGCCAGCGCACCTCGGCCTCGGCCTGGAAGACCATGGCGTCCAGCACCAGCCGCCACGGCAGGTCCTCCGGGCGGTCGCTGGCGTACTTCAACCGGGTCAACTCCTGCAGCGTCCGCATGGTCGCGCTGCGCTGGGTCTGCACCACCGAGCGCACGTCGACGCCGGGCGTGGTCAGCGCGAGGGCCAGCTTGATCGCCAACTCGTCGCGGGGCCGGTCGGTGCGGCTGATCGGGGTGGCGAACCACAGCGCCAGGTCCGTCCGCCCGGCGTCGGTGATCTCGTACGGGCGCTGCCCGGCCTCGCTCTCGGGGAGCGAGCGGACCAGCCCGTCCCGCTCCAGGCGGGACAGGGTGGTGTAGACCTGCCCGATGTTCAGCGGCCAGGTCGAGCCGGTCGACTCCTCGAACGCGGCGCGGAGCTGGTAGCCGTACATCTGGCCGCGTTCGAGCAGGGCGAGCAGCCCGTGACGGATGGACATGGCTCCGGAGTATGCATACCTGGTATGCGACCCGCAACCGGAGCGTCACCGCCGGCAGCGGCGGTCAGGCGGGCCGGCCGGGGAACGGCACGGTCAGCGGGGTGATTCCGGCCGTCCGGCGCCAGCGGGTTGCCCGCAGGGCGTACTCGACCAGGGCGGCCAGCGCCCGGTCGCGGTCGGCGCCGGTGGTGGCGGGCACCGCCGCCCGCCAGAACGCCGCGGTGCGCTCCTCCACCTCGACGGCGAGCCGCAGCGCGCTCGCCCGGTCGGTCACCGGGAACGGCAGGGCGTAGCCCGCCCGGTCGGGCGGGACGCTGCCGCCGCCCGCGCTCAGCTGCATCACCAGGTCGTCGCGGCGGCGCCGGTGCGCGGCCTCCGCCTCGCGGGCGGCGGTCCGGGCCGCGCCGGTGAGGCGTACCCCGATGGGGCCGTAGGCCCAGATCGCCGCGTACTCGGCGGTGAGCGCCGCGCCCAGGGCTCCGGCCGGCCCGGTCGGTGTCGGTGTCGGTGCGGTCACTTCAGCGCCTCCACGTGCGTGGCCCGGGCGGCGGCGATCGAGGCGAGCAGGGCGGCCCGCTCCGCCGGCGCCGCCGCGCAGGCACTGGTCGCCGTCTCCCGGCCGGTGCGCTCGCGCTCCCGCAGCGCGGCCCGGGCGGCGGCCGGGTCGGCCGCCGGGGCGGGGGTGGCCGCGGCGGGCGCCGAGGGCAGCGGCACGCCGATCACCCGGGCCAGCTCGGCCGCGTGCGCGCCGTGCGCCTCGGCGATCGGGGTGAGCAGGCCGGCCAGCGCGGGGTGCGCCGCGGCGGCGTCGCGGTGCCCGGCGGCGAGCCGGAGCGCCTCGTCGAGCAGCGGCGTGAGCGGGTCGGGCCCGGGACTGGGATCGTCGTCGCGGTCGAGAAGATCACAGCCGGTCAGCGGCGCCGTCGCGCCGCCGAGTGCCAGGAGCGCCCCGGCGCGCAGCACCGTTCGCCGGGAATGCCCGGTTGCTCCGCCGCGTTGTGTCGTTCTGCCCGTCGCCACCGGACAAGTCAACACCATCACCGGCCGTACGTGGGCCACCGGCGTCGGTGCGCCGCCCGGTCCGGTGCCCGGCAGGCGCGTTACGCTCTGCGCAGCCACCGGCGCGTCAGCTCCGGTGGCATACCGGCATGGCGACCGATCGGGGCGCCGTCGATCACGAGAAGGGTGCGGAGATGACGCAGCGTGGCCGTGCCACGAGGTCGACGGGTCCGGCGGGCAGACCCCGGCGCGCCGACGCCCCCCGGGGCGGGGAACGCGCCGGCGGCCCGCGCGGCGACCTCGCCGCCCGGCGGGCCCGGCTGCGTGAGGTCATCGAGCCGGTGGTCGCCGGCGCCGGCTACGACCTGGAGGAGCTCACCGTCTCCCGGGCCGGCCGCCGGCACGTGGTGCGGGTGATCGTGGACGCCGACGGCGGGATCAACCTGGATGCCGTCGCCGAGGTCTCCCGGGCCGTCTCCGCGGCCCTCGACGCGGCCGAGGAGTCCGGGGGTGACATCGTCGCCGGGGAATACCAGCTGGAGGTCAGCTCCCCGGGCGTGGACCGGCCGCTGACCCTGCCCCGGCACTGGCGGCGCAACGTCGGGCGGCTGGTCAAGGTGACCGCCCGCGGCGCGGGCGCTCCGCCCGGGCAGCGCGCCGGGCAGCCCGCCGGCGACCGGCAGGTCACCGGCCGGGTGGTCGAGGCCGACGACGAACGCGTGGTGCTGGAGACCGACACCGGCCGCACCACGTGGACCTACGCCGAGCTCGGCCCCGGCCGGGTGCAGGTCGAGTTCCACCGCCTCGACGAGATCGAGGAGACGGACGAACCCGACGACATGGACGACACCGACGACTTCGACGACGAAGATGATGTGGAGGACGAGGAGAGGTGAACATCGACCTCGCGGCGCTGCGCGCACTCGAGCGCGAGCGGGAGATCCCGTTCGACACGATCCTCGCGGCGATCGAGACCGCGCTGCTGACGGCCTACCGGCACACCGAGGGGGCGGAACCGCACGCCCGGGTGGAGATCGACCGCAAGTCCGGCGCGGCCCTGGTCTACGCGCAGGAGCTGGACGACGACGGCACGGTGGTGCGGGAGTGGGACGACACCCCGCACGACTTCGGCCGGATCGCCGCCATGACCGCGAAGCAGGTGATCCTCCAGCGGCTGCGGGAGGCCACCGACGAGGTGCACTTCGGCGAGTACGTCGGCCGCGACGGCGACCTGGTCACCGGCGTGGTGCAGGCGCACGAGGCGCGGGCGGAGAAGGGCATCGTCACCGTCGACCTGGGCAAGCTGGAGGGCGTCCTGCCGCAGTCGGAGCAGGTGCCCGGCGAGCGGTACGTCCACGGCGAGCGGATCCGCTGCGTGGTGGTGCACGTGGCCAAGGGGATGCGCGGCCCGCAGATCACCCTGTCCCGTTCGCACCCGGCGCTGGTCAAGAAGCTCTTCGCGCTCGAGGTGCCGGAGATCGCCGACGGCACGGTCGAGATCGGCGCGATCGCACGTGAGGCGGGTCACCGTACGAAGATCGCGGTCCGCTCCACCGCCCAGGGCGTGAACGCCAAGGGGGCCTGCATCGGCCCGATGGGCCAGCGGGTCCGCGCGGTGATGAGCGAGCTGCACGGCGAGAAGATCGACATCATCGACTGGTCGGACGACCCGGCGACCTTCGTCGGCAACGCGTTGTCGCCGGCCAAGGCGCTGCGGGTCGAGGTGGTCGACCTGGCCACCCGGACGGCCCGGGTGACGGTGCCGGACTTCCAGCTCTCCCTCGCCATCGGCAGGGAGGGGCAGAATGCCCGGCTTGCTGCCCGGCTGACCGGTTGGCGGATCGACATCCGGTCCGACGCGGAGCAGGCCGGGGCGAGCGGCCGGAGCGGGGCTGATCACGTCCCGGAGCCGGGCAGCGCGATCTCGGGCGCCTAGGGGTAGACTTTCTCCAGTGGTACGACGCGCGCTGCCGGAGCGCACCTGTGTGGGTTGCCGGCGACGTGCGCCGGCCAGCGAATTGCTGCGGATCGTCGCGGTCGGCGACGAGGCTGGTCACAGCCTCCGGCCCGATCCGGCCCGCAGGCTGCCGGGTCGGGGAGCGAACATGCACCCGGATCCGGCCTGCTTCGCGCAAGCGGTGCGGCGGCGCGCCTTCGGGCGGGCGCTGCGCGTCACCGGGGTCCTCGACCACGGTGAGCTCGCGGAGCACGTCGATGCGCCAACCACTACGTCCGGTCAGCCCGACCGGGCGAGGGTCGCTAGCAAGGTAGGACGACCGACATGAGCACACGATGAAGTCCCTGAAATGACCAGGCTTCAAGTGCACGAGTGAGGTCGCTGCGGGTGCTGCCCGCACGACCTCGGAGTGAGGAGTGCAGTGGCAGGTAAGGCCCGCGTACACGAGCTTGCGAAAGAGCTCGGGGTCGAAAGCAAGACCGTTCTCGCCAAGCTCAAGGAGATGGGCGAGTTCGTGAAGTCCGCGTCCAGCACCGTCGAGGCGCCCGTCGCCCGACGTCTGCGTGGCGCATTCGTCGCGTCCGCCGGTGGGTCCTCGGCGCCGACCGCCCCTCCGGCGGCAGCCCCGAGCCCGGCACCGACCCCGACGCCGTCCCCGACCCCGGGTGCCCCCCGGGTCTCGGCCAAGCCGATGCCGCCGCGGCGGCCGGCCGCGCCGACCCCTGGACCGAAGCCCAAGGGCCCGGTCCCCGGCCCGCCGCAGCCGGCGACCCCGGTCGCCAAGCCGGCGAGCGCGCACGACATCGAGGTGGCGGCCGCCGAGGCGCGCGCCGCCGCGCTGAAGGCTGAGCAGGAGGCCGCGGTCAAGGCCGCGCAGGCCGCCCGCCAGCAGCAGCGGGAGAACGTCCGACGGGAGCCCCCGACCGAGGGCGGTCCCCGTCCGGGTCCGCGTCCCGGCCCGAACGCCGTGCCGCCCCGTCCGGGTTCCCCGGCCGCGGGTCGTCCCGGCGCCCCGCAGCCGGGCCCGGGTGCCCGGCCGGGTGGTCGCCCGCCGGCGCGCGGCGCCGGCAACAACCCGTTCGGCATCCAGGGCGGTCAGCAGCAGCAGCGGCCGCCGGCCGCCGGTGCCGGCGGTCCCCGGCCCAGCCCGGCGGGCATGCCGCCGCGGCCGAGCCCGGCCTCCATGCCGCCGCGGCCCAGCCCGGCCTCCATGCCGAGCCAGCGGCCCACCACGGGTCGCCCCGGCGGTCCCGGTGGCGGGCGTGGCGGCCCCGGCGGCGGCGCGGGTCGTCCCGGTGGCGGTGGCTTCCGTCCCGGTGGCGGCGGCGGTGGCGGTGGCTTCCGCGGCGGTCCCGGTGGTGGCGGCGGTGGCGGTGGCTACCGCGGCGGCCCCGGTGGTGGCGGCGGCGGTGCTCCCGGCGGCGGTTTCCGTCCGGGTGCCCCGGCTGGTGGCGGTGGTCGTCCCGGTGGCGGCGGTCGTGGCCGTGGCGGTGGCGCCGCGGGTGCCTTCGGGCGTCCGGGTGGCCGGCCGACCCGTGGTCGCAAGTCCAAGAAGCAGCGCAGACAGGAGTTCGACAACCTGTCGGCCCCGACCATGAGCTCGGGTGCCCCCCGGGGTCAGGGTCAGGTCATCAGGCTCTCCCGTGGCGCCTCGCTGTCGGACTTCGCCGACAAGATCAACGCCAACCCGGGTTCGCTGGTCCAGGAGATGTTCAACCTGGGCGAGATGGTCACCGCGACCCAGTCGTGCTCCGACGACACCCTGCAGCTGCTGGGTGAGCACCTCGGCTTCAACGTGCAGATCGTCAGCCCGGAGGACGAGGACCGCGAGCTGCTCGCGCAGTTCAACATCGACCTCGACGCCGAGGTCGCGGAGGACCGCCTGGTCAGCCGTGCGCCGGTCGTGACCGTCATGGGTCACGTCGACCACGGTAAGACCAAGCTGCTCGACGCGATCCGCAAGGCGAACGTCGTGGCCGGCGAGGCGGGTGGCATCACCCAGCACATCGGCGCGTACCAGGTCCACGTCCCGCACGAGGGCGAGGACCGGGCGGTGACCTTCATCGACACCCCGGGTCACGAGGCGTTCACCGCCATGCGTGCCCGTGGTGCCCAGGTGACCGACATCGTGGTGCTGGTGGTGGCGGCCGACGACGGCGTGATGCCGCAGACGATCGAGGCGTTGAACCACGCCAAGGCGGCCGACGTGCCGATCGTGGTGGCGGTCAACAAGGTCGACAAGCCGGAGGCCAACCCGGACAAGGTCCGCCAGCAGCTGACCGAGTACGGGCTGGTCGCCGAGGAGTACGGCGGCGACACGATGTTCGTCAACGTGGCGGCGAAGCCCGGCATCGGCATCGACGACCTGCTCGAGGCGGTCCTGCTGACCGCCGACGCGTCGCTGGAGCTGACCGCTCCGATCGACGGGCCGGCGCAGGGTGTGGCCATCGAGGCGCACCTGGACAAGGGCCGCGGCGCGGTGGCGACGGTGCTGGTGCAGAAGGGCACCCTGCGGGCGGGCGACTCGATCGTCGCCGGTGGGGCGCACGGCCGGGTCCGGGCGATGCTCGACGAGAACGGCAACCAGGTCGCCGAGGCGGGTCCGGCCCGTCCGGTCCTGGTGCTCGGTCTGACCGCGGTGCCGGGTGCGGGTGACACCTTCCTGGCGGCCGAGGACGACCGCACGGTGCGCCAGATCGCCGAGCAGCGGCAGGCGCGGCGGCGGGCGGCGGCATTCGCCAACTCCCGTGGCCGGGCCACCCTCGAGACGCTCATGGAGCAGCTCAAGGAGGGCGAGAAGACCTCGCTCAACCTGGTGCTCAAGGGCGACGTCTCCGGTTCCGTGGAGGCCCTCGAGGACGCGCTGTTCAACCTCGACATCCCGGAGGAGGTCCAGCTCAGGATCATCCACCGGGGCGTGGGTGCGATCACCGAGAGCGACGTCATGCTCGCGAGCGCCTCGTCCGAGGCGGTCACGATCATCGGCTTCAACGTGCGGGCCTCCAACAAGGTCCGCGAGATGGCCGACCGCGAGGGCGTGGAGATCCGGTACTACACCGTCATCTACCAGGCCATCGAGGAGATCGACGCCGCCCTCAAGGGGCTGCTCAAGCCGGAGTACGAGGAGGTCGAGCTGGGCACCGCGGAGATCCGCGACGTCTTCCGCTCGTCCAAGGTCGGCAACATCTCCGGTTGCATCGTCCGGTCGGGCATCATCCGGCGCAACGCCAAGGCGCGCCTGCTGCGCGACGGCTCGGTGGTGGCGGACAACCTCACCATCAGCTCGCTCAAGCGGTTCAAGGACGACGCCACGGAGGTGCGCGAGGGCTTCGAGTGTGGTCTGACCCTGGGTGGTTACAACAACGTCCAGGTCGGCGACATCATCGAGACCTTCGAGATGCGGGAGAAGGCTCGCGCCTGATCCGGTGAACCACTGATCGAGGGGTTTACGCCGAAAGGCGTAAACCCCTTGATCATGTGGGGGTACGTCCGGGTATCGTCCGGGGCGATGTTCACCGGAACCGCGGTCTTCGACCTGCTGCTGCCGGGCGACTCCCGGTCGCTCAAGGCCAAGAGATCATACGTACGCCCGATCGTGGCGGCCCTGCGCCGCTTCGAGGTCTCGGCCGCCGAGGTCGGGGCGCTCGACCTGCACGGTCGGGCCGAGATAGCCGTGGCCGTGGTGGCCGCCGAGGCGTCGCACGTCCGCGAGGTGCTGGACTCCTGCGAGCGCCTGGTGGCCGGCCGGCCGGAGGCCGAGTTGCTCTCGGTGCGCCGGCGGCTCTACGGCGAGGAGGACTGACGCCGGCGCGGGTGCCCGCGTCCGGCGGGCGGTGCCGACGCCCGGCGGCGCGGGTGCGCGCGGCGGGCGGTGACGACCCCGGTGGTGCGGGTGTGCCGGGCGTCGGGCCGGGCCGGCGCACCGCCGGCGACGCGCGGCGGCGGTCGCCGCGCGGGTAGTGTTCGAGATGTTGGCCGGTCGGCTCCGGGGCGCTCCGCGTCGCCGGTGACGGCCGGGAACGGGACGCCGTGGAGGTGGCGAAATGTCGGATCCGGCCAAGGTACGCCGGCACGCGGAGCGGGTGCGTGAACTGGTCGCGTCGGTGGTGCGCAGCCAGATCAAGGACCCCCGGCTCGGCATGATCACCATTACCGACGCCCGGATCACCGCCGACCTGCGCGACGCGACCGTCTTCTACACGGTGCTCGGCGACGCGGCGGCCCAGTCCGGCACCGCCGCGGCGCTGGAGAGTGCCAAGGGCATGCTGCGCAGCACCGTCGGCAAGGCGCTCGGCCTGCGGCACTCGCCGACCCTGACCTTCGTCCTCGACGACGTGCAGGACCAGGTCAAGCACATCGACGACCTGCTCGCTCAGGCCCGCACCGCCGACGCCGAGGTGCAGCGGCTCGCCGCCAGGGCCGCGTACGCGGGCGAGGCCCAGCCGTACCGGCTGGACTCCGACGACGAGGCCCACGACGAGGACGAGGACGAGGACGAGGCTCCGCCCCGGGGCGGGGACCAGCGGTGACCGAACCGTCCGGCGGTCCGGCCGGTGGCACCCTCGCCGAGGCGACGCCATCGGCCGACTCCGGCCCCGCCGAGGCGGACTGGGCGGCGGCCGTCGCGGCGGTGCGGGGGCTGCCGCCGGACGGGCGGGTGCTGCTGATCTGCCACGTCAACCCGGACGGCGACGCGCTGGGCAGCATGCTCGGCTTCGGGCTCGGGCTGCGTCGGCTGGGCGTACGGCGGATGCAGGCGACCTTCCCCGGCCCGCCGGAGGTGCCCGAGCCGTTCCGCGGCCTGCCCGGGCTCGACCTGCTCGTGCCGGCGACCGAGGCGTACCCGGACCCGGATCTGGTCGTCTGCTTCGACGCGGCCAGCGAGTCCCGGCTCGGCGAGCTGGTCGACCGGCTGGGCGCGGCCGGCGGCGCGCTGGTGCTCGACCACCACGCGTCGAACACCCGCTTCGGCCGGGTCAACCTGGTGGACCCGCACGCGGCGGCCACCTCGGTGGTCGCCGAGGGGCTGCTCGCCCGGCTCGGCGTCGCGCTGGACGCGGAGATCGCGGAGTGCCTCTACGTCGCCCTGAGCACCGACACCGGCTCGTTCCGGTTCGAGGCGACCACGCCGGCGGTGCACCAGCTCGCGGCCCGCCTGATCGCCACCGGCATCCGCCCCGGTGACATCTCCCGCCGGATCTTCGACACCCGGCCGTTCGGCGCCGTCCGCCTCTTCGGCGAGGTGCTCGGCCGGGCGCGCCTGGAGCCGGCCGCGGCCGTCGGGCACGGCCTCGTCTGGACGTACGCCACGCAGGACGACCTGGCCCGGCACGACCAACCGGCGTACGTGCTGGAGGCGCTGATCGACTCGGTCCGGTGCACCGCAGAGGCCGACGTGAGCTGTGTGGTCAAGCAGACCGCGACCGGCGACTGGGCCGTGTCGATGCGCAGCAAGGGCGCGGTGGACGTCAGCCGGGTGGCGGTCGCGCTGGGCGGCGGCGGGCACCGTTTCGCCGCCGGATTCACCGGGCGGGGGACGGTCGACGAGGTCGTCGACCGGATCCGCGCGGAGCTCGACGGCGCGCTGACCGGGCCCGACCGGCGCTGACCCGGCGGGCCCGCACGGGAAGATCAGGGTCAGCTCCGGGGAGTGTCCGTCTTCCCGCGCTCGGCGAGTCCGGGGAGAATCGCGGGATGGAGCAGCCCCACGACCTCACCGTCGAGGCGCCCCGCGCCTGGGACCGTCCCGCCGTCACCGTGCCGGTGCTCGTCTGCCTCTCGCTGGTCGGCGGCCGGTTCCCGTCGTTCTCGACGGAGGCCAACCTCTGGACCCTCGGCACCGGTGGCGTGTTGATCTGGCTGGGCCTGAGCAACCGGGTGCCCCGGCGGCCGGCCCCGCGCCGGCTCGGCGCCCCGGCGGCCTGGTGGGCCCTTCCGGTGGTGGTCTTCGGGGTCTTCGAGGGGGCCACGTTCGTGCTGGCGGTCGGGGACGACTTCCCCACCTTCTCCCGGCTGGCGGATCCGATGCTGGAGGACCGGCTGGTCCGGTCGGCCGCCTGGCTGGCCTGGCTGTCCGCGTTCTGGGGGTTGGTGCGGCGATGATGCGGGCGATGGCGATCGGCGGCTTCCTGGCCGCGCTGGTGCTCTTCGCCGCCGTCGAGTGGGCGGCCCGGCGCGAGGGCTCCCGGATCCCGACGCTCGGCGAGGTCTGCGCGTACGTGATGCGCTACGAGGTGGGGCCGGTGCCGGTCGGCCGGATCGGGCTCTTCGGCTTCTGGTGGTGGCTCGGCTGGCACTTCCTGGCCCGCTGACCGCCGGCCTCCTCCCCCGTTACCTTTTTGATCGTCCCCAGCCGGGGACTGCTCGGTCGCCCGGCTCGGTATGACTTACTGCCCCTGTCGTGCGGATGATCCGGGGGGT
>NZ_JBIDCU010000011.1:0-266650 GCF_043204765.1 Micromonospora sp. NPDC047730 | reverse complement strand
GCCCGGTTACATTCCGAACCCGGAAGCTAAGCCCTCCAGCGCCGATGGTACTGCACTCGGGAGGGTGTGGGAGAGTAGGACACCGCCGGACAATCTTTCGTTCAGGGCCACCCCTTTCGGGGTGGCCCTGAACGCATTTTGATCGAAGCCGGGCCCGTCAGCGGCGGGGACGCCGGGGGCCGGCGAGCCGCAGGGCGTTGCAGACGTCGACGACACCGCGCACGTCCCAGGCGATCTCGGCGGCCACCTGCCGGGCGTCCGGGCCCGCCACGACGCCCGTGAGGATGACGACCCGGTTCTGCGCGGTCACCACGATCTGCTGGCCGCGCGTGGACCAGTCGCTGCTCAACCGCTGGGCGACCAGCGCGGCCAACCGGGCGTCCTCGTCGTCGGGCGCCGGCCGGGGCGACTCGGGACGGAACGCGCCCTCGTCCGGGTACGGCCAGGGCATGAGCATGTGGGCGTCCTCTCGCCGGAGTGCGGGTGCGGGGTGACGGGGCGGCTCAGCGGGACGGCGTGTCGGCCGGCGCCGGGTGACCGGACCGGCCGGCCACGGTGGCCGTCAGCCCGGCGGGCTCGCCCGCCCCGGCCGGAGAGAGCCGCCGGACGGCCTCCTCCGGGCTGACGAAGATCGGGAACAGGCCGTCCAGCCGCATGGTGTGCAGGACGGTGAGGATGAAGCGAGACGGGGCGGCGAGGCAGAGCACGGCACCGCGTTCGCGGGCGTCGCGGTGGGCCCGGACGAGCAGGCCGAGCCCGTTCGCGTCGATCAGGTGGACCCGGGTCAGGTCGACCACGACGTGCCCGCAGACGTCGACCGCCTGCCGCAGCGCGGTCCGCAGGTCGTCGGTGATGTCGACGTCGATGTCACCGGAGGCGGTCGCCACCGCGACGTCGTCGAGGTGGTCCACCCCCAACACCCCACCGGCCACCTGGGCGCCGCGGCCGGCCTCGCCGCCGCGCCCGGCGTCCGCGCCGAGAAGGCTGCAGCGGGGGCAGCGGTGCGGGCCCGTCGCGAAGGGCGAGCCGCTCCAGCCGTGCTCGGCGACCAGGGTCCAGACGACCTCGGCGTCCGGCAGGACGCAGGCGGTTCCCGTCGTCACGTCTCCGCAGCTGTCGCAGATCAGCGTCATCGAGTTGTCGTCCGGTACGACGGTCATGGGGTCTTCCTCCACGGGAGGTCGGGCGAGGCGAAGCGCCGGTCCGCGACCGGCGGCGTCGGGTTGGAATCGAGGTCCGGCCGCGTCCGGCAGGCCGGCACGGGCGTGCGGCGGGGGCCCGCCGTGGCGGCCACGAGAGCGACGCCGAGGACGGCGGAGCCGGCCGGGACGGCCAGGCGCCACAGGCCGGACCGACCGGTGTCGAGGCCGACGATGCGGGCCAGGATGACGCCGAAGACGGCGGTGACGATCCCGGTCACCAGGGCCAGCCAGGCCGGTACCTCCCGCCGGCGGGGGAGCGCCAGCCAGCCCGTCGCGGCGACGAGGAGACCCACGGCGAGTGCGGTGAGGAGACCGGCGACGGTCATCCGCTCCCTCCTCCGCAGGACCGGTCGGCCGGCGGCTGCCGCTCCGGCGGGCCCGGCCCGGCCGCCGTGACCGGCGGGCCGGCCCGGTGTCGTACACCACCCTGGTTGGCGCCCGTGGCGCGGGCCACGCGGTTGTATGACAGTTGCGTGACAAAACCGTCGAACGCCGGACACGGTTGGGCGCTCGCGCCCGCCTTGGGGATGATGCGGGTATGACGGGCGTGCTGGTGATCGAGGACGACGACCGGATCCGTCTGGCGCTGCTGCTCGCGCTCGAGGACGAGGGCTACGCCGTCCGGGGGGCGGCCACAGCCGAGGAGGGGCTGCGGATGCAGCGCCGGGAGCCGGCCGACAACGTGCTGGTCGACCTGATGCTGCCGGGCCTCGACGGCTTCGAGTGCATCCGGCAACTGCGCCGCGACGACGACGTACCCATCGTGGTGGTCAGCGCCCGCGACGACACCCACGACATCGTGGCGGCGTTGGAGGCCGGCGCCGACGACTACGTGGTCAAGCCGGTGGCGGTCAAGGAGCTGTCGGCGCGACTGCGGGCGCTGCGCCGCCGGGCCCGGGCGGTGCCCGCGCCCGTGCCGGTCCTCACGTTCGGCCCATTGGAGATCAGCCCGGACGCGGGGGAGGTGCGCCGGGCCGGCCGACCGGTGCCGGTGACCCGCACCGAGTTCCGGTTGCTGTGCGAGCTGGCCGAGCACGCCGGCCGGGTGCTGTCGCGCCAGCAGTTGCTCCAGCGGGTCTGGGGCTACGACACGGGTGACGAGCGGCTCGTCGACGTGCACGTGGGCCGGCTGCGGCAGAAGATCGAGGACGACCCGGGCAGCCCCCGGCACCTGGTCACCCTGCGCGGCCTCGGCTACAAGCTGACCCGGTGAGGCGGCTCGGGCTGCGGGCCCGGGTGTCCGCCGGATTCGCCGTCGGCGCGCTGCTGCTGTCGGCGTCCATGGCGCTGGTCTCGTACGAGTTGACCCGGCGGTCCCTGCTCGACGAGCGGGAGCGCACCGCGGTGCGGGCGGCGTACTTCGACGCGGCGGTGGTGCGTACCGG
This sequence comes from Micromonospora sp. NPDC047730, assembly GCF_043204765.1. Classification (NCBI taxonomy): domain Bacteria; kingdom Bacillati; phylum Actinomycetota; class Actinomycetes; order Micromonosporales; family Micromonosporaceae; genus Micromonospora; species Micromonospora sp. NPDC047730. Next base: position 264,063 of record NZ_JBIDCU010000011.1, on the reverse strand, counting down.
GCTGGACACGGAGGACCCCGACGTCGTGGAGGTGCTGCGGTCCCTCGACACCGGCGGCAACCGCCGACCGCTGTTGCACCGCGGCGACGACTGGTACGCCCGCAACGCCGACGCCGGCCTGACCGCCGCGATCCCGGGCGACCTGCAACAGCTCGTCCGGGCGGGGGAGCCGGCCGTGCAGCGGGTGCGGGTCAACGGCCAGCCCACCCTGCTCGTCGGCCTGCCGCTGGCCCCGTCCACCAGCTACTACGAGCTGACCTCGCTGCGCGAGCTGGACGAGACCCTCCAGGTCCTGGCGCTCGCGCTGACCGCCGTCGCCATCGTGGTCGCCGGCTCCGGCGCCGCCCTGGGCTGGTACGCCACCCGGCACAGCCTGCGCCCGTTGACCGCCGTGGCCGACGCCGCCCAGGAGATCGCCGACGGCAACTTCTCCGCCCGGCTCGCGCCGACCACCGACCCGGACCTCACCCGCCTCTCCACGTCGTTCAACCACATGGTCGACCAGCTCTCCCAGCGCATCGAGCGGGATCGCCGCTTCGCCGCCGACGTCAGCCACGAGCTGCGCTCGCCGCTGCAGACCCTGGCGGCGGCGGCCAGCGTCCTGGCCCGCCGCCGGGAGCACCTCGACGACCGGACCGCCACCGCGGCCGGCCTGGTGGCCGACGAGATCACCCGGTTCCAGCAACTGGTCAACGACCTGATCCAGCTCGCCCGCAGCGACCAGCCGGCGGACCGGAGGCCGGTCGACGTGGCGGCGCTGGCCCGTCGGGTGTGCCAGGCGCGCGGGCTGCCGGGCGCGCTCGTGCACGCGGCCGGCGGGGCCGCCACGACCTGGCTGGTCGACCGGCGCCGCGTCGAGCAGATCCTGGCCAACCTGGTCGACAACGCGGTCCGCCACGGCGGTGGCCCGGTGGCGGTGCGGCTGTCGCAGCGGGGCGGGACGGGGATCGTCGAGGTCGACGACGAGGGACCGGGCGTGCCCCCGGCCGACCGGGACGTCGTCTTCGACCGTTTCGTCCGTGGCCGCGCCGCGCACGCCCGCGCGGCCGGCGACGGCACCGGCCTCGGGCTCGCCATCGTCGCCCAGCACGCCGCCGCGCACCGGGGACGCGCCGGTGTGGGCGACCGTCCCGGCGGGGGCGCCCGCTTCCGGGTCGAGCTGCCCGGGGTGTCGTCGTGAGCCGCCGGGCGCGCCGGCCGGGACGGTGGCGGGGTGCCGGTGCTGCGCTCGTCGCCCTCGGGCTGCTCGTCGGCTGCGGCGTCCCGACGGAGGACGCCCCCCGCACCGTGGCGCCCCCGCCCGGGCCGTTCCCCACCTCGGGCACGGTCGTGGCGACCCCGACCCCGACCCTGACGGCGGGGCGGGCGACGGCGGTGCTCTGCTTCGTCCGCGACGACCGTCTGGTGCGCGTCGAGCGCCGGGTGGACGCCACGCCCACCGTCGACGCCCAGCTCCAGCAACTGCTCGCCGGCCCGACCGCCGCCGAGCGCGACAGCGGCCTCAGCACCGCCCTGCCGGGGGCCGTCGCGGCCGCCGTCGCCCGGCCCCGGGGCACCGAGGTCGAGGTCGACGTCGGTGAGGCCGGCGACGAGACGGGCCGCAGCGACGAGGTCCTCGCCTTCGGCCAGATCGTCTGCACCCTGACCGCCCGCTCCGACGTCGACACCGTGGCGTTCCTGCGGGGTGGGGCGCCGCTCGGGGTGCCGCGCGCCGACGGGTCGCTGTCCCGGCGCCCCCTCACCGTCGCCGACTACGCCGACCTCGTCGCGCCCCGGTGACGGCCGGCCTCCCCGCCTGGCCGACCTCGCCGCGCGGGGCGTGCGCCGGCTGATGGTGGAGGGCGGGCCGACCGTGCTCGCGCAGTTCCTCACCGCCGGCCTCGCCGACGAGTTGCACCTGGTGGTGGCCCCGTTCTTCGTCGGCGACCGCCGGGCGCCCCGGTTCGTCGGCGACGGCCGGTTCCCGTGGCACCCCGGCCGCCGCGCCCGGGTGGCGGAGGCCCGCCAGATCGGCGACGTGGTGCTGATCCGCTACGCCCTCTCGGCGCGGGAGCGCCTCCGGCGGTCAGCGGCGCGCCTCGAACGACTCCCGGTCGAGGAACATCAGCCGGGCCCGCTTGTCGGGCAGGTCGATCAGCGGGCCGGCGACGAAGCCGGTCCGCAGCAGCCGGTCCACCGCCTTGTCGTTGCGCGCGTCCGGCTCCATCACGATCCGCCGGCGCAGCGGGTCGGCGAAGACGAAGCCGAGGAACACGCCCAGCAGCGCGCCCGTGAAGCCCCGCTCGGTCGTGGTCGGCGGGCCGATCAGCAGGTGCGCCCCGTGGTCGCCGGGCCGGACGTCGTAGCACTGGCCGACCGGGTCGGCCGCTGGCTCGTACGTCTGGAACAGCGCGACCGGCACGCCGTCGCGGTGCACGAGCCACGCGTGGTGGGTGGTCAGCGAGTCCAGGTAGCGGTAGATCTCGGCGACCCGCTCGCGACCCGCGTCGCGCATGCCCCAGAACCGGGCCCGTTCCTCGCTGACCCAACCGTGGATCAGGTCGATGTCGGTGTCCGGGTCGACGGGGCGGATCGTGACCCGGCCGAACCCGTCGACGTCCTCTCCGTGGGTGTTGGTCGCCTCACGCATCGCGCCCACCGTACGACGATTCCGGTCGATGCGCGCGGACGTGGCCCCCGCGTGGCGCCGGGCTGACGCGAGGCGGCGGCTCAAGCGGGTTCCCGCTGGCGACCGCGACCGCCGGGGCCCGGCGGCGGGCGGCGGGGACGACCAGGGGGGTGCCGGTCTCCGGGTCGTCGATGACCCGGCAGGGCAGCCGGAAGACCTCCTCGACCAGCTCCGCGGTGACCACCTCCCGGGGCGGGCCGGCGGCGACCACCCGCCCGTCGCGCATCGCGATCAGGTGCGTCGCGTAGCGGGCGGCGTGGTTGAGGTCGTGCAGCACCGCCACCAGGGTGCGGCCCTGCTCCTCGTGCAGCCGGGCGCAGAGGTCGAGGATCTCGATCTGGTGGGCGATGTCCAGGTAGGTGGTCGGCTCGTCCAGCAGCAGCAGGGGCGTCTGCTGGGCCAGCGCCATCGCGATCCACACCCGCTGCCGCTGCCCGCCGGACAGTTCGTCGACCGGTCGGTCGGCCAGGTCGGCCACCCCGGTCGCGGCCATCGACTCGGCGACCACCCGCTCGTCCTCGCGCGACCACTGCCGCAGCAGCCCCTGGTGCGGGTACCGGCCGCGTGCGACGAGTTCGGCGACGCCGATGCCGTCCGGGGCGACGGACGTCTGCGGCAGCAGGCCGAGGGTGCGCGCGACGCCCCGGGCCGGCAGCCGGTGGATGTCCTCCCCGTCCAGCAGCACCGCCCCGGCCGTCGGCTTCAGCAGCCGGGACAGGGCGCGCAGCAGGGTCGACTTGCCGCAGGCGTTGGGGCCGATGATGACGGTGAAGGAGCGGTCGGGCACGGCGACGCTCAGGTCCTCGGCGATGGTCCGCCGTTCGTAGGCGAGGGTCATCGCGTTGCCGCTCAGCCGGGACTGCATGCTCCGTGCTCCGTTCTCGTCGTGGGTGGCCCGCCGGCCGTGCGCGGTCACAGCCGGCCGGCCCGGCGTTCGGTGGCGAGCAGCCAGATCAGGTAGGCGCCGCCCAGCACCCCGGTCACCACGCCCACCGGCAGTTGGTGCCCGGGGAACGCGCGTACCGCGAGCTGGTCGGCGGCGACCAGCAGCACGGCCCCGACGGCCGCCGACGGCAGCAGGTTCGGCCCCGGCGCCCGGGTCAGCCGCCGGGCCAGGTGCGGCGCGGTGAGCGCCACGAAGTTCACCGGCCCGGCGGCGGCCGCGGCGAGGGAGACCAGCAGCACCGCCGCCGCCAGCACGACCAGGCGCACCCGCTCCACGCGTACGCCGAGGGCGGCGGCGCTGTCGTCGCCCATCTCGACCAGGCGCAGGGCCGGCCCGAAGCCGACCAGCAGCACGGGCACCAGCACCGCCAGCGCGACCAGCAGCGGCAGCGCGTTGACCCAGCCGCGCCCGTCCAGGCTGCCGGTGAGCCAGAGCACGGCGCGGGCGGCGTCCATCAGCTGGGCCCGGGTCAGCAGCCAGCCGTTGACGCCGGTGAGGATCGCCATGGTGCCGATGCCGACCAGGATCAGCCGGAACCCGTGCACGCCGCGCCGCCAGGCGAGCGCGTACACCAGGATGCCGGTGGCGAGGCCGCCGACCACCGCCGCCGAGGCCAGCAGCATGCTGCTGCCGCCGAGCACCACCACGACCAGCGCGCCGGTCGACGCGCCCTGGGTGAAGCCGAGCATGTCGGGGCTGCCCAGCGGGTTGCGGACCAGCGACTGGAAGACCGCGCCGGCCAGCGCGAGCGCGGCGCCGACGCAGAGCGCGGTCACCAGTCGGGGCAGCCGCAGCTCGGTGACGATGAACTCCTCGGCCGGGCTGCCCCGGCCGGCGAGGGCCCGCAGCACGTCGGCGGGGCTCATCGGGTAGTCGCCGCTGCCGATGGCGAGCACGCTCAGCGCCAGGGCGAGCACCACGCAGGTGAGGCCGACGGCGACGGCGCGGGGGCGCAGCCGCAGGGACACGCCGCCGGGGGTGCGGATGGTGATCACGGGTGGGCCACCCGCCCGCGCAGTACCAGCCAGAGGAAGAGTGGCCCGCCCGCCACGGCGGTCACCATGCCGACCTGGAGCTCGCCCGGCCGGCTCAGCACCCGGCCCAGCACGTCGGCGCCGAGCAGCAGCACCGGGGCGAGCACCGCGCAGTACGGCAGCAGCCAGCGCAGGTCCGGCCCGGTGAGCGCGCGGACCAGGTGCGGCACGAGCAGACCGACGAAGACGATCGGCCCGCAGGCCGCCGTGGCGGCGCCGCAGAGCAGCGTGATCGCCACGATGACGGTGCCCCGGACGAGGGCCGGCCGGGCGCCGAGCGCGCGCGCCGCGTCGTCGCCGAGCGCCAGTGCGTTGAGCGCGCGGGTGGCGGCCAGGGCGACCAGCAGGCCCGCCGCGACGAACGGCGCGACCGTGCGTACGGTCGATGCCTCGGCGCCGGCCAGCGAGCCGACCGTCCAGAACCGCAGCCGTTCCAGCGACGCCGTGTCGAGCAGCATCACCGCGCTGACGTACGAGTAGAGGGTGGCGTTGAGCGCCGCGCCGGCCAGCGCCAGCCGGGCGGGGGTGGCCCCGCGCCCGCCGCCGACGAGGTAGACGGCGGCGGTGACGACGGCCGCGCCGAGCAGCGCGAACCAGACCTGGCCGCCGACGCCGCCGATGCCGAGCAGCGCCGCCGCGCTGGCCACCGCCGCCGAGGCGCCGGCGTTGATGCCGAGCAGCCCGGGGTCGGCCAGCGGGTTGCGGGTCAGCGCCTGCATCACCGCGCCGGCCACGCCGAGCGCCGCGCCGGCGAGCAGGCCGAGCAGCGTGCGCGGCAGCCGCATCCGGTGCACGACGGCGTACTCGGCGGCGTCGCGGTGCAGCAGGCCCTGCCACACGTCGGTGAGCGGGAGCTGCTTGGCGCCCACGGCGATGCTGAGCAGCGTGACGGCGACGAGCAGCAGCACCGACGCCGCGAGGCCGGTGGCCCGCAGCGCGGCGCGGCCACGCCGGGGCGTGACGGGCGGTGCCGGTGGCGCGCCGATGCGTGAGGTGAGGGTGGCGGACAGTGTGGGCTCCGATGTGGTGCGTGATTCCGGGCGGGGCTTGACAGCGATTTAGGTTAGGTTAACCTAACCCCGCTGTCCATGGTCCTTCGCCCGACCCTGATCGAAAGACATCGCCATGCCGCATCCCGTGTCCGCCCGCCGACTCTCCCGCCGGGGCCTGCTCGCCGCCGGTGGCGCCGCCACCCTGGCCGCCCTGCTCGCCGGCTGCGGCCGGGACGACGACTCCGCCCCCGCCGCAGCCGGCTCCGGCGGACCGTGGTCGTTCACCGACGACCGCAACGAGAAGGTGAGTGCCGCCAACCGCCCGACCCGGGTGGTCGCCTTCACCGGGGTCGCCGCGGCGCTGGTCGACTTCGGACTCGACAAGCAGATCGTCGGCGTGTTCGGTGAGACGAAGCGCGCCGACGGCACCGCCGAGCCGCAGGCCGGCGACCTGAACGTGGACGCCGTGCAGGTCCTCGGCAACGTCTGGGGCGAGTTCAGCCTGGAGAAGTACGCGGCCCTGCGACCGGAACTGCTCGTCACCCACATGTACGACCCGGGCGCCCTGTGGTACGTGCCGGACGAGAGCAAGGACAAGATCCTCCCGCTCGCCCCCAGCGTGGCGATCACCACCGCCCGGGTGCCGATGACCAAGCCGATCGAGCGGTACGCGCAGCTCGCCGAGTCCCTCGGCGCCGACCTGTCCGCGAAGAAGGTCACCGACGCGAAGGCCCGCTTCGAGGCCGCCGCCGAGGCGGTCCGCCAGGCGGTCAGGGCGAACCCGGGCATCAAGGTGCTGGCCTCCTCCGGCAGCCCCGACCTGTTCTACGTCTCCAACCCGAAGGTCAGCACCGACCTGATGTACTTCGCCGAGCTGGGCGTGGAGATCGTCGTCCCCACCAAGCTGGAGGCCGGCGACTACTTCGAGGCCCTCAGCTGGGAGAACGCGGGCAAGTTCCCGGCCGACCTGATCCTGCTCGACAACCGCAGCACCGCCCTGCAGCCCAAGGACATGGCCAGCAAGCCGACCTGGCAGCAACTCCCGGCGGTGAAGGCCAACCAGATCACCCCGTGGGACGCGGTGCCCCGCTTCTCGTACGCCGGCGCCGCGCCGCTGCTGGAGAACCTGGCCACCGCCATCCGGAACGCGAAGAAGGTGACCGCGTGACCACGGCGGTCGCCCTCCAGTACCGCTTCTACGCCGCGCAGGTCGTCGGCGCACGGCGGATCGGCGCCTCCCTGATCCGGGTCACCCTCGGCGGGCCGGACCTGGCCGACTTCGCCGGCGGCGGCCGGGACCAGAGCGTCTCCCTGTTCCTGCCGCACCCCGGCCAGCCCGCGCCGGTGCTCCCGGTCGAGGCGGGGGAGGACTGGTTCGGCGCGTACCGGGCGATGGACCCCGACGTGCGCGCGGTGATGCGCTCCTACACCATCCGGGAGCAGCGGCCCGAGCTCGCCGAGGTGGACATCGACTTCGTCGGCCACGGCGACACCGGCCCCGCCTCCCGCTGGGCGGGGCACGCCCTGCCGGGCGACCGGGTGGTGCTGCTCGGCCCGGCCGTGCGCGACAACCGCAGCGTCTGCTTCCGCCCCCCGGCCGGCACCGACTCCGTGCTGCTCGTCGCCGACGAGACCGCCCTGCCCGCCGCCGCCGGCATCCTGGCCTGGCTGCCCGCCGACGCCCGGGTCCGGGCCTGGATCGAGGTCCCCGACGTGGCGGACATCCAGGAGCTGCCCACCGCCGCGCGCGCCGAGGTGAGCTGGGTCGTCCGGGGTGGCACCGCCCCCGGCAGCACCCTGCTGGCGGACGCGGTCCGCGCCGCGCGGCTGCCGGCCGGCACCCCGTACGCCTGGGTCGCCGGCGAGTCGTCGATGGTGCGCGCGGTGCGGCGGCACCTCGTCGGCGAGCGCGGCATCGACCGGCGGCACGTCACGTTCTCCGGCTACTGGCGTCGCGGCGCCTCGGAGGAGGACCTGCGCGCCGAGGCGACCGCCGCGGCCGTCGCCTGACGGTCGGCGGCGGCACAGCTGCGGTTCCGGCGCCGCCCGGTGGACCGGGCGGCGCCGGGTCAGAACTCCTGGTACATCACGTGCAGGCCGACCCGGCCGAGGGTGGGGTGCGCGAACGCGCCGGGCACGGTGCCGACCACGGTGAAGCCCTCGCGCCGGTACAGCTCGACGGCCGAGGTGTTCGTCTCGACCACCGCGTTGAACTGCATGCCCGCGTACCCCCGGTCGCGGGCCCAGTCGAGCGCGTGCCGGCACAGCGCGGTGCCCACGCCCCGGCCGCGCGCCGCGCGGTCGACCATGAAGCTCGCGGTGGAGACGTGCGACCCCGGCCCGGGGCGGTTGGTGCCCATCTTGGCGGTGCCGAGCACCCGGTCGCCGTCGACCGCCACCACGGTGCGGCCCGGCGCGGCCTCCACCCACATGTCGTACGCCTGCTCGGCGGTCATCTCCGGGTCGTAGGGGAAGGTCTCCCGCGCCCGCACCACCTCCCGGACGATCGGCCACACCTGGGCCCAGTCGGCCTCGTCGAACTCGCGGATCAGCACGCCGGCACCCTAGGGGGCCGCCACCGGGTCGGCAAGGCGTTTCCGGCGGGACCGGACCGCGCACGACAGCGTGTCGCCGCCGCCTCGCGGAGGGCTGACGTGTAAGGAGGGGTCCCTTCCTAACGCATTGCGTTAGGAAGGGACCCCTCCTTAGGCGCCGCCGGACTCGGCACCCGGTCACGCCGCTACAGCGGTGCGGGCAGGGGGTCCTCCTCGGAGGCGGCGCGCGGGCCGGGGGCGGCCCACGGCGTTCCGCGCCCCGGCCAGGGCGAACACGCTACGGGTCAGCGCGAGGGCCCCGGCCACCACGGCGACGGCCACGGCGGCGTGACCGATGTCCGGTGTCCAGAGCATCAGCGTGCCCAGGCCGCCGCCCACGGACGAGGGCAGCACCCAGAGCACGGCAACGGCCAGCGCCGCCCAGCCGACCGCCCAGGCGGCGGCCGCGACCAGCGCCTTTCTGCCCGGCGGGGGACCGGTGCGGCGCCGACGCACTCCGCCGAGCACCGTACCGACCAGGACGACCACGAGCAGGCCGGCGACGCCGAACAGCGCGGGGGCGACCGAGAGCAGGAGGGTGTCGTTCGCCGCTGGTGCGGTCGGAGCGCCGAGCAGAATTCGCGCGATGTCGAAACCGGCCGAGGCGAGCGCCGGGTCGGCGGCCGGGTGGTAAAGGTTGGCCAGCACGATCACGGCCAGCTCGGAGTCGGGCACCAGCACGACGTGGGCGAAGTAGCCGGGCGTGGCGCCGGCGTGCCAGACCAGCCGTGCGCCGTTGCCCGCCAGCGTCGTGTCGCGCCAGCCCAGGGCGTACCGGCCGCCGCTGCCGATGGCGGCCTGGCCGAGGTGCGACTGCGCGACGCCGGCGGCCGACAGCAGTTGGGACTCCCCGTGCCGGCCGCCGTTGAGCTGGGCGATAGCGAAGTGGCCGAGGTCGGCGAGGCTGGCGGTCAGGTAGCCGTACGGGACGCCGGAGGTGTCGTACGGCGGGTCGAAGCCCTGCGGTCGACCGAGGTAGCGGCGGTGGCCGGCGGGCAGGCCAACCCGCTCCGCCTCGTCGGCGGTGGCCGCCGTCTGCCGCATCCGCAACGGATCGAAAACGGTGCGACGCAGGTGGTCGGCGAAGGTGCTACCGGTGACCTCCTCGACGAGCGCACCGAGCACCATGTAGTTGCCGTCGCTGTACCGGTGTTCCGCACCCGGCGGCCCGACGAGCGGCACGTCGGCGAGGTCCCGTACCGACCGGGCCAGCCCGCCGGGGGTGTTGTCGTAGCGGTCGGTCAGGCCCCTGGTGGCGACCTCGGGCAGCCCGCTGGTCTGGGTGAGCAGGTGCCGGACGGTGATCCGTGCGGTCGCCGTCGCGTCGCCCAGCCGCAACCAGGGCACGTACGCACGCGCCGGCGCGTCGAGATCGATCCGGCCTGCCTCGGCGAGCTGCAGCACCGCCAGCGCGGTGAACGGTTTGCTCACCGAGCCGAGCAGGAAGGGTGTCTGCGCGGTCACCGGCGCGCCGTCGCCGGTGACTCCGGCGGCGTGTTCCTGCACGACCTGGTCCCCGCGTACGACGGCCGCCGCGAGCCCGGGTATGCGGTTGGTGTCCCGGTAGCGGTCCAGGTACGCCTGCACCCGGGCGGTCTCGTCCTCGGCGGCGTGTGCCGGGATTCCGCCGGCGGTCGCCAGGCAGACGACCGCGGCCAGGACGGCGACGGTACGTCGTAGCTGATGTCTCACTGTGCTCTTCCTGTCTGTGGGATTCCGGTTCAGCCGATCTGGCTGAGCAGGCGCTCCAGCTCGGTCAGACGTGCCCTGACCTGCGCCAACTCCGTGTGGGTCGCCTGGACGTCCGACCGCAGGCCGGTCAGCTCCGCGGTCGTCTGCCGCGCGTTCTCGGCCAGCCGGGCCTGCGCGTCCCCGGCCTGCTCGGCGAGGGCGCGGTACTGCGCCTCCCGAGCGGCGGCGTGCCGGGCCCGGTAGATGCCCAGCGCCACGAACGCCACGATCGCCACCAGGGCGATCAACAGAACCGTCCATGTGACGATCGCGACCTGGGCGATGTCGTCCTCGGCTGCTGCTGTGATCATTTCTTGTCCTTTCCGAAGCCACCGGCTTCCAACGTCGGTACGGCGGCCGCGACCGTCGCGGGCGTCAGCGTCAGCGCGAACGGAACCACCTCGAACCACTTCACCGAGTTGCCGTCGGGCGCCGTCTCCAACGAGCCGGTGACGAGCCCGGCGGCCTCCAGCCGCTGCAGATGCATGTAGAGCAGGGGCCGGTTCATCTCCAGGCGCCGCGCCAGCGCGCTGACGTAGCTGCGGCCCTCGGCGAGCGTGGCGATGATCCGCAGTCGGTGCGGACTCGCGAGCGCGGCGAGCGCGGCGAGCAGTTCCTCCCCGTTCGGCTGCGTCTCGTCCATCACCTGCACCTTTCCGGGTGTCAGAAATCAATGACACCCCCCTGTCAGAAGATACTGACACGGGAGGGGCGAAAGCGCCAGCGACCAGTGTTCGACGCCACCGTCGTCCGCGCCCAGGCCCGTGATCCGGTCGGCTCCCGGCCCGGCGACCGAGGACATCGCGATCTTCCGGGGCAGGCCGAACCCCTGCCGCCGTCGGGCGCGCGGAGCGTCACGCGGCGACCGCGTCAGCTCCCGGCGAGGCCGCGGCGGAGCAGGTCGGCCGGGAGGGCGTGCCGCCGCGGGTCGGTGCGCGCCGTGATGCCCGGGCTCGGCATCGCCACCGTGCGCCGGCCGGGGCCGAGTGACGCCAGGAGGCATCCGGCCACGTCGTCGGCGGTGGGCGTCCGCTGCGTGGGGCAGGGCCTGCTCACCGGCAGCGCCGTCGGACCAGGCCGGTACGGCGGTCGCCGCCCGGCCGTCCCGTCGACCCGCCGCCGTCCCGGCCCGGGCGCGCCCACCCTCGGCCGTGCGGCGGGCGGCTCAGCCGAGGCGCACCTGCGCCGGCCGTTCGGGCCGGGGGGCACCGTCGAGCGTGGTGACGGCCGGGGCGACGGGCCGGGCCGGCACGATCGGGGCGTCCCGGCCGGTGCCCCGGTGGCCGTTTCCGTCGTGGCTCGACTCCTCGTGGTAGTCCTGCTCCACGTTGACCGACCAGACGTCGTGGTTCGTGCCGCAGGCGATGTTCTCGGCGGTCAGCATCGCCGTGAGCATCGAGTGGTCCTGGTTGTTGTAGCGGTGCATGCCGTTGCGGCCGACCGGGTGCACGTTCGGCACCTCCCGCGCCAGCCAGTCCCGGATCACGTCCACGTTGCGCTGGTAGCGCTCGTCGTAGACCGGGTAGGCCTTCGGCATCCGCACCACGTACCCGGCCTCGACGACGCCCGGCCGGACCAGGCCGAGCCGCTCCAGCTCGGCCGTCGCGGCGGCAACCAGCTCGGCGTCCGGCGTACGCCAGGTCTCGTCGTCCTCGAAGACGAAGTACTCCAGCCCCAGGCAGGTGCGGCCGTCCTTGACCAGGTGCGGCGACCACGACCCGAAGTTCTGGATCCGGCCGACCTTGACCGCCGGGTCGTGCACGTAGATCCAGTTGTCGGGGAACGAGAACTCCTCGGGCACCACGAGCGCGACGGTCAGGAAGTCCCGGTACCGCAGGTCGGCCGCGGCGGCCAGCACCTCCGGCGGGGCGGCCGGGCGTAGCGCGGCCACCAGTTCCGAGATCGGCATCGAGGAGACGACGTGCTCGGCGGGCTCGGTCCGCTGCCCGCCCACCCCGTTGACGGTGACCGCCACCGCCCGGCGGTGCGTCGGGTCGCGGTGCACAGCGGTCACCCAGCTGCCGGTCTCCACCCGGCCGCCGCGCCGGCGCACCTCCTCGGCGCAGCGTTCCCACATCATCCCCGGGCCGAACCTCGGATACTGGAACTCCTCGATCAGGCTGGTCACGTCCTTGCGGTTGCGCCGGGGCAGCACGGCGTTGCGCACCGCCTTGGCCAGCGACAGGTTCTTGATCCGCTGCGCGGCCCAGTCGGCCTGCAACCGGTCGGCCGGCATCCCCCAGACCTTCTCGGTGTACGTCTTGAAGAACATCGAGTACAGCCGCCAACCGAACCGGGCCGAGACCCAGCCCTCGAAGTGCGACTGGTCCTTCGGCGGGCGCAGCCGGGCCCAGGCGTACGAGCCCATGCACAGCGCCGCCTCCCGGACGCCCAGGTTGCGCAGGGCGTTCGCGGCACTCAGGGGGTAGTCGAACAGCGCGCCCCGGTAGTAGATCCGGCTCATCCTGGGCCGCAGCAGGAAGTCCTCGTCGGGCAGGATCTCGTGCCAGAACTCCTCGACCCGGGCGACCTTGGTGAAGAACCGGTGCCCGCCGATGTCGAAGCGCCACCCGTCCCGTTCGACGGTGCGGCTGATCCCGCCCACCACGTCGTCGGACTCGAACACCCGGACCGGGGCGCCCCGCCGGAGCAGCTCGTACGCCGCGGTCAGGCCCGCCGGTCCCGCGCCGATGACCACCGTGCCGCGCTGTTCGTCCATGCCGTGCCGCTCCCTGCTTCCGCCTGCCGGAGGCGGCCCGCTTACCCGGCATCGGCCCGAACTCACCCCGGATCCGGATGCCGGTTCCGCGGCCCCGGCGACCTGGCCGGGCGGCCATCCCGGCCCCGAGCGCACCGCCGGGCGGCCGGGCCGGCGCGCCGCGTACACGTGTCAAGCGCCCCGGAACGGGGATGTGGCACCGTTCTGGCGGCCGGATCGGGAGAAGCGGTGATGGACAGGTGGCGGGCCGTCACGGACGCGCGGCGGCGGGGCGGGCGCCTGCCCGCCCGGCTCGCCCGGCGTGGCCACGACCTGCGGCGCGCCGCCGCGCGGGCCGCCGACCGGGTGCCGGCGCCGTGGCTGTTCGTCGTCGGCGTCTTCCTCGGCACCAAGATCGTGCTCAGCCTCGTCGGGGTGCTCGCGTTGAGCGCCTTCGACGACGTGCCGTGGGCGCCGCCGCCGGACGAGACGACGATGCGCGAGCAGCAGCGGGCGGTCTCCGGGCACCGCGGGGTCTCGCTCTGGTTCGCCTGGGACTCGTTCCTCTACGACCACCTGGCCCGGCTCCCGCTCGACGAGCCGTGGCGGGACTTCGGCTTCCCGCTGCTCTATCCGTTCCTGGCCCGGCCGCTGGCCCCGCTGCTGGGCGGCAACACCGCGCTGGCGCTGCTGCTCGTCGCCAACGTCGCGTTCCTGCTGATGCTCTACTACGCCCACCGGCTGGGCGAGCGGCTGCTCGGCGACGACGCGGCGGCCCGCCGGTTCGTCCGCTACCTGGTGCTGCTGCCGGCCGCGTTCCTGTTCCAGGCGGCGCTGACCGAGTCGCTCTTCCTCTGCCTCGCGCTCGCCGCCTTCCACTACGCCGAGCGGCGGCGCTGGCTGCTCGTGGGCGTCGTGGGGTTCTTCCTGTCGCTGAGCCGCTCGGTCGGGTTCTTCGTGGTGCTCCCGCTGGCCCTGGTGCTGCTGCGGCAGCACGGCTACCGGCTGGGCCCGCGCGCGCTGGGGGCGTACCTCCGCGCCGGTTGGCCGCTGGTGCTGGTGCCCGCCGGCTGGCTGAGCTACATGGCGTTCTGCCGGTGGCAGAGCGGCGACTGGTTCGCCTACAAGCACGCCCAGGAGAGGGGCTGGGGCATCTCCGTGCAGAACCCGCTGGGGGTGCTGTGGCACGGCCTGACCGACTCGCCGCCGCGGGACGCCCTGCGGGTGTGGCTCGCCGTCGTGGTGCTGGTGGTCCTGGTCGCGGGCGTCCGCCACCTCGGGCTGCCCTACCTCACGTACGGGTTGATCATGGTCCTGGTGCCGCTGTCGATGGGGCCGCCGGTCTACAAGAGCCTGCTGCGCTACCTGCTCGCCGCGTTCCCGGTGGGCCTGGTGCTGGCCCGCTGGGCCCGGCACGCCAGCGCCGACGCCTGGCTGACCGCCGCCCTCGCCCTCCTCCAGGGCGCTCTCTTCGTCACCTGGCTCGCCTACTGGACCCACTTCATCATCTGAGGGGCCCGGTGCCGTCTTCACCTGACGGGCCCGGCTCTCTATGATCCCGTTGAAAACTGTCGCCGACCACCCAATCGTGGTTGGCGAAAATCTACGGGCGCGACCGGTGCGCCGGGAAGGGTTGGCATGGCGCTCTCCGCGACCGTCCTCGCCGAGCTGCGCGGCATCGTCGGCCCGGCCCACGTGCACGACGCGGCCGGCGACCTCGTGGCGTACGCCCGGGACGCGACCCCGCTCTTCTCGCACCGGCCCGACGCGGTGGTGTTCCCCGCCGACACCGCCGAGGTCGCCGCCGTGCTGGCCCTGGCCACCCGGCACGGGGTGCCGGTGGTGCCGCGCGGCGCGGGCTCCAACCTGTGCGCCGCGACCGTGCCGCTGCACGGCGGGATCGTGCTGGTGCTGACCCGGCTGAACGCGATCCTGGAGGTCAGCGCCGACGAGCTGCTGGCCCGGGTGCAGCCCGGCGTGACCAGCGCCGCGCTGGCCGACGCCGCCGCGGCGCGCGGCCTGCTCTGGGCACCCGACCCGGGCAGCCGCACCGTCGCGACCGTCGGCGGCACCATCGCCACCTGTGCCGGCGGGCTGCGCGGGCTGAAGTACGGGGTGACCCGCAACTACGTGCTGGGCCTGGAGGCGGTGCTGCCCACCGGCGAGGTCATCCGCACCGGCGGCCGGCTGTGGAAGGACGTCGCCGGGTACGACCTGACCCGGCTGCTCACCGGGTCCGAGGGCACCCTCGCGGTGATCACCGAGGCGACGGTGGCGCTGTTGCCCGCGCCCGCGTCGAGCAACACCGGGGTCGCCTACTTCCCGACGCTCGCCGAGGCGGGGGAGGCCGTCGCCCGGGTGATCCGGGCCGGCGTGGTGCCGGCGACGCTGGAGTTCCTCGACCGGGCCTGCATCACGGCGGTGGAGGACTTCGCCCACCTGGGGCTGCGCGCCGACGCGGGGGCGTTGCTCCTCTTCGGCGACGACGGCCCGCCGGACCTGGTCGCCACCCACCTCGACCGGATCGGCGCGGCCTGCGTCGACGCCGGCGCGGTGGAGGTCACCACCGCCCGCGAGGTCGCCCAGGCCGAGGCGCTGCTGGCCGCCCGCCGCTGCGCGCTGCCGGCGCTGTCCCGCCGGGGCGGGGTGACGATCCTCGAGGACGCCACCGTGCCCCGGCCGCGCATCGCCGAGATGGTCGACCGGATCGACGCGATCGCCGTCCGGCACGACGTCGCCATCGCCACCTTCGGCCACGCCGGGGACGGCAACCTGCACCCCACCTGCGTCCTCGACTCCGCCGAGGACCACGACGCGGTACGCCGGGCCGAGGCGGCCTTCGCCGACGTCTTCGCCGCCGCCCTCGACCTGGGCGGCACCATCACCGGCGAGCACGGGGTGGGGGCGGCGAAGCTGCCGTTCCTCGCTGCCCGGCTCGGCGACGACCAGCTCGCCCTGCTGCGCCGGATCAAGAGCGCCTTCGACCCGGCGGGCGTCCTCAACCCCGGAAAGCTGGGCTCGTGACAGGCGACGTGTTCAACCCGGAGCAGCTGTCCCGCTGCATCTCCTGCGGGTTCTGCCTGCCGGCCTGCCCCACGTACGCGATGACCGGCGACGAGGCGTCGTCGCCGCGCGGGCGGATCACGCTGATGCGGGCGCTGCAGGACGGCACCCTGCCCCCGGACGACGACACGCTCGCCGAGCAGTCCTCGTTCTGCCTGGGCTGCCGCGCCTGCGAACCGGTCTGCCCCGCCGGCGTGGAGTACGGCAGCCTGCTGGAGCAGTGGCGGGTCCACCAGTGGCGCGGCCCGCGCCGGCCGCTGGTGGCCCGCGCGCTGATGCTGCTGGTCGAGCAGCGGTGGGTGCTGCGGCTGCTCGGCCTGGTCCGCCGCGCCGCCCACGGCCCGGCCGCCGCCCCGTCGCCCGAGCCCGGCCCGGCCGCCGCCCCGTCGCCCGAGCCCGGCCCGACCGCCCCGCCGTCCGAGCCCGGTGCTGCCGGCGGGCCCGACGCGCAGCTCATGCTGGGCTGCGTCGAGCGGGGCCTGTTCCCGGCGGTCAGCCGGGCCGCCCGGGCGCTCGACCCGGGGCTGGCCGTCCCCACCGCGCAGGGCTGCTGCGGCGCGCTGCACGCGCACAACGGCGACCTGGCCGGCGGCGAGCGGCTGGCCGAGCGCCTCGGCGAGGACCTGCCGGGCACGATCGTCACCACCTCCGGCGGCTGCGCGGCGCACCTCGCCTCCGTGCTCGGCCGGGACCGGGTGCGCGAGCTGTCCACCTGGCTCGCCGACCGGCCCGCCGGCGCGGAGCTGCGGGTGGCCGGCCGGCGCGCCCGGGTCGCCCTGCAGGACTCCTGCCACCTGCGCAACGGCCTCGGCGTCTTCGCCGAGCCGCGGGCGCTGCTGCGCCAGGTCGCCGACTACGTGGAGCTGCCCTCGGCGGCCACCTGCTGCGGCGCCGCCGGCACGTACTCGCTGCTGCGGCCGAAGGAGTCGCGGCGGATCCTGGACGCGAAGCTCGACGAGATCGAGGCCGCCGGGGTGGATCTGGTGGTGGCGGTCAACCCGGGCTGCCTGCGGCAGCTGCGCACCGGGCTGCGCCGGCGCCGGTCCCCCGTCCGGGCCGTGCACCTGGCCGAGCTGCTCACCCGCGTCGAGCCGGCGTCCCGACCGGTCTGAGCGGGTCGGGACGCCGGCTCGCGGCCTCACTCGGTGCGGATGCCGTCCGGCCGGGTCAGCCGCCACAGCGCCGGCAGGCTGAGCCCGGTGACCAGCAGCACCACCGCCGCGCCCAGCCCGGTGGAGATGCCCAGCACCGGCCAGGCGACCGTGACCGGCTCCCGCACCATGCGCAGCAGCACCGCGCCGAGACCCAGCCCGAAGCCCACCGCCAGGACGAGCCCGATCACCACCGGCACGGCGGTCTGCCACAGCACCGACCAGCTCAGCGTGCCGCGCCGGGTGCCGACCGCGACCAGCATCGCCAGCAGCCGGCGGCGCTCCCGTAGCTGCTCCAGCACGCCGACCAGCATGCTGGCCCCGATCAGCAGCAGGGTGACCGCCGCGCCGACGTAGAGGCCGCGCCGGATGTTGACGAACTGGGTGGCCTGCGTGGTCCCGGTCAGGGTGAGCACCGAGGCGAACGGGTCGACGCCGGCGGCGACGTTGCGGACGTGCTCCAGCGTGTCCGGCCGGTCGGGCGCGAGCCGCAGGTACGCGTCCGCGCGCAACGGGCCCAGCCGGGCGGCGTCGACCGCACCGGGGGTGGCCAGCACGCTGGTCTGCGCGTGGCCGGCGGGGCCGGGACGGATCGGCGCCTCCCGGGTGTCCCGGGGGATCTGCCAGGCCGACCCGTCGACGTCCGGCACCGTGACGGTGGCGCCCGGCCGGATCTCCGCCTGCGGCGCCGTGGCGTCGCGGACCAGAAAGACGTCGCCGTCGGCGCACCCGTCGAGCCGGGCGAACTCGGCCAGCGCGGCGCAGTCGCCGACCCGCAGGTCGACCAACGTGCCGCCCCCGGCGGCCCCGACGACGGTCCGCAGGGTGGCGTTGCTGCCGGTCACGCCGGGCGCGGCGGCCAGCCGGCCCAGCGCCGCGGCGGCGTCGGGGCGGGCGGGGAACTCCACCTGCACCTGGGCCCGGGAGGTGTCCTGCCCGGTGGCGACGGTGAACCGGTCGGAGACGCCGGCGAAGAGCATCTGCAGCCCGATGGTGCCCGCCACCGCGACCGCGATGCCGTTGACCAGGCGCGCCGAGGTGGCGCTGTCGAGCTGGATGCGCCGCACCGCGAGCTGCCACGGCACGGGACCGCCGCGCAGCCGGCGTACCAGCAGGTCCGTCAACCAGGGCAGCAGGGTGACCACGCCGATCAGCAGCAGCACCGCACCGGCCGCCGTCTGCTGCTCGGCGCCCAGCGGGGCGACACCGGCGGTGCCGGCCAGCAGCAGCCCGAGCCCGGCGGCCGGCAGCAGCAGCCGCCACGCCAGCCGGCGTCGCACCGGCGTCGCGCGCCGGGTCACCCCGAGCGGCTCGACGAGCACGGTGCGCATGGACACCAGGGTCACCACGACGGCGAGCGCCGGCACCGCCACCACCACGGCGGCGACCAGCGGCAGCGGCGGGCGGACGTCCGCGGCGTACACGCTGAGGTCCATCAGGGTGACCAGCGGCACCACCTGGCGGCCGAGCGCGAAGAGCGCGCCGCCGACCGCGACGCCGAGCAGCGCGGCGGTCGCGGCCTCCCCGGCGGCGATCCGCCGGACCATCGCGGCGTCCGCGCCCACCAGCCGCAGCGCGGCCAGCCGCCGGTCGCGGCGTTCGCCGCCGAACCGCACCGCCGCGCCGAGGAAGACGGCGATGGGCAGCAGCAGGACGACGAAGATGACGACCACCAGCACCATCAGCACCGGGCCGAAGCCCTCGCCGGGCATCCCGCCGCCGAACGCGTCCAGCCGGATCGCGTCGTCGTCCGCGCTCAACCGGTCGCTGCCCAGGTAGAAGGCCAGCTCCCGGGGGCCGGCCAGGCCCTCGTCGCCGATGACCCCGGTGACCCGGGCCCCGCCCAGCCGGGGTGCGAACAGCGCGCCGTCGGCGGAGTCGAGCAGGTCGCGCAGCGCGGGGGAGACCACGACCTCGCCCGCGCGGGGCAGCGTCGCCACGCCCGGCGGCGCCGGTGCGGCCGCCCCCTCGGCCTGCAGCATCCGGCCCCGCACGGGCTGCCCCCGGAACGCGGTGTCGACCTGCCGGAGCAGCAGCGTGTTCGCGGCGGCCGGGATCGGCGCGCCCATCCGCAGGTCGTCGCGGGCGTCGCCGCGCGCCTCGCGGGCGTTCAGCGCGCCGGGCACCGCGGCGGCGAGCAGCAGCATCGCCACCCCGACCCCCACGCCGACCGCCGTCAGCACCGCCCGCAGCCAGCCGTCGCGGCCGCCGGTCAGCACCATGCGGGCGCCCATGGCCAGGTCGGCCGCGCCGTGGCGCAGCCGCGTCACGCCACGACCTCCAGGTCGCGGGTGCGGCCGTCGCGCACCACCACCTCCCGGTCGGAGTACGCGGCGACCCGCGCCTCGTGCGTCACCAGCACCACCGCCGCGCCGGTCTCCCGGGCGGCAGCGGTGAGCAGCCGCATCACCCGCTCGCCGTTGAGCGAGTCCAGTGCGCCGGTCGGCTCGTCGGCGAAGACCACCCGGGGGCGGGTGACCAGCGCCCGGGCGACCGCCACCCGCTGCCCCTGCCCGCCCGAGACCTCGCCGGGCCGTTTGCCGGCCACCTCGGCGACCTCCAGGCGGTCCAGCCACTCGGCGGCCCGGCGCTCCGCCTCGCGGCGGCCGACCCGGTCCAGCCGCAGCGGCAGCGCCACGTTCTCCAGGCAGGTCAGTTCCGGCACGAGCTGACCGAACTGGAAGACGAAGCCGAACGACTCCCGGCGCAGCGCGCTGCGCTCGGCGTCGGTGAGGGTCGCGAGGTCACGGCCGGCGAAGAGCACGCGGCCGGAGTCGGGTCGGACGATGCCGGCGAGGCAGTGCAGCAGGGTGGACTTGCCGGAGCCCGAGGAGCCCATCACGGCGAGCACCTCCCCCTCGTGGACGCGCAGGCTGGCGCCGTCGAGCGCCCGGGTGGGGCCGAAGGAGCGGTGCAGGTCCTCGGCGACCAGCAGCGGCGCGGTCACGACCGGACCGCCGCGGCGAGGTCGTCGAGACGGGCGGCGGTCAGCTCCAGCCAGCGCAGGTCGGCCTCCAGGTGGAACAGAGCATGGTCGCAGATCAGCTGCTCGGCGAGGTCGCCGTCGCGCTTGCGGCGGGTCAGCTCGCGCATCAGCCGCAGGTGCTCGCCGCGCTGCACGTCGAGCAGGTCGGCGGCGGAACGGCCGGTCAGCAGGGCCAGCACCACCTTGGTGTAGAGGATGCTCTGCAGGTACGGCTCGGGCTTCTCCGCCCGGGCCAGCCACTGCCCGACATCGGTGACGCCGGCTTCGGTGATCGCGTACCGCTTGCGCTCCGGGCCCTCGCCGGGCTCGACCGCCTCCACCTCCACCAGGCCGCTGCGCAGCAGGCGGGAGAGGGTGGCGTAGACCTGCCCGTACGCGAGCGGGCGGGCGTGGCCGAAGCGCTCGTCGTAGAGGCGTTTGATGTCGTAGCCGTGGCGGGGGGTGGCCTCCAGCAGGCCGAGGAAGGTCTGTCCGATCGACATGTCGGGCACTATACACATCACGTATACGCGGTGTGTATACCGGTAGGGTGTGGCGGTATCCGTCGCATGGGAGGTCACGTGTTCGCCCTGTCCCTGACCGAGGACGTCGAGATGCGTCCCCTCGAACCCTGGCGGGCCGAGGAGTTCCTCGCCCACCTGGACCGGGCCCGCGAGCACATCGCGCCCTGGGTGTCGCCGGCGTTCGTGGCCACCGACCTCGACTCCGCCCGGGCCGTGCTCCAGCGCCACGCCGACCGGTGGGCGCGCGGCGCCGGCGGCATCTGGGGCCTGTGGCGACAGGGCACCCTGGTCGGCGGGGTCCTGTTCGTCTCGCTCGACACGGCGACGGGCGTCTGCGAGGCGGGCTGTTGGTTGGAGCCCGCCGCCGAGGGTCACGGGCTGGTCAGCCGGGCGGTGGAGCGGATCGTCGACTGGGCCGTCGAGGAGCGGGGCATCCACCGGGTCGAGTGGCGCACCAACGCCCGCAACGCCCGCAGCATCGCCACCGCCAAGCGGCTGGGCATGCGCCACGACGGGACGCTGCGCGAGGTCTACCCCGGCCCGGACGGGCGGATCGACCTTCAGGTGTGGTCGGTGCTGGCGCCCGAGTGGCGGGCCCGCCGGTCAGACGTGGGCGAGCGCCGCGTCGAGTGAGCGGGGCACCCGGTCCGGCTCCAGCGCGCGCACCAGCAGCTTGGCGTACGCGCTCTTGCGGCCGGACCGGGTGCCGAGGAACCGGCGCAGCTGCGCCTCGACGGCGCGCCCCTGCTGGGCCGGCTGCCGCTGGAACAGCTGGAACGTGCGCAGCTCACCCTCGGCGGCGATGACCTTCCGCACCCCGGCCACGCCGACCGCGCGGATCAGCTCGTCCTCCAGGTCGGCCACGCAGGCGTGGAACCCCAGGGCCGCCAGGCCGGACCGGGACAGGCCGGCACCGAGGCCGCACCGTTCCAGCCCCCGCCGGAAGAAGCCCTCCTCGGCGTCGTCGTAGAGACCCGCCAGCCGCAGCCCGCGTCCGGACGGGCCGAACAGGTCGAGGAAGTGGCCGATGTTCGTCGCGCCGTCCATCGACACCACCCGTACGCCGTCGGCGTCGAGGTCCCGGCCCCGCCTGGCGGCGAGGGTCTCCAGCGCTACCCGGTCGCTCCTGCCCTCGACGAGCACCACGGCCCGCGCGTCGATCCCGACCGTCAGCTCGTGGACGCTCCGCACGTTGGCCACCCCGTCTCCTGGTACGTCGCCCGCCGGGTCGCACGTTCCGGGCGTGCGCCCGGCCCGGATCAGTCAGGGGATCGTGGCCCGGCGTGCCCGGCGGTGCAAGCGAGTTGCGGCGGGGCCGGGTCGGCGGCGCGTACGGGGCGCGCCGCCGAGCCGGGGTCAGCGCCGGCCTTCGCGGCGCCTCAGCGTGCGCTCGTAGTCCTGGAACCGCGCCTTGGCGATGACCGAGCGGTCCGCGGCGCGGAGCACGAGCCCCTCGGACCGGCCGGCCGGCCCGTCCAGGGCCACCGTGGTCCGCGGCAGGTGGTCGACGAGGAACGTGTGGGTCTTGTCGATCTCGCGCGGCAGTTCCCCGGCGGCGACGGTGGCGAGGCGGGGCACGGTCGCCAGGCCCAGCGCGTCGGCCCGCGCGACGAGGTCGGTCTCGCCGAGGAAGCGCTGGCCGCCGCCGTCGCGCCAGGCCGAGATCCGCTGGGCCGGCCAGGAGAGCATCGGCGCGGGGTCGTCCAGCACCGCCACGTCGAACAGCCGGTGCCCGACCTGGCGGCTGGCCGTGTAGTGCCGGGAGGCGGCAGTCACCTTGCCGCCGTACACCTCGAGGTAGAAGACGGTGACCCGGTCGTCGGCCGCCGCGCCGGTCAGCCGCTCGGCCACGTCGCGCAGCGCGTCGACGATGCCGAGCGCCGGGTTGCCGATCAGGTCGCCGCGCGCGTACAGCAACTCCTCCCGGCTGCCGATCAGGTACGCGCCGTCGGGCAGCACGACGATCCGGGCGTTCGTCCCGTCGATCTTCTCGGTGAGGGTGACCGGCCCGGTGAACTCGACGCACTCCGCCAACAGCCCGCCGTCGCGGGGGTCGAGGGCGTGGTAGGTCGGGATCGACGGGTACTTGGTCAGCGAGTTGATGGCCCGCAGGTCGACCGTCCGGACGTCGAGGCTGGACACGGCATCCTCCTGGGTGGCAGCTTCGCCGCACCGGGCTGCGGCGCGGCGCCGGGCGGGCAGCGTAACCGCCCGAGACGGGGCGTCTCGCGGCAGTTTTCGGCCCGCCGTGTCCACCCTGGACCGCCGAGGGGCGGAAATGTCGTACCCGGCGGCGACCATCCATCCATGGCTGTCCCCGCTCTCACCCCGCACACCGACCAGCCGCGTTCGGTGCCGCTGCGCGAGGCGCGCACCCGGTTCACCCAGCTCGTCGCGCTGGCCGAGCTGACCGACGCCGTCACCGTCGTCACCCGCGACGGCGATCCCCGACCGGTCGCGGCGATCGTGCCGGCCGCCGCCGCCCGCACGGCCGCCCAGGCCCGCGCCGACGCGGACCGCCTCGCCGCCGTGACCGCCGGCTGGGCCCGCCGGCTCGACGAGGCGCACCGGCGCAGCAGCCGGCGGCACTCCGCCGAGCTGCGCGCGGTCACCGCCGCCCTCGCCGAGGCGTGGGCCGAGCTCGACCGCCGCGTCCGGCCGGGCAGCGACCCCGACCTCGCCCGGCTGCGCGCCGCCCACGCCGACCTGCTGGCCGCCGACCCCGCGCCCTGACGCCGGCGGCCCCGCGCCGTGTCGCCGGCGGCCCCGCGCCGTGTCGCCGGCGGCCCCGCGCCGTGACAACTGGCGGCACCGTACCGTGACGCCAGCGCCGCCGTGACGCGCGGCGGCGCCGTGTCCCGCTGGCGTCGTCAGACGGCCGGGTACGCGTGGGTCTCCGCCGCCTTGACGGCGGCCCAGACCGGCTGCCCCGGAGCCAGCCGGAGCTGGGCGGCGGCGGCCGGAGTGACGTCCGCTGCCACCTCGACCGGCCCGTCGAGCCGCACCCGCAGGTTGTCTCCGTGCCGCTGCACCCCGGCCACCGTCGCCGCCCAGGTGTTGCGCGGGCTGCCCTCCGGCCGGGACGGGTGCAGGGCCACCGCCGACGGCCGGAAGGCGACGAACGCGTCCCCGACGATCCGGTCGGCGACGGTGAGGGTCAGCCCGTCGGCGACCCGGACGCGGTGCCCGTCGGCGCGGCCCCGGTGCAGGTTCAGCCCGACCAGCCGGGCCACGTAGTCGGTGCGGGGCCGCGCGGTGACCGTCGCGGCGTCCCCCTCCTGCACCACCCGTCCCTCCTCGACGATCACCAGCCGGTCGGCCAGCACCAGGGCGTCCAGCGGATCGTGGGTCACCAGCAGGGTGGCCCCCGGGTGCGCGGCGAGGTGCCGGTGCAGCTCGGCCCGGGTGTCCAGCCTGGTGCGTGCGTCGAGGGCGGCGAGCGGCTCGTCCAGCAGCAGCAGCGCCGGCGCGACGGCGAGCGCGCGGGCCAGCGCCACCCGCTGCGCCTGCCCGCCGGAGAGCTGCCGGGGCCGGCGGTGGGCGTGCTCGGCCAGGCCGACCCGGTCCAGCCAGGCGCGGGCGGTCTCCCGGGCGGTGCGCCGGTCGGCGCCGTGCCGCCGCGGCCCGAACGCCACGTTGTCCAGGGCCGTGAGGTGCGGGAAGAGCAGGTAGTCCTGGAACACCACGCCGACGGGTCGGCGCTCCGTCGGCGTCCAGGCGCGCCGTGCCGGCCGGTCCAGGTCGACGCCGTCGAGGGTGAGGTGGCCGGCGGTCAGGGGGAGCAGGCCCGCGAGGGCCCGCAGCGCGGTGGTCTTGCCCGCGCCGTTGGGGCCGAGCAGCGCGACGACCTCGCCGGCGGCGACCCGCAACGGCACGTCGAGGCGGAATCCGCCCCGGTCCACGACGAGGTGGGCGTCGAGCAGGGGCGCGCTCACGGGCTGGTGATCCAGCGGTCGCGCAGCCCGGCCAGGATGGCCACCGAGACGGTGAGCAGGACGAGGCTGAGCACCACGGCGGCCTGCACGTCCGTCTCCAGCGCCAGGTAGACCGCCAGCGGCATGGTCTGCGTCCGGCCGGGATAGTTGCCCGCGAAGGTGATGGTGGCGCCGAACTCGCCGAGCGCCCGGGCCCAGCACAGCACCGCCCCGGCCGCCAGGCCGGGGGCCACCAGGGGCAGGGTGACGTGGGTGAACGTCGTCCACCGGCCCGCGCCGAGGGTCGCCGCCGCCTCCTCGTACCGGCGGTCCGCGCCGCGCAGCGCGCCCTCGACGGCGATGACGAGGAACGGCATCGCGACGAACGCCTCGGCCAGCACGACGCCGGCGGTGGTGAACGGCAGGGTGATCCCGAAGGTCGCGTCGAGCCAGCCGCCGAGCAGCCCCCGCCGGCCGAAGACCAGCAGCAGCGCCACCCCGCCGACCACGGGCGGCAGCACCAGCGGCACGGTGACGAGGGCGCGTACCAGGCGGCGGCCGGGAAACTCGACGCGGGCCAGCAGCCACGCCAGCGGCACCCCGAGCAGCAGGCAGAGCAGGGTGGCGAGGGTGGCGGTCAGCAGGGACAGCCGCAGCGCGGTGAGCACGCCCGGCTCGGTGAGCCGCTGCGGCAGGGTGGCCCACGGCGTACGGGCCAGCAGCCCGACCAGGGGCAGGACGAGGAACGCCAGGCCGAGCACGGCCGGCAGCAGCAACGCGACCGGCACCCCGGTGCCCCGCCGTCGCCGCACGCCGTCGGTCCGCCTCACGGCGCCTGGAAGCCGGCCTCGGTGAGCACCGTCCGCCCTCGCTCCGAGCGGACGTACGCGACGAAGGCCCGCCCGCCGTCCCGGTTGGGCGCGTCCCGCAGCGCCACGATCGGGTAGTCGTTGACGGCGCGGGCGGACTCGGGGAACTCGACGGCGGTCACGTCGGCCGCGGCGGCCAGCGCGTCCGTGCGGTAGACGAGGGCCGCGTCGACCTCGCCGAGGCGCACCTTCGACAGCGCGCCCCGGACGTCCTGCTCCAGGGTGACCGGGGTGAGGCTGACCGAGGCGGCGTCGAGCGCCGTGCGCGCCGCCGCGCCGCAGGGCACCTGCTCGGCGCAGAGCGCGACGGTCAGCCCGGGGCGGGTCAGGTCGGCCAGCCCGGTCACGCCGCGCGGGTTGCCCTTCGGCACGGCGACGACGAGCTGGTTGCGGGCGAAGACGGCGGGGTCGCCGTCGGCGTTGCCGGCCTCGGTGACCGTGGCCATGTTCCGCGTCGCCGCCGAGGCGAACACGTCGGCGGGCGCGCCCTGGTTGATCTGGGCGGCCAGCGCCGAGCTGCCGGCGAAGTTGAAGACCACGGTGGTGCCCGGGTGGGCCGCCTCGAAGTCCCGGCCGAGCCGGGTGAACGACTCGGTCAGCGAGGCCGCGGCGAACACCGTCACCGTGCCGCCGACGCCCGTGCCGCCGGCCGGGCCCCCGGCGGCCGAGCCCTCGCCGCCGCAGCCCGCCAGGCCCGCGAGGGCGAGCACCGCCGCCACCGTACGCAGCCAGCGCCGGCCCGGGCGTCCGGGCCGTGGCCGAGGTGTCGCCGTCACGATGTCTGCCTTCCCTTGCTGCTGGCCGGGGTGGTGGCCCGTTCCACCACCACCGTGGTCGACTTGATCACCGCGACGGCCAGCGAGCCGACCCGCAGGTCCAGCTCGTCGACGGCCTCCCGGCTCATCAGCGAGACGATCCGGAACGGCCCGGCCTGGATGTCGACCTGCGCCATGACGGTGTCCTTGACGACGTTGACCACGATGCCGCGCAGCCGGTTGCGGGCCGAGGAGGAGTCCGACCGCTCGTCGGGGTCGGCGGCCTGCCCACGCGCGAACGCGGCGAGGTCGACCCCGTCGATCACCCGGTGCCCGTGCTCGTCGCGGCCGGCGGTGAGCCGGCCGGCGTCCACCCACCGGCGCACGGTGTCGGCGCTGACCCCGAGCAGCTCGGCCGCCTCGCCGATGCGGAACGTCGTCACCGGCCCATCCTAACCATCCGGCAGATGCGATGAGTTGGCCCCCTCTGCCCTCGCGATTGCCGCCTCCTGGGCGGCTGGCCCTGGCGTTCGCGAGAGGCGGCACGCATCACCCGGGGCGTCGACACGGGCGGTGTCGGTCGCTTTCCGTACTGTCGCGGCGGTGCGGCGTGGACCACAATGGAGGGCTCGCGCGGGCGGCGACCGGGAGGCCGAGTTGGGTCAGGACAAGGAGACCGGCGGCGACTCGCCGGGGCTGCCGGCCGTGGCGGCGGCGTCCGGTGGCGTGTCGCGGTCCCGGCAGGTGCGCCTGGCGGCGCTGCTGCTCCTGCTGGTGGTGGTCGCGGTCGCCGCGGTGCGGGTGATCGTCGCCAGCGGCCCGCCCACCTGGGACGAGCTGCGCGAGCGGGCCGGGCTGACCAACCGCGACAGGCTGCTCATCGGGGTGAAGGACGACCAGCCCGGGGTGGCGCAGAAACTGGAGAACGGCGCGTTCGAGGGCTTCGACATCGACATCGCCTACATGATCGCCGAGGACCTGGGCTTCGACGCGCCGGAGGTGACGCTGCTGCCGATCGAGAGCGAGGACCGGGCCCGACGGCAGGCCCGCGACACCGACGGCAGCTTCGTCACGGTCGACCTGGTCATCGCCTCCTACAGCATCACCGAGGAGCGCCGGGACCAGGGCGTGGTCTTCTCCTTCCCCTACCTGGAGACCGAGCAGTCGGTGCTGACGCGGGCGTCCGACCGCCGGCAGGTCGCCAGCCTGCGGGACCTCGACAAGGCGAAGGTCTGCACGCTGGGGACGTCCACCTCGGAGCAGCGCCTGCGCGAGGCGGGCGCGAACCCGATCGGTCGCAACCGGATCAGCCAGTGCGTCCAGGCGCTCTACGACGGCGAGGTCGACGCCGTCACCACCGACGCGGCGATCCTGGCCGGCTTCGTGGGCCCGCGTCCGCCCGGCGAGCTGCCGCCGGCGACGAAGCTGCTGCGGCGTACGGAGTTGCGGCACTGGGACATCGGCGCGGACGCGGCGGAGAAGTGGGGGGTGAACACGGGGCCCAACCCGGCGATGCGGGACCTCGTCAACCTCTCCCTCTACCAGTCGGCGAAGGGCCCGGACGGCGACCGGTGGAAGGCGGCGTTCGACCGCTATCTGGCCTCGGAGCAGCAGTACAGCAACCCGCAGCAGGTGGCGGTCGGCCGGCAGCCGGAGCCCGAGGAGAAGGTGGAGGTGCGGCAGTGGCCGTGGGAGAGATGGGCGCTGCCGTCTCCGAGCCGGCCGCCGTCGGGCGTCCGGACCGCCGCCCGGGCACGAAGCAGGCGCAACAGGCGCAGCAGTGGCTGCTGACGCTGCTGCCCGCGTTCCCGGTGCTGCTGCTCGTGCTGCGGCTGTGGCGGCTCAGCCGGCAGGACATGCCGACGATGCTGCTGCTGGTGCAGTACGTCAGCCCGCTCGGGCTGCTCAGCGCCCTGCTGATCGCGCTGGTGTGGGCGTTTCCGCTCGTCGTGCTGGTGCTGGCCGTCCTCGGCCGGCTGCTCCAGGTCAGCGCGCCTGACCGGTTCGACCCCGAACGCTCGCTGCTCGCCTACGGCACCGTGCGTACCCCCGGCTGGGTCCTGGTGGCGGCGATCGCGCTGGCGGCCCTCACCTGGCAGTTGCGGTTCCTGCCGCTGCTGTTGATGCTCGCCCTCTGGCTGCTGGCGCTGCGGACCCGGCTGCGCCACCCGGACCGGCCCCGCCGGCTCCTGGTCACCGGCCTGCTGCTGCCCGTCGTCGCGGGGGCCGCGAGCTACGCGTGCCTGGCGCCGGCCGTCCTGGCCGCCGCCCGGCACGGGGAGCTGGCCACGGCCCTGCTGCTGGTCGTGCCGCCGCTGGGGGCGGCGGTGCTCACCGGCCCGGTGCCGCGCCCGGTCGCCCCGGCGCTGACCCGCACCCTGGCGTACGCGGTGGCGGCGGTGGTGCCGCTGGTGATGGGGGTGGTCTTCCTGCGGGTCCCGCTGCTGCCCGCCGTCGCCGTGGAGGTCGGCGCCGAGTCGGGCCCGGCCCGGGAGGTGGTACGCGGCCAGGCGGTCACCGTCACCGACCGGATGACGATCGTGCTCAACGCTCGGGGCGAGGTGCGCTTCCTGCCCAACGACCTGGTACGCGGCCAGCGGCTCTGCCCCGATCCCGGGCGGATCCCGGTCAGCCGGGTCGACGTGTACGGCTGGCCGGTGGAGGAGACGGCGCTGGACTGGATGATCCCCCGGCAGCCGGTGGGCCGGCCGGACCCGCGCTGCCTCGGCCGCCTGCCGGCCCCCGGTCCCGCCGCCCCGCCCGCGCCGCCCTCCCCGGGCCCCCGCTGACCCGACGCGGGCCGCGTGTCCGCGGCCGGTCCGTCGACCGGCGGGCGGAACGGCGTCCCGTCCCGCCCGCGGTCGCGCGACCGGGCGGGTCAGCAGTTGCGCAGCTCGGGGGACTGGTTGAGCAGCTGGCCCCGGGCGGAGACGAACCGCCGGTAGGCGTCGGAGTCGACGGCGGCCGGGCGGAACGCGGCGACCCGGTGGCAGTTCTGGAACGCGAGCTTCACCTGGAAGTGCCGCTCCAGCCCGGCCCGGATGGCGTCGCTGGCGAGCGCCCGCAGCAGTTGGCCGCGCTCGGCGTCGCCGGGCGGCGGGATCACGTTGTCGGCGTGGTCCGTGCCGGTGGACTCCAGCTCGGCGACCACCCGGCTGACGGTCTGCCAGGCGTACGGCAGCGAGTCGCGGACGCAGGCGATGAACTCGGTGTCGTCGACGGGGCCGCGCTCGGCGGCGTCGAGCAGGGCGGGGGAGACGGTGAGAGACATGCTTCTCCTCGGGCTCACTGATAATGACTACGATTGCCATTACCGACTCGCGTCGAGCAGACCACGGGCGGCGACGCCCCGTCAAGCACCGACAGGCGCGCCGCGGCGACGCAGCGTGACGTGGCGCCACCGCAGGCGGTGAACCAGGAAAGAGGTGGTGGCCGGCGGTCAGCCCCGCCGGGTGGTGCGGCCCTTGAGGCGGCGGCCCAGCTCGCGGGCGATCTCCCGGTCGGCGTCCCGCGCGGCCAGCGCCTGCCGCTTGTCGTACGACTTCCGGCCCTTGGCCAGGGCGAGTTCGACCTTCGCCCAGCCGCCCGCGAAGTACATCGACAGCGGCGCCAGGGTCAGCCCGCCCTCGCGGGTCTTCTCCAGGATCCGGGCGATCTCCACCCGGCGCAGCAGCAGCTTGCGGGTCCGTCGGGGCGCGTGGTTGGTCCAGCTGCCGAAGCCGTACTCGGCGATGTGCAGGCCGTGCAGCATGAGCTCGCCGTCGTGTTCCTGGGCGAACGCGTCGACCAGCGACGCCCGGCCCTCGCGCAGCGACTTGACCTCCGTGCCGGCCAGCACGATGCCCGCCTCGTAGGTCTTCAGGATCGTGTAGTCGTGCCGCGCCTTCTTGTTCGAGGCGATCAGCGTGCGCTCGGTCTGCCGGCCCGCGTTCACCCGGTGGAGGATATCCGCCCGGCGCCCCGGGCGACGGGCCCGGTGTTTCGTTCAAAGCCGGCGGGCCTCCCCGGCCAGGCCGGCGAGCAGGCGGGCGACCGCGGGCGGGTGGTGCCGCCCGGCGGCGGTGGCCGCGTACACCCGGCGGGCCGGCGCGTCGTCGGCGTGCAGGCGCAGCAGGGCCAGGTCGGCAGGGGCGGCCCGGACCGCCAGCGCCGGCACCAGCGCGACCCCGAGACCGGCCGCCACGCAGCCCAGCTTGCCGGTCCAGTCGGCGGCGACGATGTCCACCCGGGGCCGGAAGTCGGGCGGCATGGTGGCGCGCATCAACGGGTCCTCGCCGCCGGGCGACCCGGCGACGAACGGGTCGTCGGCCAGCTCCGCCAGGCGCACCGTGCGGCGCCGGGCCAGCCGGTGCTGCCGGGCGACCGCGACCAGCAGGCGCTCGTCGAGCAGGTGGTGCAGGTCGAAGCGCCCGGGGTCCAGCGGGCGGTCGGGCGGCGCGCTCACCACGGCGACGTCGGCGTCGCCGGCGAGCAGCAGCTCCAGCAGGTCCGGCGTCCGCCCCTCCACCACCGACAGGGCCACCCGCGGGTGTGCCTCCCGGAATCCGGCCAGCGCGCGCGGCACGAGGGCCGCCATCGCGGTCGGGAACGCGCCCACCCGCAGCCGGCCGCCACCCAGCCCGCGCAGCGCGTTGAGGTCCCGGTGCGCGGTGGCCAGCCGCTCCAGCACCGCGTCGGCGTGCGGCAGCAGGCACCGCCCCGGCTCGGTCAGCGCGACGCCGCGCGGAAGGCGGTCGAACAGCGCCACGCCGAGGTCGGCCTCCAGCGCGGCGACCTGCCGGGAGACCGCCGACTGCGTGTAGCGCAGCTCGCGGGCGGCGGCCGTGATCGAGCCGTGCCGGGCCACCGTCCGGAACACCTCCAGGGCCAGCGGCTGCATCCCGCGAGCGTACGCGAACCCATGCACCACCCGCATGGCGGCCATCGGAAAGATTCGTTGGTCGCATGGCAGCGCGCTGCCTACGGTTTCCCGCATGACGAAGATCGCCGTACTCGGCACCGGGCGGATGGGGGCGTCGATCGCCCTGCGCCTGCTCGACGCCGGCCACCAGGTGACGGTGTGGAACCGCACCGCCGCCCGCGCCGCCCCGCTCGGGCAGGCCGGCGCGGACGTGGCCCGGACGCCGGCCGGGGCCGCCCACGACGCCGAGGTCGCCATCACGATGCTCACCGACGCCGCCGCCGTCGAGGCGGTGCTGTTCGGGCCGGACGGGGCCGTCCCGGCCCTGCCACCGGGCGCCTGCCTGGTCGAGATGTCCACCATCGGCCCGGCCGCCGTGCACGACCTGGCGACGCGGCTGCCCGCCATCGTCGACCTCGTCGACGCCCCGGTGGGCGGGAGCGTGGCCGCCGCCCGCGCCGGCCGGCTGCGGGTGCTCGCCGGCGGCACTGACGCCGCCGTCGCCCGGGTCGCCCCCGTCCTGGCGGCGCTCGGCGCCGTACGCCACTGCGGCGGCACCGGCAGCGGGGCCGCGCTGAAGCTCGTGCTCAACACGGCGCTGCTCGTGGCCCTCGGCGGGCTGGCCGACACCCTCGCGGTCGCCCGCGCCGTCGGCGTCGACCCGGCCGCGGCCCTCGACGCGCTGGCCGGCGGTCCGCTCGGCGGCGTGCTCGGGCGGGCCGCCGCCCGCGACGCCGACTTCCCGGTCGCCCTCGCCCGCAAGGACCTCGACCTGGCCCGTGCCGCGCTCGGCGCCACCGCGGCCCCGCTGGTCCGGGCGACCCGCACCGTGCTCGACGCCGCCCCCGACCCGACCACCGACATCGCCACCCTCGTCAGCCTGGAGCGCTCTTGAACCTCACCCTCGACAACCCGCCCGCCGTCGCGGCGCCGTTCGGCGACCGGTTCGCCCACGTGGCCCGCCTCGACCTGCCCGGCGGCGCCCTGCTGGTGCTCGCCGGCCAGGTCGCCGTCGACGACGCCGGCCACCTGGTCGGGCCGGGCGACATCGTCGCGCAGTCCGAACGGATCTTCGAGATCGTCGGCGGCGTGCTGTCGGCCCACGGCGCGGGACTGGCGGACGTGCTGCACATCCGGACGTTCCTGACCGACCTCGGCGACCTGCCCGGGTACGCCTCGGTCCGGCGTCGGCTCTTCACCGCCACGCCCCCGCCCGCCAGCACGACGGTGGAGGTGAACCGCCTCTTCCTGCCGGGCGCGTTGATCGAGGTGGAGATCACGGCCGCCGTCAGCGGCCCGGGCGCCGCGGCCTGATCCATGCCGGCCCGGTCACCTCCGGCGGTGGCCGGGCCGGCGTGCGTGGTCGCGGGCACCCGGGGCCGACCGTAGGGGCCGGGCGTCGCCGGACCAGCCGGGCGGTGGCGCGGGCCGGCCCCGCGACACGCCGTTAGCACGCTCGTTCGACACGCCGAACACGTGGAGACATCGTGCGATCGCAGCCAGTAGTCTCGGGCGGTCCTCGCCGGTCGGACGCGTCACGGCCACCCCGCCCGGCGGGGGCATCCGGTCAGCCCCGCCGCCCGAGGAGCGTCCGTGGAGTCGATGACCCGCCAGCGCCAGCCGTCCGGGGAGGACGACCACCCCGACGACGCCTCCGCCACCGCGCTGCTGCCGGAGCTGGAGGACGCGGACTGGATGCACCACGCGCGGGAGTTCGCCCACACCAGCTTCTGGGCGGTCGCCCGCCGACTGCCCCGGCTGGTCCGGGAGGCGGTCGCGCTGGCCTGGTCCACCAGCCGCCGGGACACCGTCGCCTCGATCGGCCTGAACGTCGCCGCCGGGGTGATGACCACCTTCGGGCTGCTCGCCACGACCAGCGTCCTGCGCGAGCTGTTCACCGCCGGGCCCACCCCGGACCGCGTCCGCGCCGCGCTGCCGGCGCTGACCCTGGCGGCGGCGGCCGTGGCGGCGCGGGGCGGGCTGACGATCGCGGCCGGCTGGGCGCAGGCCCGGCTGACGCCCCAGATCAACTACGAGGTCGAGCTGCGGCTCTTCGAGGCCACCACGGCGGTCGACCTGGCCGCGTTCGACGACGCCGGGTTCGCCGAGGAGATGGACCGGGCCCGGGACCGGGGCATGGGCGAGGCGGCCTACATCGTCGACCACACCGTCAACCTGGTCACCGGGGTGGTGGGGATGCTCGCCACCGCGGTGGCGGTGACGGTGATCCAGCCGGTGCTGCTGCCCTGCCTGCTCCTCGCGGCGGTGCCGCAGGCGGCCACCGCCGTCCGGATCGCCCGCCGGCAGTATCTGGCCATGCTGGCCAGGATCACCCGGCAGCGGCGGATGCGGATGCTGGCCCAGCTGATGGCCAACCGGCACACGGCCGCCGAGGTCCGGTCCTACCAGATGCGCGACTTCCTGCTCGCCGAGTACCGCGCCATGATGACCGTCGAGACCCGCGCCCACCTGCGGCTCGTCCGGGCGCAGACCACCACCCGGGTGGCCGGCGCGACCGCCGCGGGCCTCGCCACCTTCGGCGTCTACGCGGTCCTCGCCGCGCTGCTGCTGAACGGCATGGTCGCGCTCGCCGCCGCCGCGACCGCACTGTTCGCCCTCCAGTCCGCCCGCACGAGCCTCAACGTCGCGGTCCTCGCCACGAACTCGCTCTACGAGGACGCCCTCTACTACCAGGACTACCGCGACTTCCTCGACCGGGCCGGGGCGCGGGTCCCGGCCGGCGGCGGGCGGGCGGTGGACGGGTTCGACGCGGTCGAGTTGGACCGCGTCAGCCTGCGCTACCCGGACACCGAGCGGCCGGCCGTCGACGAGGTCAGCCTCACCGTGCGGCGCGGCCAGGTGGTCGCCCTGGTTGGCGAGAACGGCTCCGGCAAGACGACCCTGGCCAAGCTCATCGCCGGGCTCTACCGGCCGACCGGCGGCGCGGTCCGCTGGGACGGGGTCGACGCCCGCGAGCTGGATCCGCGGGCCACGGGCGGACACGTGGCGGTGATGACGCAGGACTGGTGGAAGTTCCCGTTCACCGCCCGGCAGAACATCCGCATCGGCCGGCACGACCGGGCGCCCGAGCGGCCGGGGCCCAGCGTGCACGACGCCGCGCGGGCGGCGGCCGCGCACGACATGATCGCGGGCCTGCCCTTCGGGTACGACACCCTGCTCGACCGCGAGTTCAAGGACGGACAGGACCTCTCCGGCGGGCAGTGGCAGCGGCTCGTCGCCGCGCGGGGCCTCTACCGGCACGCCGCCCTGTTGATCTGCGACGAGCCGTCGGCCGCCCTGGACGCGCGGGCCGAGCACGCGCTCTTCCAACACCTGCGTCGCCGTCCCGACCGGGCCGTCGTGCTGATCACCCACCGGCTGGCCAACGTCCGGCACGCCGACCAGATCTTCGTGATGGAGCGGGGCCGGCTCGTCCAGCAGGGCACCCACGACGAGTTGATGTCGGCCGACGGCCTCTACCGGGAGCTGTTCGACCTGCAGGCCAGCGGCTACCTCGCCCGTTCCCCGGCGGCCGACGACGGCCTGCCCCGCTGACCGGCCGCCCCGCCGTGGCCGTACGGTCCGCCGGCCGGCGGACCGACGTCGGCGGCGCGGCGCACCGGAGACCGACCGGCGGTCCGGGTGGCTCCCGTGTTGACTTCCAGCGCACTCGAATTCCTAGCGTGGCCCGGACGCCCGGCGGACCCACGCCGGGCGCGGCGACACGAGGAGCACGAGCATGCGTTACCGCGTCCTGGGCGGCACCGGCATCGAGGTGAGCGTCCACGCCCTCGGCACGATGATGTTCGGCGCGGTCGGCAATCCCGACCACGACGACTGCGTCCGGATCATCCACGCCGCCCTCGACCGCGGCGTCAACCTGGTCGACACCGCCGACATGTACTCGGCCGGCGAGAGCGAACGCATCGTCGGCCGGGCGCTGCGAGGCCGCCGGGACGACGTCGTGCTCGCCACCAAGGTGCACTTCCCGATGGGGGAGGGGCGCAACCGGGGCGGCAACTCGCGACGCTGGATCCTGCGGGCCGTCGAGGACAGCCTCCGCCGGCTCGACACCGACTGGATCGACCTCTACCAGGTGCACCGCCCCGACCACACCACGGACATCGAGGAGACCCTCGGCGTCCTGAGCGACCTCGTCCGGGCCGGCACGATCCGGGCGTTCGGCTGCTCCACGTTCCCGGCCGAGGAGATCGTCGAGGCGCAGCACGTCGCCGAGCGGCGCGGCCTCGGCCGGTTCCGCACCGAGCAGCCGCCGTACTCGATCCTGGCCCGGGGCATCGAGGCCGACGTGCTCCCGGTCTGCCAGCGGTACGGCATGGGGGTGCTCGTCTGGAGCCCGCTCGCCTCGGGCTTCCTGTCCGGCCGCTACCGCCACGGCCGCCCCGTCGACCTGGCCGCCGGCCGACCCGCGCTCACTCCGGCCCGGTTCGACCCGTCGATCCCCGGCAACGCCGCCAAGTACCAGGCGGTCGAGCGGCTGGTCGAGCTGGCCGGGGACGTCGGCTGCTCGCTGCCCGAGCTGGCCGTGGCGTTCACCGTGGCCCACCCCGGGGTCACCTCGGCGATCCTCGGGCCGCGGACGATGGAGCAGCTCGACGGGCTGCTCGCCAGCGCCGCGCTGACCCTCGACGACGCCACGCTCGACCGGATCGACGAGATCGTCCCACCCGGCACCGACCTGTACGCCCCGGACGGC
This sequence comes from Micromonospora sp. NPDC047730, assembly GCF_043204765.1. Lineage (NCBI taxonomy): Bacteria > Bacillati > Actinomycetota > Actinomycetes > Micromonosporales > Micromonosporaceae > Micromonospora > Micromonospora sp. NPDC047730. The sequence continues at coordinate 228,542 of NZ_JBIDCU010000011.1, read as the reverse complement.
GTCTGGCGCCCGCCGGCGCTCACCGACCCGGCCCGCCGTCGCCGCCCGACCGCCGACCGGCCCGCCGCCTGACCGCCGGCCTGCCCGCCCAATCGCCTGGCGCGGATCACGCTCCGGAAGGCAGACTTCGGGGGTGGATCATCGGGCGATGGTGGGGCTGAGCAAGCGGATGTCCCTGGCGTTGCGGCACCAGCCCGCCCGGTTCGGCCTCGTGCCCGACGGGGCCGGCTGGGTGCCGGTCGACGACCTGCTCACCGCGCTGCGGGTCGGCCGCGTCGACCTCGACGCCGTCGTCGCCGGCAACGACAAGCAGCGTTTCGCCGTCGAACGCGGCCCCGACGGCGTCGAGCGGATCCGGGCCAACCAGGGGCACTCCATCCCGGTCGACCTGGGGCTCACGCCGTGTCCGCCGCCGGCGCGGCTCTACCACGGCACCAGCAGCGTCGCCCTCGACTCCATCCGGGCGACCGGTCTGCACCGGGGCGGCCGGCACCACGTCCACCTGTCACCGGACGTGGCGACCGCCCGGCAGGTGGGCGCCCGCCGGCGGGGAGACGTGGTGATCCTGACGGTGGACGCGGCGGGGATGGCCCGCGACGGGCACGCCTTCTACCGCAGCGCCAACGGGGTCTGGCTCACCGACGCGGTGCCCGCCCGCTACCTCGCGGTCTGACCGGCCACACCCCGAGCCCGACCGAACCGGCGCCGGACGGTACGGGGCCCGGTCAGGCCGCGCGCCGGTGCCGGGCCTGGGTCAGGGCAGTGCGGTGCCGACCGGGGCAGGCAACGCGGTGCCGGCCCGGGTCAGGCCGCCCGCTGCGCGAGGAAGTCGGCGAGCACCCGGGTGTGGGTGGAGAAGGCCAACTCCGTCGGCTCGGTGAGCACCAGCCACTCGGTGGCCTCCTCGGTGGGTGCCGAGGGCGGCAGCGCCTCGGCCCGCTGCTCGGGCAGCTCCCCGAAGACCATCATCGTGCCGCCGGCCGGGGCGCTGTGCACCGCGAAGAGGCGGGCGTCGGCGGCGTCGGCGCGCAGGCCGGTCTCCTCCCACAGCTCTCGGACCAGGGCCTCCTGCCACTCCTCGCCGTACTCGATGAAGCCCCCCGGCAGCGCGAGCAGGCCGCGTGCCGGCTCGATGTCCCGGCGGACGACGACCACGCCGAGGCCCGCGTCCGTGCGGACCGGCAGCACCGCCACCGCGACGGGCAGCGGGTTGCGCCAGACGGTCTCGCCGCAGGCCGCGCAGACCCGCGGCCACCCGGCCGCCGCCGGGTAGGCCATGCCGCAGAAGGAGCAGTGGGAGTATGCGGCGGCCGTCATGCCGCAGGACGTTACCCGCCCCGCTCCGGAGCCGCCCGGCAGCGGTCCCGCGGTCACGAACCGCCCGCGCGGAGGGCGTCGCGGGCGTCCATCAGGGCGAAGCCGAGCAGGTTCGCGCCCTGCCACGCCTGCGGATCCTCCGCGCGCGGATCGTCGGCGGCCAGCCCGATGCCCCAGACGCGGTCCACCGGGCTGGCCTCCACGAGCACCCGCTCGCCGGTGGCCAGCAGGAACGCCCGCAGGTCGTCGTGCTGGCCGAACTTGGCGACGCTGCCCGCCACCACGATGTCGTAGCGCCGGGCCGCCCAGGTCGCCTCGTCGAAACCGCGCACGCGGCGGCCGAGCGACTTGGCGCGGTGCGGGTGCCCGGCCGCCAGGACCTCAGCGGCGACGTCCGCGTCGCCGAACAGCATCGCCTTGTGCCACATCATCCAGTGCTCGGCGGTGGCATACGTCCGGCCGCCGTCGCGGAACGGGGCCGGCCACCACTGGCTCAGGCAGCCGGGCCCGACGCCGCCGTCGCGGCGCGGCCGGTGGCCCCAGAAGTGCAGGTAGCGGACCCTCTCGCCGGCCTGCGTGGCGGCGACGAGGGCGGCGACGGATCGCGGCGACATGCCGGAGAGTCTGCCCGACGGCTCCGACAGAACGCCGCACGTTTCTCCGGGGCGCCCTCAGCGGTCGCCGTCGTCGTCGGGCGCGTCGCCGGGCCGCCCGCGTAGCCGCCGTTCGCGCATGCCCCGGGCGAGCTCGGTCGCGAGGGCCTGCAGGGGCGGCGTCCAGAACCGACGGAAGTGGTCGAGCCACTGGTCGACCTCCCGCAGGGGCCGGGGGTCGACGGCGTAGAGCCGTCGGGTCCCCTCCGCGCGCACGGTGGCGAAGCCGTTGTCCCGCAACACCTTGAGGTGCTGCGAGACGGCGGGCTGGGAGATCCCGAACTCGCGCCGGATCACGTCGCACAGCCCACCGGCGGTCATCTCACCGTCGGTGAGCAGTTCGAGGATGCGGCGCCGCACCGGGTCGCCGAGCACATCGAAGGCGTGCACCCGTCATTTATATCAACTTCAACTTAATTAGGCGAGACCTGATGAACGCGGGTCGGTGTCGGAGACGCGACCCCAGGTCGTACGCCCGGGCTGCCCTGACCGCGACCAACCGCGCCACCCCGCGCCGGCGGTCGTCGCCCCTGGGGCCGCCGGCCCCCGGCGACGATGTCGCACCCGTGGTCCATGATCCTCGTCGTGACGGCGGCGCCGGGTCCATCCGGTGTCGGCGTGGTCACGGCGGCGCCGCGCGGCGGCGGACGGGAGGTTCGGACAGTGGCGGACGCGGAACTGGCCGCGTGGAGACGGCGCAGCACCGTGCGGGTGGTGCCGCCCGCACGGCCCCGCAAGCTGGCCAAGGTGCCCTTCGTGGAGCTGGCCGACGGGCGGTTGCAGGGCGTGGTGTCCTCCGGGTCGGACGTCGAGCGGGTCTACGTGTCCTCGATCGGGGCCGGCACCCACGCCTACCACTGCAGCACCAACAACAACCGCCCCTGTGGCGGGCTGCGCGGTGCCCTGTGCAAGCACCTGCACGCCCTCGTGGACGAGGCCGTCCTCCAGTACGGCGTCGACCGGGTCGCCCGCTACCTGCGGGTCGAGGTCGGCGACGGGGCGAGCAGCGGAGCGGACCTGACCGCCGCCCTGGACGCGCGGCACGAGCCGACGCCCGCCGCGGTCGTGTTCAGCCGCTTCCTGCGCCACCTGTCCTATCTGGAACTCCCCGGCAGCACGGCACCCCTGCCCGAGCTGCACTGGTTCCCGGCCACCGGGGCGGGCCGCTGATGCTCGGCACGCAGCTCGCCGTCCTGCGCGACGGCGCACCGACCGGTCTGACCGACGCCCTCGACCTCGTCGCCGGTCTCGACGGCGCCCTGGTTCGCGGGTTCGCCCGGGTCGACGAGGAGGACGCGGCGGCGCTGGCCGCGCTGGCCGGAGCGCTCGCCCCCACCCCGCTCGGCGACCTGGTGGCCGAGGCGGTCGGCAAGGTGACCGCCGGTTCGGTGACCGAGGACCATCTCGTCGCCCTCGCCGGTGCCCGGTGCGCGCTGCTCGGCGCGGCCCACGACGCGCTGCTCGGGCAGCTCGACACCGCCCTGGGCCGGGCGCGCGCCCCCTGGGCGCCGGGCCCGCCCGGGCCCGCTGCGGACGCGCCGCCGCCGCTCGCCGGCGTCCGCGCGTGGCTGCACGAGCTGGCGCTCGTGGGGTGGGGCGGCGTCGACCACGAGCTCGTCGCCGCGGCCGCGACGCCGATCGAGGCCGCGCTCGCCGAGCCGGGCCTGCGTCGGCTGGCGGTGCTGCTCGACGGCCTGGCCGCCGAGCTGCGGGCCTGCGCGCCGGTCGCCACGATGGCGCATCCGCCGGTCCGGCGCTGGGCCGACCTGTGGGCGCGGGGCCTGCTGCTCGCCCAGGACGCGGCGGCCGTGGCCGCCCCGCCGGCCGTCGAGGAGGTGTCCGGGCGGCTCCTCGTGCTCGGTGTCGACGTGCACGAGCACGACACCGCCGTGCAGGCACAGGTGCACGGCATCCTCGAGCCGGCCGATGGTGGGACGCCCCGCCTGGTCCGCGCCGCCGTCGGGGCGGTCAAGGTGGAGACGATCGTCGGGCCGGCGCTGTGGCGCCTGCTGGACGCCCACCCCGTGCTGTTGGCCGCGCTGGCCGAACGACGGGGCCTGACGGTCAGCGGCCTTCCGCTGCGCGGCGCCGATCTGATCTGGCGTGACGACCGGGCGCGACCCGGCGAGGCAGCCGACCCGTTCGCCACCGCGCGGGTCCTGCTGCCGGCGGCGGTCGCGGCGGCGCCGGCGCCGCTGGACCGGCACCCGGTCGGGATCGCCGAGCCCGTCCTGCTGGAGGGCTACACCGTGCGCGACGACGACGGCGCGCTCACCGTCGAGCTCGACGGCCACCCGCTCGCCGTCGCGGTCGACCGGCTGCCCTCCTGCGGCCCGCTCACGCCCGACCTGGTCGCGGCCTCGTCGGCGTGCCTCGGCCTGGTCCGGTGGGACGACGGCCGGTGGCTGCTCCAGCCGCTGGCGGTGCAGGCCACCGTCAAGCGCAAGCCGGTCGGCGCGCACGCCGGCGACTGGGCGTGCGGAGTCACCGACCCGAAGGCCGCCAAGGCCGACGCCAAGGCGGGCGACGCCGTGGCGGTGCTGCGCGAGCGCGCGGGACGGTTGCTGCGCCGATGACCGACTCCCTCGCCCCCGCGGACCACGCCGACGCCAACCGGCGCCAGGTGCTCTACTGGCGCCTGCTCGCCCGGCTCTTCGACCCCGACGAGCAGCCCGCCCTGGAGTCGGCCAGCATGGCGGTCGTCGACGACCTCGGCCTGCCGGCCGCCCTGCTGGACCCGGCGGTGTCGGTGGACACCGTCGTCCAGCGCTTCCCGGCCCTCGCCGCCGAGCTGCGCGGCCTGCTCCAACCGGAGCAGGACGCGGGCGCGGGCGCGCCGCCGGGCGGTGGGCCCACCCCGCCCGACCCCGCCGCCACCACGGACGCCGGGGCCGGCGCCGACACCGGATCGAGCGCCACAACGGGCACCGGATCGAGCGCCACGACGGGCACCGGGTCGGGCGTCGACCTCGGGTCCGGCGCCGATACCGGGTCGGGCGTCGACAGCGGATCGGGTGTCGACCTCGGGTCCGGCGCCGATACCGGGTCGGGCGTCGACAGCGGATCGGGTGTCGACCTCGGGTCCGGCGCCGACGCCGGGTCGGGCGGTGCGGGATCGGGCGGTGACGGGCCGGCGACCGGGCCGGGCGCCGCGGAGGTGCGCCGCGCCGCGCTGGTGTCGAAGCTGCTGCTCAACGTGTTCGCCACCGGCCACGGGGCGGTCGACGCCGGTCAACTGGCCCGGTGGCAGTCCGACGCGGGCTGGTTCGAGCAGGCGCTCGGCCTGGAGCCCGGGGGGCTGCGCCGGCAGGGCGGCACCGACGGCCTCGGCGGGGTGCTCGCCGGCCTGGAGGGCGACCTGGTCCGCCGGATGCACCTGCGGGAGGTGCTGGCCGACCCGGCGCTGGCCAGCCGGCTGACGCCGAGCATGTCGCTGATCGAGCAGCTCCTGCGGGACAAGGCCAACCTCTCCGGCGTGGCTTTGGCCAACGCCAAGGCGCTCATCCGCCGCTTCGTCGACGAGGTCGCGGAGGTGCTGCGTACCCAGGTCGCGCAGACCAGCGTCGGTGTCGTCGACCGGTCCGTGCCGCCGAAGCGGGTGTACCGCAACCTCGACCTCGACCGCACCATCTGGCAGAACCTGACCAACTGGAGCCCGGAGGACGAGCGCCTCTACGTCGACAAGCTCTACTACCGGCAGACGGCCCGCCGGGTCACGCCGGCCCGGCTGATCGTGGTGGTGGACCAGTCGGGCTCTATGGTCGACTCGATGGTCAACTGCACCATCCTCGCCTCGATCTTCGCCGGGCTGCCCAAGGCGGACGTGCACCTGATCGCGTACGACACGCGGGCGCTGGACCTGACGCCGTGGGTGCACGACCCGTTCGAGGTGCTGCTGCGCACCAACCTGGGCGGCGGCAACGACGGCCCGGTCGCGATGGCGCTGGCCCGCCCCAAGATCGTCGAGCCGAGGAACACGGTCATGGTGTGGATCTCGGACTTCTACGAGTTCAACCGCTCCCAGCCGCTGTTCGACGGCATCGAGGCGGTGCACCGCTCCGGGGTGCGGTTCATCCCGGTCGGCTCGGTCAACAGCTCGGGCCAGCAGAGCGTCAACCCCTGGTTCCGGCAACGCTTCAAGGACCTGGGCACGCCGGTGATCTCCGGCCACATCCGCAAACTCGTCTTCGAGCTCAAGAGCTTCCTCACCTAGGAGAACGAACCCCTCATGTCCGAGATGCTGCGTGCCCCCGCCGAGGTCAAGTACGCCGAGGAACTCGACTACCTGGAGTCGGTCGACACCGACCCGAAGCCGTTCTCGTGGCGGCTGAGCCCGCGGATGGTCCGACTGTTCGTCCTCGGCTCGGAGCGGGCCGACGGGCTCGACCGGGAGATCCCGCAGAAGTGGTTCGGCGACCGTACGTTCGTCGAACGGAGCATCGTGACCCTGGCGTCGGACCGGGGCCTGCTGCTGATCGGCGACCCGGGCACCGGCAAGAGCTGGCTCGCCGAGCTGCTGGCCGCCGCGGTCTGCCGCAACTCGACCCTGGTGGTGCAGGGCACCGCCGGCACCACCGAGGACCACATCAAGTACTCGTGGAACGTGTCGATGGTGATCGCCAGGGGGCAGTCCCGGGAGTCGATGATCCCGTCGCCGATCATGACGGCGATGGAGCAGGGCGTGGTCGGCCGGTTCGAGGAGTTGACCCGCTCCACCAGCGACGTGCAGGACGCGCTGATCTCGATCCTGTCGGAGAAGTACGTCTCCATTCCGGAGCTGGACCGCGACAACATCGTCTTCGCCAAGCCCGGCTTCTCGATCATCGCCACCGCGAACAGCCGGGACCGGGGCGTGAACGACCTCTCGTCCGCGCTCAAGCGGCGGTTCAACTTCGTCCGGATCCCCGTGGTGACCAACAAGCGCAGCGAGGCGGAGATCGTCCGCTTCCGCACCGAGGAGCTGCTGCGCCGGCACCAGATCACGCTCGACGTGCCGCCCACCCTGCTGGACATCCTGTTGCAGAGCTTCGCCGACCTGCGTGCCGCGGCCTCCTCGGCGACCAGCGACGACGAGAAGCTGGAGTCGGCGCTGTCCACCGCCGAGCAGATCGGCGTCCTGGAGGACGCCATCCTGCACAGCCAGTTCTTCGGCGACCGCACCCTGCGCGCCGCGACGCTGGCCGGGTCGCTGGTCGGCTCCCTGGCCCGGCGCAGCCCGGAGGACCTGGCGATCCTCAACAAGTACCTGCACGGGGTGGTGGAACCGCGCGCCAAGCAGGACGGCGGCCCCTGGGAGGGCTTCCTCGACGGCGGCCGCCAGGCCATCGCCTCCCTGTCGTGACCGCGCCCACCGAGGCCGGGCCGTTCGGTGAGCTGCGCCAGCAGCTCACCGCCGCCGCCACCGCCTTCGCCGACAGTCCGGGCGCCGTCGCCGACATCCTCGCCGGCATGGTCGACGACGTCGACCGTGCCCTCGGCGAGGAACTGGAGATCTTCCCGGTCTGCCACCACTCGCCGGCGTCCGCGCTGGCCATGGTCCGGCGGCTGCGCGCCAAGCAGCCGAAGGTGATCTACCTGGAGCTCTGCGAGGACCTCCAGCCGCTGCTGGGCGAGCTGCGCAACTGCCGCCTCCCGGTGGCGGTGCAGGCGTTCGCCTCCGAGCTGGAGGGCTTCCCGGCCGACTGGGGGCCGCTCAGCGTGGTCGCGCCGATCACCGAGGCCAGCGCCGAATACCAGGCCATCGCGTACGCGCTGGAGACGCCCGGGGTCGAGCTGGTCCTGGTGGACCGCTCCACCGACCACGTCTTCCAGTGGCTGCCCCGCCCACCCGGCACCGCCGACGATGCCCCGGCGGGCGGGGACGTCGAGCCGACCGCGCCGGCGGAGGAGGAGGCGGCCCTGCACGGGGACGCCGTCGGGGTCGAGATCGGGGACCTGCGGCCCCGCTTCGCGGAACTCGAGGCGTACCTGCTGCACCACGGCAAGGTGCGGCACTGGTCGGAGTGGTGGGACCAGTACGTCGAGCAGCCGCTCGCCGACGCCGACCACGACACCTACCGGCAGGTGATGCTGCTGATCGGCAGCCTGTTCCGGCGGCTGCGCCCGGCCGGGGCGGACCGGCGCGACCGCGACGAGGACCGGGAACGCCACATGTGGACCCGGATCCGGGAGCACCTGGCCAGTTCGGGTGCGGATCCGGCGGAGTGCCTGCACGTCTGCGGGGCGTTCCACGCCGCCAGCCGGGTCGAGCAGTTCGGCCTGCGTTCCGACGTCCCGTTCGAGATCAGCCCACGTACCGGCACCCGGTGGCACTACGGCTTGATCCCCTCCAGCCACTCCGCCATCGAGGCGCAGTTCGGGCTCGCGGCCGGGTCGGTGTCGATCGCCGCGGCGACCTGGACGAAGGCGGTCGCCCGGTCCGGGCTGTCGCCGTTCCAACTGGAGGGGCAGCGCGGCACCCGCACCCGCGCCGGGCGCCGCCGCGCCGCACCGGTCCCGGTGCCCGCCGCCCCGGTCGCCGACCGGCTCTCCGGCTACCTCGGGCGGCCACCGGCGGTGCAGGGCCTCGACGAGGCGGAGCTGCGGGGCTGGTGCGTCGACATCGTCCGGCTGGCCCGGCGCAACGGCTACCTGGCCAGCACCGCCGACGCCATCGCCGTCTTCGAGACCTCGATCCTCCTCGCCGGCCTGCGCAACCGGGCCCGCCCCACGCCGTACGACTTCGCCGACGCGGCGGTCACCTGCATCGAGAAGGACGTCGTCCCGGGGCGCCGGGACGTCCGCCGGCTCTGCGAGATCCTGTTCGGCGGCGACCGGATCGGCCAGGTGGGCTACGAGGCCCTTCCGCCGCTCGCCCGCGACGTCCACGACCGGCTCGCCCCGCTCGGGCTGGACCTGGAGAAGCGCCCGGTCCAGCGGGCGCTGCTGGACCTGCACGCCGACCCCGGGCTGGCGCCCTGCTCCGACCTGCTCTGGCGGCTGCGACACCTGCTGCCCCCCGACGCGGTACGACCCATCATGGGCGAGCGCCGGTTGGGGCACCGCTCGATCCAGGAGAGCTGGGACCTGGCCCTCGGCCGCCACCAGCGGGCGCTGATCGAGCTGGGCTACGAGGGCGTCACCGTCGAGCAGGTGCTGGAGCAGCGGCTGCGGCGCGCCGTCCGGGGCCCGGACGCCACGGCCTCGGTCGCGCTGGAGGCCGTCGAGGACGCCGTACGACTGCTCGACAGCCCGCGCCTGGTCGACGAGCTGGGCAACCGGGCGGTGGAACTGCTCGCCGCCGAACGCACCGTCGACGACGCCCCCGAGGTGCTGCGCCGGATCCGGCGGCTGCTGGCCCACCATCGCGCCACCGGGCCGCTGCCGGCCTGGTGCGAGGCGTTCGTGACCACCGGGTACGCCCACTACTGCACGCTGCTGCCCACGGCGTTCGTCGACGAGGGGAGCGGGGTCCGGCAGGTCGGCGCCATGCTCGGCTTCCTGTTCGGCATGGAGAGCCTGGCGCTTTCCCTGGGCTGCGACCGGTCCCAGCTCGAACTCGCCGTCGCGCAGTCCCACCCGGAGGCGCCGGCCAAGGTCGCGCTGCTCTGGGTCGCCCGGCACCAGCTCGGCCTGCTGTCCCTGGCCGAGCTGCGCCGGCGGTGCGCCGACCTGCTCGGCAACCCGCTGGTGGTGCCCGCCTTCCCGCAGTACCTCAGCGGCTTCGTGCAGGCCCTGGAGTCGGTGCCGGGGCTCGCCCCGTTCGTCGTGGAGGTGATGTCGTCCGCGTTCGCCCGGCTGCCCGATCCGGTCCTGCTGCCCTGGCTGCCCACGCTGATCACCACCCTGCGCGACCACGGCCCGGAACTGGTGCCGCTGCTGGTGCGGGAGGCGGGCCGTACCTTCCCCGCGTCGCTGCCTGCGCTGGACGCCTGGGTGCCGCCGTGGTCGGCGTCGGCGTCCCCGCCGGCGCCGGCGGTCCCCGCCGTCGCGTCCGGCCCGGTGGCCACCCTGCTGTCCGGCCACCCGCAGGCCGTCGACGCCGTCGCCGCCCTGCTCGGCTGCGACGGCGGGTGGCGCGAGGAGGCTGCCGCCACGCCCGCCACCCCGCCGGGGCTGACCGCCCTGCTGGCCACGCATCCGGCGGCCGCCGACGCCGTGGCCGCGTTGCTGACGGGCGAGCCGGGCTGACGGCGGGCCGGCGGGACGTCCGACCCGCACGGCGGGCCGATGGCGCTCGTCGGCCCGCGGGCGCGGACCAGCGTCGGCGAGCTGGTCCGGTCGCCGGATCTCGCGCGCGGGTTGTCGATCCGGGCTCGCCTCGTTCGTGTGGAGGATGAGAGGCCGGCGGTGGCGCCGGCCGTCGACACGAGGAGAAGCCATGAAGCAGTACCTGCTCAGCATCTACCAGCCCGGCGGCGAGGAACTGGTGGCCCCGGAGTTCCTGGCCGGGGTGATGCGCGAGCTGGGCGCGATCCGCGAGGAGCTGGAGGCGTCCGGGTGCTGGGTCTTCGGCCAGGGGCTGCACGCGCCGGACACGGCGACCGTGCTGCGGCCGTCCGACGGCGACGTGCTGGTCACCGACGGGCCGTTCGCCGAGGGCAAGGAGTACCTCGGCGGCTTCACCGTCATCCGGGCGCCCGACCTGGACGCCGCGCTGGCGTGGGGCCGCCGGTACGCGCTGGCCACCACCCTGCCGATCGAGGTGCGCCCCTTCCAGGGCGAGGACTGAGCGTGTCGGACGTGGAGGCGGCGTTCCGCGCGGAGTACGGCCGTGCGGTCGCCGTCCTGGTCCGCCTCCTCGGCGACCTCGACCTCGCCGAGGAGGCGGTGCAGGAGGCATTCACGGTGGCGGTGGCGCGGTGGCCCGAGACGGGGCCGCCGCCCAGCCCGGCCGGCTGGATCATCACGACCGCCCGGAACCGGGCGATCGACCGGCTGCGGCGGGAGGCGTCGCGGGCCGACCGGCACGCCCAGGCCGTCCTGCTGCACACCCGCGACGTGCCGGCCGGGGAGGGACCCGTGCGCGACGACCGGCTCCGCCTGATCTTCACCTGCTGCCACCCGGCGTTGGGCCAGGCGGCCCGGGTCGCGCTGACCCTGCGGCTGCTCGGCGGGATGGGCACCGCCGAGATCGCCCGGGCCTTCCTGGTTCCGGAGGCGACGATGGCCCAGCGGATCGTCCGGGCCAAGGCCAAGATCCGCGACGCCCGCATCCCGTACCGGGTGCCGGGGGACGCCGACCTGCCGGACCGGCTCTCCGCCGTGCTGGCCGTGCTCTACCTGATCTTCACCGAGGGGCACACCGCCAGCTCCGGCGACCGGCTGGTCCGCGACGACCTGTGCGCCGAGGCGATCCGGCTGGGCCGGCTGCTGGTGGAGTTGATGCCGGACGAGCCGGAGGCGCTGGGGCTGCTGGCGCTGATGCTGCTCACCGAGGCGCGCCGCCCCGCCCGCACCACCGCCGACGGCGTGCTGGTCCCGCTGGGCGAGCAGGACCGCCGCCGGTGGGACGCCGGGCTCGTCGCGGAGGGGCAGGCCCTGGTCCGCCGGTGCCTGCGCCGCGACCGGCCCGGTCCGTACCAGATCCAGGCCGCGATCGCCGCCGTGCACAGCGACGCGCCCAGCGCCGCCGGCACCGACTGGGCCCAGATCCTCATGCTGTACGACCAGCTCACCGCGTGTGCCCCCGGGCCGGTGGTGGCGCTGAACCGGGCCGTCGCGCTGGCCGAGGTGGCCGGGCCGGCGGTGGCGCTGGCCGCCGTCGACCGCCTCGACCTGGCCGGCTACCACGCGTTCCACGCCGTCCGGGCCGACCTGTTGCGCCGGCTGGGCCGGGCGGGGGAGGCGGCCGAGGCGTACCGGACGGCTGCGGAGCGGACGGACAACGCGGCCGAACGCGCCTTCCTGGCCGCGCGGGCGGTCGCGGCACGATCCGGCGTATAGCGCCGCCCGACGGCGGTCGCCCCGGCTCGCCAGCGCGCTGCGGGCGGCCGGGGCTGCGCTGCGGGGCCGCCGGGCCGCCGGGCCGTGCTGCGGGCCGCCGGGACAGCGCTGCGGGGCCGCCCGGCCGCCGGGCCGTGCTGCGGGCCGCCGGGACAGCGCTGCGGGGCCGCCGGAGCGTGCAGCGGGCCGCCGGCGGTCCCCGGGCACCGCCGGACGGCCGGGCGGCGGTGCCCGGCGTTTGCTCGCTCCCGGGGCCGGGAACGCGGGTCTCCCGGCAGCGCGGCGCCCCGGCGCGCCGCCCGACGAACGGACGCTCGACGGCCCATGACGTACCGCCCGGCAGTCACCACCGCGGTGCCCGACCTGGCCGCCCTCACCCTCGGGGTCGAGGAGGAGTACCTGCTGCTCGATCCCCGGACGGGGGAGAGTCTTCCGGTCGCCGACCGGGTGCTCGCCGCCCTGTCCGGGACGGCCCGGGACCAGAGCCGCCAGGAGTTCCGGCACAGCATGGTGGAGATGGTCACGCCGGTCACCGCCGACCTGACCGAGCTGCGCGCCCACCTGGTGGCGCTGCGCCGTTCGGCCGCCGACGCGGCCCGTGCCGCCGGGGCCCGGCTCGTCGCGGTCGGTGCCACCCCCGTGCACGAGCCGCACCGGACGGTACCGGACAAACCTCGCTACCACGCCATGTCCCGCCGCTTCGGCCCGGTCGCGCACGATCCGGCGGTCTGCGGCTGCCACGTCCACGTCGGGCTGCCCGACCGCGAACTGGCCGTCCAGGTGTGCAACCACCTGCGCCCGTGGCTGCCGGTGGTGCAGGCGGTCACCGCCAACTCGCCGCTGCACGACGGCCGCGACACCGGGCACGCCAGCTGGCGCTCGATGCAGCTGGAACGCTGGCCCAGCATCGGGCCGACCCCGCACTTCGAGTCGGCCGCCGACTACGACGCGACCGTGGACGACCTGATCCGCGCCGGGATCATGCTCGACGCCGCGATGGTCTACTGGTACGCCCGCCCCTCCACCGCGTACCCCACGGTCGAGATCCGGGTGGGCGACGTCTGCCCGGGCGTGGACGACACGGTGCTCGTCGCCGGCCTGGTCCGGGCGCTCGTCGCGACGCTGGCCGACGACGTCCGCGCCGGTGTTCCCGCCCCCCGGATCCGGGACTGCCTGGTCTCCGCCGCGCACTGGCGGGCCGCCCACGACGGACTGGAGGGCGACCTGATCGACCTGCGCTCCGGCGACGCCCGCCCCGCCTGGGACCTGGTCGACGAACTCGTCGCCACCGTCGCGCCCGCCCTGGCGCGCCACGGCGACCTCGACCACGTACGCGACCAGGTGGCCCGGGTGCGCCGGGACGGCAACGGCGCCACTCGGCAGCGCCGGGTGATGGCCCGCACCGGCAACGACGTACGGGCCGTCCTGGACCACCTGGCCGCCGAGACCCTCGCCTGCTGAAGCCGCCCGACCCCGGGTGCCGCCCCCGCCACGCGGCACCGGCGGCGCAGGGTGTGGGCCGAGGCGGGCCGGGGCCGTGCCGGTCAGCGGATGTCGTGGGACTGGAGCCACAGCTCCAGCAGGCCGAGCTGCCACAGCTTGTTGCTGCCGGCGGCGGCCTGCGCCCGGTCCGGCACCGCGAGCAGCTCGTCGAGGTACTCACGGCGGAACAGGCCGCGCTCCCTGGCGGCGGGGGCGGCGAGGGCCTCGGTGACGAGCTGCCGCACGGGGCCGTCGACGTTGCGCAGCGCCGGCACGGGGAAGTAGCCCTTCGGCCGGTCGACCACCTCGGCCGGCAGCACCTCCCGGGCGATCTCCTTCAGCACGCCCTTGCCGCCGCCGGCCACCTTGTGCTCGGGCGGGCAGGCCGCCGCGAGGGCGACCAGATCCTGGTCGAGGAAGGGCGTGCGCACCTCCAGCCCCCACGCCATGCTCATGCTGTCCACCCGCTTCACCGGGTCGTCGGGGAGCATCAGGTGGGTGTCCAGGCGCAGCACGGCGTCCAGCGCGGTGTCCGCCCCGCTCGCCGCCAGGTCGGCGGCGAGCAGTTCGCGGCTGGCGTCGCGGTCGCAGGCGTACGCGGGGCTGACCACCCGGCACAGTTCGGCGTGGTCCCGGTCGAAGAACGCGTCGGCGAAGGCGTCTGCCGCGCCGTCGCGGGGCACCCGGGCGAGGGGCTGGTGGTAGCCGTAGCCGGCGAAGACCTCGTCGGCGCCCTGCCCGGACTGGGCCACCTTGACGTGCCGCGCGACCTGCTCGGACAGCAGGTGGAAGGCGACCACGTCGTGGCTGCCCATCGGCTCGGTCATCGCGTGGACGGTCCGGCGTACCGCCGGGACCAGGTCGTCGTCGGCGAGCCGGATGCGGTGGTGGTCGGTGTCGAAGGCGCGGGCGACGAGGTCGGAGTAGTGGAACTCGTCGCCGACCTCGCCGCCGCGGCTGTCGAAGCCGATGCTGAACGTCTGGAGGTGGTGCTGCCCGGCCTCGGCCAGCAGCGCCACGATCATGCTGGAGTCCAGGCCGCCGGAGAGCAGCACGCCGACCGGGACGTCGGCGACGAGCCGCCGTCGAACCGCCGTGCGCAGCGCGCCGCCGATCGCGGCCCGCCAGTCCCGCGCGTCCATCCCGCCGTGGGCGGGGTCCCGGGCGTAGTCGGGCCGCCAGTAGACGTGCTCGCGGCTGCGCCCGTCGGCCTCCACGACCCGTACGGTGGCCGGGGGGAGCTTGCGCACGCCGCGTAGCACGGTGCGGGGCGCCGGCACGATCGAGTGCCAGGACAGGTAGTGGTGCAGCGCCACCGGGTCGATCGTGGTGTCCACGTCGCCGGCGCGCAGCAGCGCGGGCAGGGTGGAGGCGAACCGCAGCCGGCCGGGGGACTCGGCCAGGTACAGCGGCTTGATGCCGAGCCGGTCGCGGGCCAGCACCAGCCGCCGCCGCTGCCGGTCCACGAGGACCACGGCGAACATGCCGACCAGGTGGTCGACGAAGCGTTCGCCCCACTGCGCGTACGCCGCCAGGATCACCTCGGTGTCGCTGGTGGAGTGGAAGGTGTGCCCGGCCTCCCGAAGTTCGTCGCGCAGTTGCGGGTAGTTGTAGACGCAGCCGTTGAAGACCAGCCCCAACCCGAGGTCCTCGCGCACCATCGGCTGGCCGCCCGCCTCGGAGAGGTCGATGATGGTGAGGCGGCGGTGCCCGAGGGTCACCCAGCCGTCGTTCCACAGGCCCTCGCCGTCGGGGCCCCGGGACCGCATCGCCTCGGTCATCCGGGTCACCGCGTCGGCGTCGGGCGTCGACCCGTCGAACCTCGCCTCGCCACTGATGCCGCACATCGTCAGCGGTCACCGGCTTTCGGGGGAACCGGACCCACCGTCACCACTCCCGTCGGCGTCGCAGGTGGCGGACCACCCGCTCGCAGGGGCCCGGTCCCGTCGCCAGGACGGGCGGCTGGGCTACCCGACCCCGGGCGGGCCAAACCCCCGGCACGTGGCCCGGGCCGGCCCGCGGGGCGGTGCCGGCCCCGTCGGCGGCCGGTCAGTCGCGCAGCGTACGCAGGATGCGGGCGAGCTGTGCCCGGTCGGCCGGCGTGAGGCCACCGAAGAGGTCCTCGGCGGCGGCCCGGCGGGCGGCGTGGATGGCCTTGCCGGCCCGCGTGCCCTCCTCGGTCGGGGCGACCAGGGTGGCGCGCCGGTCCGCGGGGTCGGGTCGGCGTCGCACGAGGCCGCGCGCCTCCAGGTTGTCGACGACCTCGGTGGCCGAGCGCGGGGCGATGCGGAGGTGCTCGGCGAGCGCGCCGGGCCGCAGCGCGCCGTGCCGGATGAGCACGCCGAGCGCCCGGGACTGGCCGGGCGTGACGTCCCAGGGCGCGAGCGCCTCCCGGGTGCGGTGCCGAAGCCGCCGGGTCACCGCCCAGAACGCCTCGGCGAGGCCGTCCCCGGCATCGTCGGTGTCTCCGGTCACGGGAATACGGTAGCAGGAGGAGCTGTTGTTCCCTCATGTTGAGGTAACCTCAGCATCCCCGACGTGAGGAAGTACCCCTTGGAACCCCACCCCTCCGGCCGCGACCGCGGCCCCCGCAAGGTCAGCGCCGCCGAGAAGGCACAGGCCCGCCAGGTGTCGCTGCGGCGCATCGGCCGGCTGTTCGCCCGGCACCGGGGCGCGCTCGCCACGGTCACCGCGATCATCGTGGTGTCCTCGGTGCTCGCCATGGCCTCCCCCTTCCTGCTCCGCGCCGTGATCGACCGGGCCCTGCCGGAGCGCGACCTGGCGCTGCTCGGCTGGCTGGTGGCCGGCATGGTCGCGGTCGCCGCGGTGACCTCGGTGCTCGGCGTCCTCCAGACCTGGATCTCCACCCGGGTCGGGCAGCAGGTCATGCACCGGCTGCGCACCGACGTCTTCACCCACCTGCAACGGCAGTCGCTGGCGTTCTTCACCCGCACCCGCACCGGCGAGGTGCAGTCGCGGATCACCAACGACATCGGCGGCATGCAGAGCGTGGTCACCTCCACCGCCACCTCGATCGCGTCCAACCTGACCACCGTGGTGGCCACCGCGGCGGCGATGGTCGCGCTCTCCTGGCGGCTCTCGCTGGTCTCCCTCGTCGTGCTGCCGCCGGCCGTCTGGCTGACCCGCCGGGTCGCCCACCTGCGCCGCGAGATCACCGCGCGACGCCAGCGCGAACTCGCCGACCTCAACGTCACCGTCGAGGAGGGGCTGTCGGTCAGCGGCGTACACCTGGCGAAGACCCTCGGCACCGGCCCGGCGCTGGCCGCGCGCTTCACCGCCTCGTCGGCCCGCCTGGTCGACCTTGAGCTGCGCTCCGAACTCGCCGGCCGCTGGCGGATGGCCTCGATGAGCGTCGTCTTCGCCGCCATCCCGGCGGTCATCTACCTCAGCACCGGCCTGCCCGGCGCCGCCGGCACGCTCAGCATCGGCACCCTGGTCGCCTTCACCGCGTTGCAGGGCGGGCTGTTCCGGCCGCTGATGGGCCTGCTCAACGTGGGCGTCTCGGTGACCGCCTCGCTGGCGCTGTTCGCCCGGATCTTCGAGTACCTGGACCTGCCGGTCGAGGTCGACGACCCCGCCGAGCCGGTCGACGTCGACCCGCGCCGGGTCCGGGGCGACCTGCGGTTCACCGACGTCACCTTCAGCTACCCGGGCAGCGACACCGCCGCGGTCGCCGGGATCACCCTCGACGTGCCGGCCGGCACCGGCCTCGCCCTGGTCGGCGAGACCGGCTCCGGCAAGAGCACCCTGGCCGCGCTGGTCAGCCGGCTGCACGACCCGACGAGCGGCCGGATCAGTGTCGACGGCGTCGACCTGCGCGACCTGCGCCTGGCGGACCTGGCGGCGATCGTCGGCGTGGTCAGCCAGGAGACCTACCTGCTGCACACCACCGTGCGGGAGAACCTGCGCTACGCCCGCCCGGACGCCACCGACGCCGAGATCGAGGGCGCCGCCCGCGCCGCCCGGATCCACGACCTGATCGCCGGCCTGCCCGACGGGTACGACACGGTCGTCGGCTCGCGGGGGCACCGCTTTTCCGGCGGCGAGAAGCAGCGCCTCGCCATCGCCCGCACGCTGCTGCGCGACCCGCGCATCCTGATCCTCGACGAGGCCACCAGCGCGCTGGACACCGAGACCGAACGCGCGGTGCAGCGGGCGTTCGACGAGGTGGCCCGGGGCCGCACCACCATCACCATCGCCCACCGGCTCTCCACCGTGCGGGACGCGGAACGGATCGCCGTGCTCGACCACGGCCGTATCGTCGAGTCCGGCACCCACGACGACCTGCTGGAGCGCGCCGGCCGCTACGCGACGCTGGCCGCCTGACGGCCGGGGCCGCCGTCGGCGGTGTGCGTCGACACCCGACCCCGGGCCGCCCGCGCGGCCGGTGGACGATCACAATCAGGCGGTGCAGCGTCGGGGGTGGACATGGGCCCTGCTCGTCCTCGTGGCCGTCGTCGCGGCGGCCGGGACCGCCTGGGTCTGGTTGCGGTACGACTTCGAGAAGGTCAACTGGGCCTGGGGCGTGATCGCCGGTGTCATCGCCGTCTACGTCGTGCTGGACCAGGTCCTCACCAACCGGCAGGCCGGCTCGGCAGCGGCGGCGGTCCACCGCCGGGCGGCCGCGGACGAACTCTTCGAACTGGTCCGGCGCGAGCCGGGTGACGAGGCGCTGCTGCGGGCGGTCGACGAGCCGTACCCGCTCCCGGTGACCTGGCGTACCGCCGCCGAGCGGCTCCTGCCGTCCTGGCGGGCCATCGGCCGGTCCAGCGAGGCCGGTCCGATGGACCTGTCCGGCCGCCACGGGACACTGTGGAGCCGCTACCGGAGCATCCCGTCCGGGCGGTTGCTGGTGCTGGGACCGGCCGGATCCGGTAAGTCGGTCATCGCCCTGCGGATGGCGCGTGAGCTGCCGCCGCACCGGGACCCCGAGGCGCCCGTGCCGGTGCTGCTGCCCGTCGCGTCGTGGGACCCGACCGTGGAGACGTTCCGTGACTGGCTGGTGGACCGCCTCGCCCGGCGGTACACGCAGCTCGCACCCCGCCATCCCCGTCGCGTGGCGGTGCTGCGGGACCTGGTCGAGACGGACCTCGTCGTGCCCGTGCTCGACGGCCTGGACGAGGTGCCCGAGGAGCGGGTGACCGCCTGCCTCGAGAAACTCAACGAGTTGCCCACGCAGCGCTTCGTCCTGACCTGCCGGACGTCGGTGTACGAGAGGTACCTCGACCAGGGCGAGAGGGTGCGCGGCGCCGCGGTGGTGGTGATCGAGCCGCTGGTGCCGGACGAGGTGGCGGAGTACCTGGTCGACGCCGCGCCCCTGCACCAGGCCGGCAACTGGTCGACCGTCGCGGCGCGCATCGACGGCGACGCGGAGCTGAGCGGGGCGCTGGCCACGCCGTTGATGGTGGCGATGGCCCGCAGTGCGTTCGACCAGCCCGGCACCGACCCCCGCGACCTCGTGCCGCTGGCGGCCAGCCGGGGGCGGGGCGCCGTGGAGGACGAGCTGCTGTCCCGGGCGGTCGACGCCGCGCTGCGGTCGCGCCGGGGCGCCCAGGGGCTGCGCCGGTGGGAACCGGAGCGGGCCCGGCGCTACCTGACCTTCGTGGCCGCGCACCTGGAATCGCTCGGCGTCCGCGAGTTCCGCTGGTGGCAGCTGCCGGCCGCGCTGCCCCGGTTGTTCTGGGCCGTCGTCGGCGGCCTGCGTACCGGGCTGGCGGTGTGGCTGGCCCTCGCCCTCGCCGGGGAGGCCCTCCGGTCGGTGGCCGGGATGGTCGCCGACCCGGGCACCCGCGAGCTGCTCACCGCCCTCGCCGACCATCCCGCCGACCTGGGGGTGGCGGCCGCCGCGGTGGCCGTGCCGGCCGCCGCGCTGGGCGGTGGCGCCCGCGACCCGGGCAGCCGGCCCACCCGGGTGGTGTTCGTCGGCGGCCGGGGCGCGCTCCGCGAGGGGGTGCTCGACGGGCTGCTCCGGGGAGCGTTCTGGGGGTTCCTGACCTGGTTCGTGCTGTGGCTGTTCACCCCGCCGCCCGAGCTGGCCGCCGCGACGGGCCGGCTGCCCGGGCTGACCGGATGGCCGGTCGAGCTGCGCGCCGCGGTCGTGCTCGGCGCCGCCTGGTTCGCCCTCGTCGCGGTCCGGTCCGCGCTGCGGATAGACGTCGCCGCCCCGGCCGCGGAACTCGGGGCCACCGGCGTGGTCGAGACCGTCCGGGCCGACCGCGCGGCGACGATCGCGTCGGTGGTGCCGAGCGTCGCCGCCGGGTTCGTCGGTGTGCTGGCCGGCTCCGCGCTGCTGTGGGTGACCGGCCTGCTGCCCCGGCTGCCCTCGCCGCAGGCCCTCGGCTACGCCGGGCTCGGCGCGGGGCTGGGCTGGTGGGTGCACACGCGCGGGGACGGCGCGTGGGTCCGGTTCTGCCTGGCCCGGGTGGTCCTGGCGGCAGGCGGCCGCCTGCCGCACCGGCTGCTGGCGTTCCTCGGCCACGCCGAGACGGTCGGCCTGTTGCGGCACGGCGCCGGGGCGTACCGGTTCCGGCACGGCCGCCTGCAGAGCCGGCTGGCGGCGGGCTCGCTGGCGGGGCGGCGGGGCGGCCGGCCGCGCGAGGCATTCGGCGTCGAGCTGGCCCGGGCGGGGTTCTGGCCGGAGGCGCTCGGCGTGTTCGCCGCCGTCACGCGGGCCCGCGCGGCGAACGTCGGGCCGGCCGACGACCTCACGCTGGCCGCGCTGCGCAAGGCGCTGCTGGTGGGCGCCGCCGCCGGGGAGTGGAGCCGGCTGGGGGAGCTGTTGGCGCCCATGCCGGCACCGCTCGCGCGCACGGGTGCGACGCCGGCGGCGGCGCAGCGTCGGCGGGTGTCCGAGCTGGTTGCCGCCGCCGCGCCGCTGGCCGAGCTGCGGGCCGCCGCCGACGAGCTGCTGCGTGGGGAGGAGCAGGCGGGCGAGCCCCTGTCCGCCACCCGGGAGTTCCTGGCGGCCGTCCGCTACGCGGAGGGCGACGTCGACGCGGCTCGGGAGCACCTGGAGCGGCTGGTCGCGGTGGAGAGCGACGACGACGGCGCGGGCCGGTCGACGCCCCTCGGCGCGGGAATGCTGGCCCGGATCATGCTCGACGGGGACGGGGACACCGGCGCGGCCCTCGCCCTCTGCCACGAGCAGCTGCTCCTGGCCGACTGCCCCGACGACTCCGACGACCGCACCGATCCGCTGCTGCTCGTGCAGGCATGGTGCTGGTCGGTGGCGGTGCTGCGGCGCGTCGTCGACGAGCGGGCGGAGGTGCGCGACCGGCTCCGGGCCGTGCTCGCCGAGCGGCGGGCCCGCGGGCGGCGGATGGAGCTGGGCCGACGGGAGCTGGCCGAGATCGGCTTGCAGGCGTGCCACGCGGTGGTCGGCCACCCGACGCTGGGGGCACCTGCGGCGGCCGCAGCCCGCAGGCTGGTCGACGTGTTGTCCGCCCCCGACATCGCGGCGCGGACCCTGCGCCGCGGCGCCCCGATGTGGCACGACGGCTGACCGGTCGGCAGACTCCTGCCGCGTCTCAGAACCGTCTCGTAACGTGTCTCATTATTCGACGACCGGGTCCAGGTGGCGGTAGACGGTGGCCCGCGAGACCCCCAGCGCGGCGGCGATCTCGTCCGCCGAGTGGCTGCCGGCGGCGTGCATCCGCCGCGCCGCCTTGACCTGCTCCGGGCTCATCGCCCGCGGCCGGCCGGGCCGGCGTCGGCCGCTCGCCGCGCCGCCACCGTCCCCGGCCGCGCCCGGTTGGTCCCCGGGCGGCGCGCCGTCCAGCAGGCGGTGCACGCCGTCGAGCATGTCCGCCCGCAGCACCTCGTCGGGCACGTCGGCGAAGAAGACGACGGGGTCGCTGCACATGGCGACCGCCTGCACCGCCCGGACCCGCTCCCGCCGCCCGGCGTCGGGCCCGGCGATGAGGTCGTTGGCCCGCATCGCGATCCGCATCAGCCGGTTGAACGTGTCGCCGCGCGTGATCAGGGCGATGTCGTGGAAGAGCATGCCGAGCGGGCGGCGGTGGGTCAGCATGGTGTCCACCCAGCCCTCCAGCACCGCCCGACGCGCCCGCTCGGGCGGCCCCGCCTCGGCCGCGTCCAGCAGTGCCTCCAGGTCGGCGACCAGCGGCTCGACCAGGGCCGTGAGCAGGTGCTCCTTGGTGGGAAAGTGGTAGAGGATCGCGGCCTTGGTCAGCCGCAGCCGCTCGCCGATCTGGCGCAGCGGGGTGCGCTGGTAGCCGTGCTCGGCGAACAGGTCGAGCGCCGCGCGCAGGATCCGGGTGCGCGTGTCGTCGGGTGCCTCGACGGTCATGCCGGCAAGCCTAGCCGCGTCTGACCGGTGGGTGACACCACCGTTGATTCGGCTGACCATCGGTCAGTACAGTGGGGACGGTCGGCACCGCCAGCGGCAGGAGGGGTCATGCCCGTCATCTCCATCGACAACCTCGTCAAGACGTTCGGCAGCGTCCGGGCGCTCGACGAACTGGACCTGCGGGTCGAGGCGGGGGAGGTGCACGGCTTCCTCGGCCCCAACGGCTCCGGCAAGTCCACCACCATCCGGATCCTGCTCGGCCTGCTGCGCCGCGACGCGGGCGACGTGCGGGTGTTCGACGCCGACCCGTGGCGGGAGGCGGTCGCCCTGCACCGCCGGCTGGCGTACGTGCCGGGCGACGTGAACCTGTGGCCGAACCTCTCCGGGGGCGAGGCGATCGACCTGTTCGGCAAGCTGCGCGGCGGGCTCGACCGGCGCCGCCGCGACGCCCTGCTGGAGCGCTTCGACCTCGACCCGACGCGCAAGTGCCGCACCTACTCCAAGGGCAACCGGCAGAAGGTCGCGATCGTCGCGGCCTTCGCGTCCGACGTCGAGCTCTACGTGCTCGACGAGCCGACGTCCGGGCTGGACCCGCTGATGGAGGCCGTGTTCCAGGACGAGGTTCGCCAGCTCAAGCGCGACGGCGCCACCGTGCTGCTCTCCAGCCACGTGCTGGCCGAGGTCGAGGCGCTCTGCGACCGGGTCAGCATCATCCGCGAGGGTCGGTCCGTCGAGTCCGGCACCCTCGCCGAGCTGCGCCACCTGACGCGTACGGCGGTCACGGTCGAGACCGCGCGGCCGGCGACCGGCCTGGCGGCCCTGCCGGGCGTCCACGAGGTGCGGGAGGTCGACGGGCGCATCCACCTGGAGATCGAGCCCGCCCACCTCGACGAGCTGCTCGGGCACCTCGTCCGCTTCGGCGTCCGGGCCCTGACCAGCGCCCCGCCCACCCTGGAGGAACTGTTCCTGCGCCACTACGGCGACGAGCGCGCGGCCATCGCCGCCAACGGTCACCGGGCCGGCGCCGAGCGGCAGGCGGGCACCCGATGAGCGCGTTCACCGGCACCGGGCGGCTCGCCCGGCTCGTGCTGCGCCGCGACCGGGTCCGGCTCGCCGTCTGGGTGCTCGGCACGCCCCTGCTCGGCTACGCCCTCGCCGGGAGCGTCAAGGAGTTCTACCCGGACGAGGCGTCCCGGGTCGGGTACGCCACCACGTCGGCGTCCAGCCTGGTCGCCCGCGCGTTCAACGGCCCCATCGCCGGCACGGAACTCGGCGCGGTGGTGGTCGCCGAGACGTACGTGACGCTGGCCCTGCTCGCCGCGCTGCTGAGCACGTTCGCGGTGGTCCGGCACACCCGGCAGAACGAGGAGACCGGCCGGGCGGAGCTGCTGGGCGCCTCCGTCGTCGGCCGGTACGCGCTGCTCACCGCCGCCCTGCTGGTCGTCGTCGCGGCGAACGTGCTGGCGGCGGCCCTGCTCGCCGTCGCCCTGGCCGGCGCCGGCCTGCCGCCTGCCGGGTCCGTCGCGGCGGCGGCCGCCGTCGGCGGCGTCGGGGTGGCCTTCACCGGTATCGCCGCGGTCACCGCCCAGGTGTCGGTCACCTCGCGGGGCGCGAACGCACTCGCCGCCGCGACCGTCGGGGTCGCCTTCCTGCTCCGGGCCGCCGGCGACGTGCTCGGCGAGCAGACCGACGGCGGCCTGCGCGTGGTCAGCGCCTGGCCGTCCTGGCTCTCCCCGCTCGGCTGGGGCAACCAGGTCCGCGCGTACGTCGGCGAACGGTGGTGGGTGCTCGCGCTGCCCGTCGCGCTGCTGGTCGCCGGCGTGGCGCTCGCCTACGCCCTCGCCGACCGGCGGGACGTCGGCGCGGGGCTCGTCGCGCCCCGACGGGGGCCGGCGACGGCCGCGCCCCGGCTGCTCAGCCCCGCCGGGCTGGCCTGGCGGTTGCAGCGCGGCGCGCTGCTCGGCTGGGCGATCGGGGTGGCGGTGCTCGGGCTCTCGATGGGCATCGCCGGGGACGAGTTCAACGCCATGATCGAGGAGAACCCGGCCGCCGCCGAGGCGATCAGCGCGATGGGCGGCGGCGCGAAACTGATCGACGCGTACCTGGCGGCGATGCTGGGGCTGTTCGCGCTGACGATCGGGGCGTACGTCGTGCAGGCGCTGCTGCGCACACGCGGCGACGAGACCGACGGCCGGCTGGAGGCGATCCTGGCCACCGCCGTCAGCCGTACCCGCTGGCTGACCACCCAGGTGGTCGCCGCCACGCTCGGCGCGCTCGCCCTGGTGCTGCTGGGCGGCCTCACCACCGGGCTCGGCTACGGCCTGGTCACCGGCGACCCGCTCGGGCAGACCGCCGAGCTGGGCGGGGCGGCGCTGGTGCGGCTGCCGGCCCTGCTGGTGGTGGCCGGGGTGGTGACGGCGCTGTTCGGGCTGCTGCCCCGCTGGTCGGTGGCGCTGTCCTGGGCGGCGCTGATCGGGTTCCTGCTGCTCGGGCAGCTCGGCGCGGTGCTCGACCTGCCGCAGGCGGCGCTGAACCTGTCCCCGTACACGCACGTGCCGTCGGTGCCGGCGGTCGACCTGGCGGCGCTGCCGCTGGTCGTGCTGACGGGGGTGGCGGTGGTGCTGCTCGCGGCCGGCCTGGCCGGCTTCCGCCGCCGCGACGTCCCGAGCTGACCGTGTGAAAGGAAGGGACCCCTGTTAACGCATCCGGTAGTACAAGGGTCCCTTCCTAACATCTCGGGCGGGCCGCCGTGCTCACGGTCAGCCCAGCTCGGCGAGGACCTTCTCGACCACGGCGTCGGTGGCCAGGCCGTACCGGTCGTGCAGCGTCGGCAGGGCGCCGGCGGCCAGGAACTCGTCTGGCAACGCGACCGGCACGACCCGCTTGCCGAGCCCGGCCCGGACCACGGCCGAGGCGACCGTCTCGAAGAGCCCGCCGACCACCGTGTGGTTCTCCAGCGTGAGCACCAGCCGGTCGCTGTCGACCTCGGCCAGCACGGTCTCGCTGTCGAAC
The DNA here is from genome assembly GCF_043204765.1 of Micromonospora sp. NPDC047730. NCBI lineage: Bacteria > Bacillati > Actinomycetota > Actinomycetes > Micromonosporales > Micromonosporaceae > Micromonospora > Micromonospora sp. NPDC047730. The sequence continues at coordinate 203,825 of NZ_JBIDCU010000011.1, read as the reverse complement.
GGCTTGATCGTCGGCGTGTGGACGACCGCCACGTCGACCCGGTGCCGGGCCAGTCGCTCCGCGGCCTGCAACGCCCGCATCGTCATCAGGCCGCTGGAGACGAGCACCACGTCGGCGCCGCCGCGCAGCACGGCCGCCTTGCCGAGCCGGAACGTGTAGTCGTACTCGTCGAGGACCGTCGGCACCTTGCCGCGCAGCAGGCGCAGGTAGGTCGGCCCGTCGCTCGCGGCGAGCTGGGGCACCGCCTGGGCGATGTCGACCGAGTCGCACGGGTCGACGATGGTCAGGTTCGGCATGCCCCGGAAGATCGCGATGTCCTCGGTCGCCTGGTGGCTGGGGCCGTACCCGGTGGTGAGGCCGGGCAGGCCCCCGACGATGTTGACGTTCAGGTTCGGCTCGGCGATGTCCAGGCAGAGGAAGTCGTACGCCCGCCGCGCGGCGAACACCGCGTACGTCGAGGCGAACGGCACCAGGCCGACCTCGGCCATGCCCGCCGCCGCCCCCAGCAGCAGCTGCTCGGCCATGCCCATCTGGAAGAACCGCTCCGGGTGGGCCTTGGCGAAGATGTGCATGTCGGTGTACTTGCCCAGGTCGGCGGTGAGCCCGACGATCCGCTGGTCCTGCTCGGCGAGGGCGGCCAGGGCGTGGCCGAAGGGCGCGTCCGCGGTCTTCTGCCCGGGGTCGGCGAAGGACGCGATCATCGCCGACGTGGTGAGTCGCTTCGGTGCCGTCGCGCTGGTCATCGTGCCTCTCCTGCCTGGTGTCCTGCCGTCAACTGCTGGCGGCACAGCTCCCACTCGTCCGCGTCGATCCGCATGAAGTGGGCCTTCTCGCGGGTCTCCAGCAGCGGCACGCCGCGCCCGATCCGGGTGTCGCAGAGAATCACCGAGGGGCGTCCGTGCGACTCGGCCTGCGCGGCGACCGCGTCGAAGGCCGCCAGCAGCGCCTCGACGTCGTTGCCGTCGACCCGCTGCGTGAACCAGCCCGACGCCGCCCACTTCTGCTCGGCCGGCTCGATCTGGAGCACGGACTCCGTCCGGCCGTCGGCCTGGAGGGCGTTCATGTCGACCAGCGCGGTCAGGTGGCCCAGCCGGTGGTGCGCCGCGCCCATGGCCGCCTCCCACGTCGAGCCCTCGTTCAGCTCGCCGTCGGAGAGGAAGTTGACGACCCGGGCCGCCCGGCCCTGGTGGCGCAGGCCGAGCGCCATGCCCACGGCGACGGTCAGCCCGTGCCCCAGCGAGCCGCCGGAGATCTCCATCCCCGGGGTGTACGAGGCCATGCCGGACATCGGCAGGCGCGAGCCGTCCGAGCCGTACGTCTGCAGCTCCTCGACCGGGACGATGCCCGCCTCGGCGAGGGCGGCGTAGAGCGCGATGGCGTAGTGGCCGGTGGAGAGCAGGAACCGGTCCCGGTCCGGCCAGTGCACGTCGTCCGGCCGGTGCCGGAGCTGGTCGATGTAGACGGCGGCCAGCAGGTCGGCGGCGCCGAGCGCCTGCCCGACGTAGCCCTGCCCCTGTGCCTCGCCCATGTCGAGGATGTGGTGTCGCATCCGGTACGCCGCGTCGCGCACCCGCTCGGCCCGCGCCGGCAGGGCGAGCCGGGCGTCGGATCGCGGTTCGCTGATGGTGGTCACGTCGTTCACGGTCCTTCGGATCAGACGAGGGCGGGCTGGGACTTGGCCGGTGTGGCCTGAGGGTCGCCGACCTTGGCCGGTGCGGTCTCGGGCGTGAAGGCGGCGGCGGCCGTGGAGACGACGCCGAGCAGCGTGAACAGCACCGCCGGCCCGATCCAGCCGATCCAGCCGTAGAGGGCGGTCGCCCCGAAGGGCAGCAGCCCGGCGACCAGGGAGGCACCGTTGTAGCCGAGCGAGATGCCCGAGGACCGGACGTCGCGGGGGAACTGCTCGGAGAACCAGGACGACTCGACCGCGAAGATCGGGTCGTGGCTCAGCAGCAGCCCCAGGGCCACCGCGACGATCACCATGATGACCGCCCCGGTGTTGATCAGCAGGAACATCGGGATGCCGAAGGCGATGGTGAAGACCGACCCGATCAGGAAGACCGGCTTGCGCCCGACGCGGTCGGAGAGCGCGCCGAAGAGCAGGTGGCTGCCGAGGCCGAGGGCGGAGCCGACCATCGTGCCGATCAGCACGTTCTGCTTGTCGGTCAGCTCGGCCAGCACCACGTACGAGAGCATGAAGCTGGTGGTGACGTAGTAGCCGCCGGTCTCCGCCAGGCGCAGCGTGACGATCTTGAGGATGACCCGCCAGTCCCGCCGGATGACCTCCAGGGCCGGGGCCTTGCGGATCTCGTTGTTCGCCTTCATCTCGGTGAAGTCGGGGGACTCGGCGACCCGCATCCGGATGAACAGGCCGACGGCGACCATCACGATGGAGAAGAGGAACGGCGCGCGCCACACCCAGCTGCCCTCGAACAGCGCCTCGCTGAGCAGGAAGGCGCCGTTGGCCAGCAGCAGCCCGGCGGGGATGCCGATCTGCGGCACCGCGCCGAAGAAGCCGCGGCGCCGGGCGGGGGCGTGCTCGACGGCCATCAGGACCGCGCCGCCCCACTCGGCGCCGAAGCCGATGCCCTGGACGATCCGCAGCAGGATCAGCAGGATCGGCGCGATCACGCCCGCCTGGGCGTACGTCGGCAGCACGCCGACCAGGACGGTCGCCACGCCCATGACGACCAGCGACCACATCAGGATGGTCTTGCGGCCCAGCCGGTCACCGTAGTGCCCGGCGAGGTAGCCGCCGAGCGGGCGGAAGAGGAAGCCGATGGCCAGCGTCGCGAACGACGCGAGCACGCCGACGAGCTTCTCCTCGGTGTGGAAGAAGACCGTGCCGAAGTACGCCGCCGAGGCGGTGCCGTAGATGAAGAAGTCGTAGCTCTCGACGGCCGTGCCGATCATCGAGGCGAACGAGACCTTGCCGGGGTTGTCCGGGCGTGTGGCCACGCCGGTGGCAGCACTCATTGTCCTGCTCCTTGCTGTTACCGATGGGGGTCGGTGGGGGACGGGTATGTCTCGATGACGCGCGAGTCGTCGCGCGTCGCCAGGCCGGCGTCGGCGGCCTGTTGGTAGCGCGCCCGGGCGATGTCCAGCAGCGGGGTGTCCGCATCGGCGGCGCGGGCGGCGGCGGCCACGAGGCCGCTGTCCTTGACGAAGATGTTGATGGTGCTGGTGACCTCGACGTCGGTGCCCCGCAGCATCCGGGGCCCGCGGTCGGAGAGCATCCACGAGCCGGCCGCGCCCTGCTCGACGAGGAACAGCACCTGCTCCCGGTCGAGCCCGAGCCGGCCGGCCAGGGCGAGCGCCTCGGCCGCCGCCACGATGTGCACCGCGCAGAGGTGCTGGTTGACCACCTTGATGGCCTGGCCGTCGCCGACCGCCGCGCCGACCGGCCGGACGGTGCCGAACCGGTCGAGCACCACCCGGGCGGCGTCGACGTCGGCCGCCGCGCCCGAGGCGAACAGGGTCAGCTCGCCGGTGCGGGCCCGCGCCACCCCGCCGGTCACGGGCACGTCGACGACCCGCGCACCGGCCGCCGCGAGCCGGTCGGCTTCCTGGCGTACGGCGTCCGGGCCCACGGTGCTCATCACGATCCACCGCTGCCCGGTCAGGTCCGTGGCGACCGCCTCGGTGACCAGGTCCGCGAGCTGGGCGGGGGTGGCGACCATGACCACCACGAAGTCCGCCCGGGGCGCGGCGGCGAACCGGTCGACGGCGGTCAGTCCGGCGGTTGCGGCCCGTTCCCGGGCGGCCGGCACCGGGTCCACGCCGGTCACGGGGTGGCCGGCGGCGACCAGTCGGCTCGCCATCGGCAGCCCGATGGCGCCGATGCCGACGAAGACGACGCTGGGGTTGCTCATCGCTGTCCCTCCGGTCCGGCGCCGGGTGGCGCCCTGTGCGGTCAGGCTGTTTTCGGGTAGCAGCCACCCGGTGCGCGGCCGGGATCGCCGCGTCACGGGTGGGTGTGCAGTGCTGTGGGCGGTAGGTGGCGGCCTTCCCGTCCGGGCTTCCCGTCCGGGCTTCCCGGCCGGGCCTACCGGCGGGGCTTCCCGTCCGGCGTACCGGCGTCAGGGGAGGCGGCGGTGAGGGAGGACCAGACCGTGAAGTGCCGGCGCATCGCGATCCGGGCGCCCTCGCCGTCGCGCTCGCCGATCGCCTCCACGATTCCGTAGTGCACGGTGTCGATCACCCGGGTCTTGCCCGTCTGGAGGGGTTCCCGCTCGACGGCGCGCCGGCGGCGCTCGACCACCTCGCTGCGCAGCGCGTGGCTCAGGCCGTCGTGCAGCAGTGTGAAGATCGGGTTGTCGACGATCCGGTAGAGCCGGCGGTGGAACTCCAGGTCCGCCTCCAGGGCGCGGTCGTCCTCACCGGCGGCGCTGGCCTGGACCATCTCGTCGACCAGGCCCCGCAGGGCGTCGACGTCGTCGGCCGTGGCCATCCGGGCGGCGGCCTCCGCGACCGACACCTCCAGCATCTCCCGCGCGGAGGTGAACTGGTCGTCGCTCAGGTGACCGAGCTGCCGGCAGAGGTCGAAGTAGAGCTGGATGAAGCTGGCGTCGGGCACGTCGAGGTAGGAACCCCGGCCCTGCGTACGGTCGAGGAAACCGAGGATCTCCAGCATCGACAGTTGCTCCCGCAGCGCGCCCCGGCTGACGTCCAGCGACGCGACCAGCTCGCGCTCGGTGGGCAGCCGGAGGCGGCCGGTCTGCGGCTCGGGGTTCGCCCGCTCGGCGAGGCTCTGCACCAGCAGCGCCAGGTCGGTGCCCATCCGCCCACCTCCGGGTGAGATTGGTCGTACCAATGCCCCGAGGTTATGTCGGCGTTACGTGCGCGTCAACAAATTGGTCCGACCTTTCTGCGGCAGGGTGTGGCGGGTGCGCCTCGGCGGCGCCACCGGCCGAGGGTGAGTCGGATGCGTAGAGTAAGGTGTCCGTGACTTGGGGTAGTCGCCGTTGGGGTCGGTTCGAGATGCCGGTGCAGAAGCACGATGCCCGTCCGGTGGCGCGGCCCTCGGGTCTGGTGCCACCGGCCGTCGCGCTCGACGGCGTGACGGAACTGCGGCTGCACGGGGTCGGGGGCACGACACCGGAGAACCTGCTCGCCGACGTGGCACCGCAGCTCGTCTCCGGCGACGGGGTGGCCGGCTTCTTCCGCACCGCCGACGCCAAGGGGCGCCACGTCGAGGCGTACTCCTGGGGCGGGCTGACCTCGCGCAGCGCCACCCGCGCGCTGTGGTTGCTGCTGCTGCCGTTCACGCTGGTCAACGTCGCGGGCTGGATGTGCACGCCGACGGCGTGGCGCGGCGCGCTCCGGTTCCGGGTGCACCGCGCGGTGGTCCGCTGGGCGGCGCTGGGCCTGACGGTCAACCTGCTGCTGCTCGTCGCGATGACCACGATGGACGTCGTCGCCTACCAGTGCGGCGTCCGGGTCGCCTGCGCCGACCGGTGGTGGCTGCGGTGGCTGCACACGGACGGATTCGTCGACCATCCGGCGCGCCGGATCCTCGTCGGCGCCCTGGTGCCGTTGCTGGTCGCGATCGGGCTGCTGGCCCTCAGCGGCCGGTCGCTGTCCCGCTACGAGCAGGTGCCGCCGCCGCAACGGGGCGAGTCGCTGCGGGCGATGAGCGACGTGACGCCGGCCCGGCCCGGGGTGGGCCTGGCCGACCCCGACTTCTGGAACGGCGGCGGCAGCGTCGCCCGGCTCGCGCTGCTGCACCTGGGCGCGGCCTGCGGCTTCGTCGGCTGGATCACCGCGTACACCGCCCGGTCGATCCCCCTGGCGGCGGGTGTGGTGCCGGCGTACGACGGACTGGCGACCCTGGTGACCTGGCTCGCGGCGGCGGCCGGCCTGGGCGCGGTGCTCCTGCTGACGCCGGCCCGGATCGGGCGGGCGGCGGCGCTCTCCGTCACCGGTCTCGGCCTGCTGGCGGTGACCGGGGCGGTGGTCGTCGCGCTGGCACAGCCGGCGGTCGCCCCGCCCGGGGCCGGCCGGTGGGCGCCGCTGCCGGGCATGCAGACGGCGGTGGACTGGACGTACGCCCTCTGCCTCGGCGCGACGGCGGCCGTGCTCGCGTCGGCCGCCGTCAACGGGCACCGGCGCGGGGCGTTCCGCTACGCCGGCCCGTTCGCGCTGACCGTGCTGGCGGCGGTGGTGCTCAACGCGGTCGGGGTCGGCACGATGATCCGCGTCGCCGACCTGCTCGGCACGGTCTCCAACCCCGGCACCGGCGACGGCCGCCCCGACCGGCTTTACGTCTACGACATGGTCTACGCCCTCACGCCCTACCTGACGCTGCTGCCGATCGCGATCGTGGTGGGCTTCGCGCTGGTGCAGGCGGTGGTGCTGTGGCGGGCAGCCGGCCCCGACCGCCGCCAGCGCATCCACGACGAGTACGCCGCCCTGTCGACACCGGAGCCGCCGAGCGCCTGGGACGCGTCCGCCCTGAACGAACCGGCGCGCCACAACCGAGCGTGGCCCGGCGGCTGGACCGCCCGGATCGCCCGGGGCCGGCAGTTGGCCGTGTTGGCCCGGGACGTCGACCTGCTGTTCAGCCTCCTGACCGTCGCCGCCCTCGCCGTCTTCGGGTACGTGCTGGTCACCGCCGGGGTCCACCACTCGCTGCCGTGGGCGCCGCGCGGCGCGCTCACCGTGTCGACCTGGCTCGCCGCCGGGGCGCCGGTGGCGGTGCTGACCCTGATGCTGCGAGGCTGGCGCGGGCTGGCGGACCGCCGCCATCTCGGCGTGCTGTGGGACATCGGCACCTTCTGGCCCCGCGCCTACCATCCGCTCGCCCCGCCGTCGTACACCGAGCGCGCCGTGCCGGACCTGCAGCGCCGGCTGTGGCGCGTCCACGACCACGGCGGCGCGGTGGTGCTGGCCGCGCACAGCCAGGGCACCGTCATGGCGGTCGCCGCGCTCCTGCAGGAGACCAGCCGGCCGCAGCGCGAGGGCCGGCCCGCCGGTCACGTCGCGCTGGTCACCTTCGGCAGCCCGCTGACCAAGCTGTACGCGTGGGGCTTCCCCGCCTACTTCGCCGACGGCGCGCTGGGTGCGGACCGGCCCACGGTGTGGCGGTGGCGGAACTTCTACTACGAGACCGACTTCATCGGCGGCCCGATCTTCCCGGACGACCCGGCGAACGAGATCGACCAACTGCTCACCGACCCGCCGACCGCCTGGTACGTGCACGGCCAGCAGCCACCCGTCCTCGGCCGTCACTCCGGCTACTGGACCGACCCCCGCGTCTGGGACCTGGTCGACCGCTACGCCGAGGAGTTGCCGCTGCCCGGGAACCCGCCACCCGCCCCCTGACCCGGACGCACTCGCCGGTGGGTCGTCGTGGCTGCGGACCCGCGCCGCCGGGCCTTCCCGCCGTGCGGCGGCCCCTACGCTCTCATCTGCTGGGCGGCCGGCACCGCCTCTGCCGGCAGGTGGCGGCGTGCCGGCGAAGAGCGGTGTCTGCGACTCCTGCGCGTAGGGACCGGTGACGGACGGAGGCCGGCGAGTCGGACGTAGACCTCGCGCTTGGCGGTCGCCTCGCCGCGACGGTCGAGGACGTAACCGGTCAGCCAGATCCAGCCGTCATACGTCGGTTGTTCGGACACCGAGACGACGCGGAAGGTCAGGGCGCGCTCCCCGGCGAACTGCACCGAGGCCCGGCCGTCGATGACGAGCAGGTCGCCGGGGGAGGGGCGCGCGGTCACCAGCGGCCGTGGTCGGGGTGTTCCTGCGGCGGCCGACACTCGCGCGCGTGCAGGGTCTGCCAGTCGCGCAGCGCCCGCCTCACCCGGTCGTTCTCCAGGGTGAGCAGCCGTACCGTCTCGTTGAGCATGGCGAGTTCGTCGGCCACCCGGGCCTGGAACTCGCGTACCTCCACCGGGTCGACGCCCCGTCGGCGGGCGGCGAACTCCCGGGTCCGCACCTCGTGGGGCGTCATCCGGCCCGGGTAGCCGCCTCCGGAGAGCCGGCCACCTCGATACACCTGAGCCACGACGATCCTCTCTCCGGGAAGGCGGGAGCGAAGGCTCCCTGCCGTGGGCATGGAAGGGCGGGTCGTCCGCGCGGGGGCCGCGGACGACCCGCCCGCTCCGCCGTCGCAGCTCTCGGGTCAGCGGTACGACAGCAGAGCAGCCCGTCGGGTCGGGGCGGGCACCCACGCCCGCCCCGACCGGGGGATGAGCCGAACTCGTTGCCACGCGAGGAGCGGCCCTCAATCAACTTATCTAGACAAGCTAGATGAGTCAACGCTGCTTGTTAGGCGCGTCGCGGTGTGATCGAATCGGATTGCCACGCGAGGAGTGCCATGCGAGACGTGCCGGACTACTGGCGCATCGCCGACGATGTGATCGCCGACGTCAGGTCCAAGAAGTTGAAGCCGGGGGACAGGCTGCCCTCGATCGCCGAGTTGCGCGAGAGGTATGGAGTCAGCCACGGGACGGTGCAGATGTCCTACGCCCGGCTGGAAGCGCTGCGCGTGATCCGTCGCCAACAGGGCAAGGGAGTCTTCGTCACCGACCCGAAGACCTGGATGCGGGAGCCGTAGCGGTCGGCGGGTCGCTCGGCGGCTCCGGAAGCTCCTGGCCCGGACGGTCCATGGTGCCGTCCGACCCGCCTCCTTCGTGTGGGGTGCCGTCGTGGCGCAACCGGTGGCCGAGCAGCTCCTCGATCCACTGGGCGGCGGCCTTCCGCCTCGCCGTCATCTCCTGAAGCGCCCTGGTCAGCTCGTCCTCCAGCCCCTGCGCCGCTTGGTCGGCGGCGAGGCCGTCGACGTGCCTCTGCAGGATCGTCATCCACCTGCGGCTGAGTTGCTCGGCGCTGCGGGCCTGTCTGAGGTGTACGTCGAGCTCGTGCTCCAGTTTCAGTCGCGCCTCCGCGTACGGTAGGAGAGCGGCCTTGACGCGGTCGTCGAGTTGCACCCAGGCGTCGGGCTCACACGTGAGCTTCCTGCCGTTCCGGGTGTAGGGCCACGGTTCCATCGCGCGCAGCCTCTGTTGCAACTCCTCTTCGAGTTCCCTGGCGGCGTGCGGTGGGAAGCTGCGGGAACGCTCGGCCGCGAAACGCGCCAACCTCTGCGTCGCGTGCGGCATGAAGGACTGGGCGTGCCAGCTCAACAACTCGGGATGCAGCCCAACGGACGACCAGGTGAACGTGGCCTGCACGGTGAAGGTGAAGACGTAACCTCGGGCCGGCACCACGATCGGCTCCGCCCTTCGTTGCTCGACGACCCGGCCGGGCGCGGGCGGGTCCGGCGCCGGGGCGAGTTCCAGCCGCTGGAGTGTGGCGTGCAGGCTCTTCCAGCGCTTCTTCGACCACTCGCCGACGTCTTTGCCCACGTCCCGCGCGGCCCCGAGCGCGCGGCTGCCGCGCTTCTTCCAGCCTTCCGAGGGTGTCGACTCGGGGCTGGGGGTGTCGGTCACGTCAGCCCTCCCCTCGTCGCGGTCTTCCTCTGCGTGAGCGGCCAGGCTGGGCGGCTCCCTCTGGTGCGGGTCCGGGCGGGGATGGGCTCCTGACCGACGAACGCCAGGGCGATGAGCAGCATCGACTCGTCGTCCGTGACGTGATGATCCGTCCTGAAGTTAACAAGGCGGCGGCCAGACTGGCTCCCGCCGCGCGGAGGTGAGAGCGTCCAATCAAGATATTTTGACAAATGCGGCTATCCGGGCATCTTGCATGCCATCCGGTGCCCCCGCGGCGGTGCCCGTCACGGCGATCGACATGTCACAGCCAGCCCTGCCCGCTGCTCCGAGAGCCCATCGACATGCGGCCCTGGCGGCCCTGGCGGCTCGCCGGGCTGGCCGGGCTCGTCGGGCTCGTCGGGCTGGCCGGGCTCGTCGGGCTGGCCGGGCTGGCCGGGCTCGTCGGGCTGGCCGGGCTGGCCGGGCTCGTCGGGCTGGCCGGGCTGGCCGGGCTGACCGGGCTCGTCGGGCTCGTCGGGCTCGTCGCGAGCGCACGAGCACGAGGTGGCGCTCGGCCTGGTCCATAGCACAGTCAGCCGCCCCTGCGGAGCCTGTCCACAGGCGGTCGCGTCGTCCACACCGGTGCCGATCGCGCTGGTGGGAAAGCGGACGGCGCGGCACCGTCGGGGCATGGACTCCGTCATCCAGGCGCTGGTCGAGCGCGGTGGTGGGCTGGTGACCCGGGACGCCGTGCTCCGGTGCCGACCACGCTCGACGCTGGAGAGCGCCTGCCGCTCCGGCCGCCTGCTCCGGCTGCTGCCCGGCGTCTACGTCGACGCCGCCCTGGTCGACAATCCGCAGCGCACCTCACCGGCCGCAAGAGCCGGCAGCGCTGTCGACACCGCACTGCTCACCCGGGCGATCGTGCCGCCGCTCGCCCGGATCGCGCCGGCCCTGGCCCGACGGGCGGCGCTGGCGTACGCCGACGGGCGGGGCGCACTGAGCCACCTCACCGCGCTCGACGTGTGGGGCCTGCGGCGGCAACCCGCGGGCGAGCCGCTGCACATCGACGTGCCGATCACGTCCGGGCTGCGCAACCGCCCGCACCTGCTCGTGCATCACCGGCGCCGGTTCGCCCCGCATCCCCCGCACGCGCTGGTCCGAAACGGCGCGCCGGTCACCCGGCTGGACCGGTCGCTGGTCGTCGCCTGGCCGCTGCTGCCCGTGGTCGAGCGCGCCGGCCCGGTCATCCGCGCCGTCAACGACCGACTGACCACGCCGGAACGGATCGGTACGGCGCTGGAGGGCGTGCCGAGACTGGCGGACCGGGCCACGCTGCGCGGGCTGCTGGACCGGCTCGCCGCAGGCTGCCGCAGCCCGCTGGAGATCTGGGGCCACGACCGGGTCTTCACGGGCCCCGGCATGCCGGCGTTCCTTCGGCAGGCGCGGGTGCAGGTGGGAGGCCGCGTCGTCTACCTCGACCTGTACGCCGAGGCGGAGCAGGTGAACATCGAGCTGGACGGCGCGACGACCCACGGCGACCCGCGCGAGCGCGAAATCGACCTGCGCCGGGACGCCCTGCTCGCCACCCGTGGCATCCTCGTGGTCCGCTTCACCCACCGCCGCCTGCTGCACCACCCTGACGACGTACGCCGCGAAACCCTCGCCATCCTCGCCACCCGGCGCCGGGCTCCCATGATCAGTTGATCGGAACCCGTCCGAATGCCCGCCTCGGCGACGGTTCTCCATCAACTGATCATGGGGCTGATCGGTGCGGCGGCGCGAGGCGCCGCCGCAGCGGGACGCGCGCCCCACCCCGGAGCATCGTCAGTTCGGGTGGACCGGTTGGTCGAGGATGGCGCTGAAGCGCTCCTCGGCCAGGTCGAGCTGGTCGAGGATGTGCCGCTTCACCGGCGCCGACAGGGGAGTGTCCGGCCGGGTGACGAGGTCCCGGTAGACCGGCACCAGCGGCCGGTACTTCGCCGCCGACGAGGCCACCTTCGGCCCGACGGTGTGGATGACGCCCACCCCGTTGTCGGTGAAGTCGGAGATCTTGATGACCCGCGCCCACGGCTCCCGGGCCAGGCTGGCCGCCACGTGCTCCCGGTACTGGACGTGCTTGTCGCGCCCCGGGTCGTACGCCGGGTTGGTGACCGCGCCGACCAGGCGGGCCACGCGCGGGCCGAACCGCTCGGCCAGGACGGCCAGCGCGGCGGCGGTCGGATCGTCGCCGGCGTGCTCGCCGGCCAGCTCGTCGGGGTGGTCCTCCACCGCGTCGTGCAGCAGGCCCGCCACGATCACGTCGACGTCGCGGACCTGGTAGTGGTGCATCATCCGGATCGCCACCCGCAGCAGGTGGTTCAGGTAGGGCTCGCGTACCCGCCGGTCGTCGCGGTGCAGCTCGGCGGCCAGGTCGAGGGCCTCGGTGAGCCGCTCCCGGGCGGCCTCGTCGAACGCGCGCAGCTCCAGCCGGAACCGGGCCAACAGGCCGGGCTCGCCGTGGATCTCGGTGATCGCGTGCATCGGCATGGTGGCCAGGTAGGCGGGAAACTCCATGCGCCACTTATAGCCGATCTTCACCATGCCGCGGGCCCCTGGCGTCGGGTGCCCGACGCACCGCCCCGCGTACGAGGGCCGGCGCGGGGCTCAGGCCCGGCCGTCGCCGGAGCGTTCGGCGGCGCCGCTGACCCGGACCGCCTTGACGATGGCCGGGATCGAGCCGATCAGCAGCACCAGCCCCCAGACGACGGCGACGACGGCGAAGACCAGCGCCCCGAGGTCGTCGACGACGCTGACCAGGATCACCGGCACCAGCCGGTGCAGGAACTCCAGCACGACGGTGCACAGCAGCGTGGTGAGGGCGAGCAGCACCAGGCCCTTGTTCTGCAAGAATCGGGGTTGGGCCGCCACGAGCAGCCCGGCCCAGGCGAGCTTGAGCAGCAGCACCAGCCCGAGCAGCACCGAGGCGTCGCCGACCGGGAAGAACCCCCACAGGGCCAGGTAGGCCAGCGTGCCGAACGGTGGGGCCAGGAACAGCGACACCATGACGGTCAGCTCGACGAAGGCGACCAGCAGCGCGACGAACGCCACGACGATCAGCACGATCGAGAAGACCAGCGTCGCGACACCCTGCACCCGGCCCTGGACCCGGTCCGGCAGCACCAGGCTCAGGCAGAACAGCCCGGTGCTCCAGACGGCGACCGCGTCGACCAAGGCCAGGTAGCCGGTGCCCCGGCCGGACGGCTCGCTGACCCCGGACACGTCGGCGATCGCCACGTCGAGCGTCCCGGCGCTGTCCCGCAGCGCCGCGCCGGCGTCGCCGCCGCCGACGAGCAGCCCGGCGCCGAGCTCGACGCCGAGCGCCAGGCCGACGGCGAGCATCGCCAGCAGCAGGAACGGCTTGCGCAGCTCACCCATGTCGGGCCTCCGATGGGTCAGGACGTGGTGACCGTGACGGCGCAGCCGCCGACGCCGGGGCAGCTCAGCAGCACGTCGGTGGCGCGGTCGACGGCGATCCGGGCGACCGCCCCGGTGCCGTCGGCGGCCGGCGTGACCTCGTCGCGGACGGTGAACTCGGCGTCCCCGGGAGCCGGCGCCTCCACCGTGAACGGGGCCGGGCTGCGCAGGACCAGCGTCCGCAGCCCGCCCGGGTCGGCCACGCGCAGCACGCAGGTGCCGGTGAAGACCAGCCGGCCGGCCTCGGCGCAGTCGGCCCGTACCGTCGCCGGGTCCACCGCGGCGCGCCCGCCGCCGAGCCGGCCGAGCCGCTCCACCAGCCCGGAGGGGTCGCCGGGGTCGCCGGTGTCGTCCCGGCCGGCCCCGACGGCGACCGCGAACAGCGCCGCGAGCAGCACGCCCAGTGCCGCGAGCAGCGCCTTCTGCCCGCCGCTCATCGGGCGTCGGCCGGCGAGGGGACCTCGGTGAACCGGATCGCGTCGACGCCGGCGAAGTAGCGGTCCGTGCCCTGGGTCTTGCCGACCACGACGAGCGTGACCCGGTGCGGCCCCCGGGTCAGCGCTACCGTGCCGACGTCGACCCAGTCCGTCTTCCGCACCTCGGGGGTGAAGCCGAGGAACGCGCCGCCGACCTGGGTGCCGTCGATGGTGAAGACCGTGTTGGCGTAGTCGAACGAGGTGGTGCGGACGGCGGCGAACCGCCAGGTGCCGTCGGCGGGGATCTCCACCGTCACGCTCACCTGGTCGCCGATCGCGCGGCCCTGGAAGAACAGCTGGGCGTCCTCCGACCAGGTCACCCCGCAGCAGTTGGGCTGGACCTCCACCGCCACCGACGAGCCCATCGGCGGCCCCAGCACCGCGCCGGCCACCAGGCTCTCCGCCTCGACGGTGACCACCCGCGGCTCGCCCGGCGCCGGTTCCCCGTCGCGGGCCAGCAGCCAGACCACCGCCGCGCCGACGACGAGGACCAGTGCCGCCGCGGCGGCGATCCACGGCCACGGCGTACGCCGGGGCGGGGCGACCGCCCGGACCTCGTAGGTGACCCGCCCGCTGGAGCGGGAACTCTCCTCCGGCGCGGTGTTCGCCGAGTACGCGAACCCGGTCATGTCGTAGCGCCGGGGCGCGGTGCCCGGCGGCACGGTCAGCCGGACCAGGAAGGAGACGGAGCCCTGCCCGGGCACCACCCGCTGCGGTTCGGTGACGGTGAACCAGGACCGCTGCGAGCCGTCGCCGGGCGCCACGTCGAAGACGACGGTGTCCGGGGCCGTGCCCGGGTTGGAGACGGTGAACGTCAGCTCGCCGGTGTTGCGGGCGTCCAGGGTGAACTGCTCGGCGGCGGCGGCGACCGCCCACTCGGTGGTCATGGTGGCTCCTCTGCGACGACGATCTCGGCGGTGGTCGACGCGGGCTTCTCCGCCTCGACGATGCGGGTGATCACGGCGAGCTGCCCGGCCGCGGCCGGCGGCACGGTGACCACGACGTGGAACGGCCGGTCCCGGGGCTCGTCGATGGCGAAGCCGCCCGTCCCGGTGGCCACCTCCAGGGCCCTGCGCATGCCGTACGGGGTGCCGCGCCAGCGGGCCAGCAGCGCGCCGTGGGACACCAGGTCCCGCAGCCGGCCCAGCGGCAGCGGTGGCGGGGCGTCCGGCCGGGGCGAGGCGACCACGTGGTCCATCGCCACCCAGCGGGCCAGGTAGGCGACCATCCCGTCCGGGGCCCGGTACGGGTCGAACAGCGCGTCGACGTCGGCGAGCACCGCCTCGTCCGGGGCGTGCAGCGCCTCCATGACGTCCAGCAGCGCCCACAGCACGCTGCCCGGCACGCAGGCCCGCTGGTACGCCGCGGGCAGCAGCCGCTCAATCGCCGCGCGTCGCATCCTGCCGCACCACCTCGATGTCGTGCTCGCCGGAGCAGAGCAGCCACGTGTCGGGAACGGTCACCACGTCGGCGGTGGCCTGGTTGGCGCTGGCCGCCCAGTCGACCGCGTCGGTGCTGCGGTGCACCCCGCGCTCGCCGCCGGCCAGGATCAGCCGGTCCGGGCCGCCGGTCGCGGCGACGGCGTCCACCGGCACGAACCGGGTGCGGTCCCGCAGCGGCAGCCCGCAGTTGACCGACACCGGCGCCCACTGTGGCGCGGCGGCGAGGGTGTCCAGCCGCAGCACCCCGCCGCTCTGCGTCGCCGCGACCGCGAGCGGCCCGGAGAACGCGAGGTCCCGGCAGGTGCCGCCGATCCAGCCGGACTGCACCGCCTGCCACTGCACGTCGGACTCGAACAGCCGGGCCCGGCGGCAGCCCTGCCCGGGCTTCTTCGGGTCCGGCTCGCCCGCGCCGCTCCACAACAGGGTGGCCGGGCCGTCGTACTGGACGGCGAGCACGCGGTTGTCGACGTTGGCCAGCCCGACGTGGGCGAAGCTGCCCGGGTGGCCGGCCTGGGTGGACAGGTAGACCCCGAACCCGGCCTGCGCGGCCACCGCCACGCCTGGCGCGCCCCGCTCGGAGACGAACGCGCGGACGGCGTAGAAGCCGCGGTCGGCGTCGCCGGGGTCGACCAGGATCTGCAACGGCACCGCGCCGGGCAGCAGGGAGACCTCGTACAGGCCGGTGTCGGTGGCGACCAGCAGCGCGCCCGCGCCGTCCCGGTCGATCCAGGCCAGGTCGGAGACCCGCGAGTCCAGGTCGGTCAGCAGCGACCACGTCTCGCCGAGGTCGGTGCTCAGGTGCACCCGGGACCCGCCGTCGGCGCGGACGGTGGCGACCGCCACCGAGCCGGGCCGGGGCACGATGCCGGGGCGCACCGGGGCGGGGGCGGGCGTCACCCGCAGCACCGTCTCGCCGTCGGCGAACCGGCCGGCCGGCTCCCAGCCGGCGCCCGCGTTGGTGGAGCGGAACAGCACCGGCCCGCGCCCGGCGTACCAGGTCCGCGGCTGGTACTGGTCCACGGCGAGGGTACGCACCTGCGCGTCGGGCGCCTCGTCGACGACGAAGCGGACCGACTCGACGTAGCGCACCCCCGGCTCGGCGTGCTCCAGCAGCCGGTACACGTTCGACGCGCGCAGCGGCTCGCCGAACGCCCAGCCGGCCGGGTTGAGCGGGGTCGGCAGCGGGCTGAGCGTGGAGTGCAGCCGGTCGTGGACGCGGCGGCGGACCGCCTCGACGTCCTCCTCCCGGCGCACCACCACGCGGGCCCGCACCGACACCGCCTTGTAGCGGGCCCAGGTCGCCCGGCAGGAGGTGCCCAGGGCGCGGCGGCGCTCCAGGTCCGCCTCGACCCGGGCGCGGGCCTGGTCGACCTCGTGCTCCCGCAGCACCGCCACCGGTAGCCGCCCGCCGGGCCGCGCCGTCTCCGGCACGTACGGCACCAGCACCACCTCCACCTCGCCGGGCCGGGCGAAGCTGTAGACGGCGGCGCGGGTGAAGGCGCGCGCCCGGGCCACGGCCCCGGAGCCGGTGGCGAGCACCTCGAAGTCCCGCGCGGTGACCGCCCGCTGCTGGGCGAAGAACTCGTACGGGCCGCGCAGCAGCGCCGACTCCATGGACTCCATCTCCCGCCCGCCGGCCGCCGGCGCGGGGTTGTCGACGCGGACCCCGGGCAGCGGGTCGCGCAGGCTGGTCAGCGTGTCGGCCGCCACGTTGCCCGCCGGCCCGCCGCCGGCCCGGTACCACAGCCGCACCTGCCGCCCGGCCGGCGGAACGGCGGCGACGGTCACGGGGCCGTCCGCCGGCGTGGCGCGGCTGCCCGGCGGGCCGGTCGCGGCTGCCGGGCCTCCCGGGTCGGCGGGGTCACGCAGGTCCAGGGCGGGGGCGAAGGTGACCGTGCCGGAGCAGCGGTCGACCAGGTAGACCCTGTCCTGCGGGCCGAGCCCGGCGAAGCTGTCCACCGGCCGCCAGATCTCGAACGTGCGGCCGTCGTGCTCCCGGGCGGCGGCGCCCAGCTCCACCGTCCCGGCCGGCACCTCGACGCCGAGCAGCAGGTCCAGCGGCTCGGCGGTGCGCGCCAGCGGCGCCCGGGCGGCGCGCAGCACCTGACCGGGCTGGCCGGTGCCGACCCCGAGCAGTTCCGCCTCCACCGGCTCGCAGTGGTGCATCCGGACGGTGACCTCGTCCTGCCCGGCCGGCAGCAGCGCCGGCTCGGTGGTGACGAAGACGACCGGCCGGGGGTCGGCCCCGCGCGCGGCGGCGACCCGGGTACCGGCCGGGATCCGGACCGGCCCGCGGTCGCCGCCGGACCGGGCGAACCGGACGTCCGCCCAGGCCACCGTCGGGGCGTGCCGGGCCACCCCGAGCAGGTTCAGGAACGCCACGTACGCCTTCTCGGGCAACTGGTTGAGCCGGTAGATCATCACCTCGGTGAGGTGCGCGAACGCCTCCAGCAGCGCGATGCCCGGATCGTGCGCGGACAGGTCGGTCCAGCCCGGGCAGGACTGCCGGATCCGCTCCCGGGCCTCGGTGACGAGGTCCAGGAAGGCGCGGTCGTCCAGGTGCGGCACGGGCAGCGTCATGACGTTCCTCCCTCCGGCGGCACCCGGCCGGGCGGTGGCGGGCCGCCGGCCGGGAGGTGACCGTCGTCGGGGGCCTCCCGCTCCGGGTCGTCGGCGGGCAGCAGGTCGACGGAGAACACCAACTGCCCCGGCGCGAGGCTGGCCCGGATCCGGTAGTCGAGCCGGATCACCAGCCGCCACTCCTCGTCGGGGTCGGGGCCGGCGTCGACGTCGAGGACCTCCACCCGGGGCTCCCACCGGGCGACGGCCGCCCGTACGTAGTGGATGGCCAGCCCGGCGGTGGTGTCGTCGTTCGGCGCGAAGACGAGGCGGTGCAGGCGGGAGCCGTACCCGGGACGCATCAGCCGCTCGCCCGGGGTCGTGGCGAGCAGCAGGAACAACGCCTGGCGTACGGTCTCGTCGCCCTCGGTCATGGCGAGGCCGCCGGCGGCGGTCAGCGCGAGCCCGCCGCCCCGCCCGGGGTCGAAGCCGGCGCCGACGAACCGGAAGGCCCTCACCGGTCCGCCCCCAGGAAGCCCTGCCGGGGGGCGCGTACCCGGTGGTGCACCAGGCCGGGCGGGGTGCCGTCGGTGAACCCGTCGAGGTGGGACAGGACCACCCGCCGGCCGCCGACACGCACCCAGTCGCTGTAGCCGACCCGCACCCGCAGGGTCCTCCCGCACGGCTTGATCGTCGGCCCGTAGTTCGGGCAGGCGGTGATCTCCCGGCCCTCCGGGTCGTCGTCCACCAGCACCGGCACGCCGGCGACGGTCACCCAGTCCTGCGAGGCCCGGTTGCCGACCCGCCCGTCGTGGTCGCACCTGATCAGCGAGTCGCGGTGGATCCAGCGCATCAGCCGCCTCCTTCGTGGTGGGCGCGGGCCAGCGTCCGGGCCCGCTGCGCGGCGGTCGCCGGGTCCTCGGCCGCCTCCGCATGCAGGAAGTCCACGCTGCGGGCGCGCACGACCATGGCCCGGCCGGGCGCGGAGAGCACCAGGTCGGTCGCGGCGTGCAGGGTGGCCAGTTCGGGGGTCAGCTCCAGCCAGCTGCCGCCCTCGGTGGCCAGCCGCAGGCTCCGCGCGGCGTCGTCGACCACGATCGACTGGCCGCGCGCCGTCCGCAGCGACCAGCGTCGCGCCCGCCCGTCGTCGACCCCCGCGTCGTACGCGCCGGCGGCGCCGAACAGCGCGCCGAGCACGATCCCGGACGCCGGCTCGCCCCCGGGCAGCACCACCAGCACGGCGTCCTCGGGGTCGGGCAGCGCCACGAGGCCCTTGCCGGGGCCGGCCCCGGGGCAGAGCACGGCCAGCCACCCGGCGTCGAGCCCCCCGTACGCGGGCAGCTCGACCCGGGCCCGGCCCAGCCCCTCGGGGTCGGCCACGTCGGTGACCCGGCCGAGGGTGACCACGGCCGGGGCGGGCGGCCCGGCCGGCGGGGCCGGGGGAGGGGCGGTGGAGAACCGGCTCAGCGGGCCGGCCGCGTCGACGGTGTGCACCACCTCGGTCAGCACGTACGTCCCCTCGACGGCGGCGGGCACGCCGGTGAGCGCGATCCGCCGGCCGGGCCGCAGCGCGGGGTCGGCGTCGGCCACCCCCTCGGCGGTGACCAGGGCGGCGACCCGCGCGTCCAGCCGCGCCTGGGCGAGCGCGGCCAACTCGTCGTCGCCCCGCCCGGGCTGGTCCACGGCGGTCCGTACGCCGTCCGCGCCCACGTCTGCCGGGTCGGGGTCGGCGACGATCCGCCGGCCGCTGCGGGCCGTGCCCACCTGCTGGCTGATCGGCTCGGCCCGCTGCGGGTGCCAGCCCAGCGCGCTGCTCTCCCCGCCGGCCGTGTCGAGGTTGGTCGACAGCCGCAGCGAGTGCAGCCCCCGGCCCAGCTCCAGACCGACCGGCTCGCCGTGGCCCTCCAGGGTCAGCAGGCGCAGCCGGTCGCCGTCGGCGACCACGTGCAGGCCGGCCCGCCCGGTCACCTCCCGCAGCAACTCCAGGTCGCTGTGCTGGTGCTGGGACAGCCGCTCCAGCCGGGGGCCGTCGGCCTCGGCGTGCACGGTCAGCCCGACGTCCCCGCACAGCTCGCGGGCCAGGTCGGCGGCGGTCACCGCCTCGAACACCCGCAGCCGCTGCCGCCGGCGCAGCCGGTGCAGCGCGTCGTACGCCCGCACCCGCAGCAGCGCCGCGCCGTCGGCCGCGTACTCGACCTCGACGCAGGTGACCTCGCCGGCGAAGAGGGCGTCGGAATGACCGTCCAGGCGCAGCTCCAGGCTCGCCCCGGTGCGCACCGGCGGGGTGAGCGCGGCGGCGCCGGGCGCGGTGGTCAGCGCCACCTCGCACTGGGTCGGCCGGTCGAGCCGGGCCGCCACCCGGGCCGACACCAGCCGGCGGGCCGCCCCGTCCGGCAGCGGAGCCCCGTCGAGCAGCACGGCGAGCGCGCGCGGGGCGGTCACGGCGCACCCGCCGGGGGTTGGGCGGCCGGGGCAGGCTGCGGCGGGACCGCCAGCGGCGTACTGGGTGGCACGGCGAGCGGGTCGGTGATCCGGTTGTGCTCGGCCAGCAGCCGCCACCGCAGCGGCGAGCCGAGCGCGTCGTGGGCGAGCAGGTCGAAGCGTACGCCCGAGTGGTCGGGCCCGGTCGCGCCGTCGCCGGCGGCCACCACGGCGCCGCCCGGCGCGGCGGTCGGGGTGCTCGCCGCGGCGAGTTCCGCCGCGAAGCCCTCCCGCGCCCGGTCGGCGTCCTCCGCGACCCGGACCAGCTTCAGCCGCAGCCAGGACCGGTGCGGCGAGCCGGTCGCGGTGAACGCGTCGAAGCGCTCGGCCACCGCGACGACGACACCCGGCACGTTCCAGGTCTTGCCCCAGACCAGCCGTACCAGCGGCGGCCGGAGCCAGCCGTGCTCGGTGGCGGAGTTCTCGGCGAGCATCCACAGCGGGCGGGTGAGCGCCCGCACGTCGATCGGTCGGACCTGACCCTCGGCGAAGTCCACGTCGAACAGCAGGTCCAGCACCAGCTCGGTGCGGCCCCCGCCGGTGAAGACCAGCGGGTCGTCGGCGAGCCCGGCCCCGGTGAGCTGCCCACCCGCGGCGCCCCGGTGGCGCACCCCGGCCAGCCGGGTCACCTGCACCGTCTCCGGGTTGAGCAGGCAGTCCACCCGCTCGCCGGTGGCGTCGATGAGGAAGGCGACCCGTTCCATCAGCCACCCGCCTGTTCCCGGTCCAGCCGGCGGACGCGCTCGTCGTCGAGGGCGGGCGCGGGCACCGTCCACAGCGGCCAGTCGTCCGGCAGCGCCGGCCACGGCCCGTCGGCCCGCTCCGACCCGCCGGCGCGCGCCGGTCCCGCACCGTCGGCGTCGGGCAGCGCCGGCCAGGGCGCGGTCGCGTCCGGCCGCCCCGACGGGGGTACGCCCGCCTCGCCGCCGCCGTCCCACCGGCCTCGGGTGCCGTCCCACCGGCCTGCCCGGCCTTCCCACGGCGCGGCTCTCAGCCCGGCGCCACCGACAGGATCGGGGCCTCCTCCGGTAGCCGCCGGCTGGTGTCGATGCCCGGACGCGGGTCGCAGCCGGTCGGCCCCTGGGTGTCCCGTCCCGTCGTACGACAGCGGAACCCGGGCCCCCGCCCCGGCTCCTGTCGCCGCTTCTCTGCCCGGGGTGCCTGACGACGCCTCCCGCGCCCTGGCCGCCCCGACGTACGCGGCGGCCCCGGTCGCGCCTCGGGACGCCGCAGATCTTGGTACGGAACGGCCGCTCCAGGGGCCAGTTCGTACCAAGATCTCGGGCGACGGCCCGTTGGCGTCGGGTGCCCCGCCCGTCGGGCCGTGGGTGCGTCGGTCGCCGGCCGACCATGGGCCCGTGCTGCCGCCGGCCGGGCGGCTGGTGGCCGGCGTGCCCCGGCGGGTCACCGCTTCCGGCGGGGGAACCGCCGGCCGGAGCACGGGCCAGCCGGCCGCCGCCGACGGTCGACCGACCGAGCCACCCCCTCCATTTCTCAGGCAGAGATCCCACCGGCCGGCCCGGCCCTCGGCTGTCGTCTGGGCGCCTGGCCGTCCGTCGCCACTTGTCCGCCCAACGTCGCCCGGCCGGCCGCCCCGCCTTCCCGGGCCGTCGTCGCCCGGCGAGTCGGTGCCGGCCGGCCAGCCGTCTCCGGTCGGCCAGTCCCGCCCGCTCGGCGGCACGTCTCCTGCCGACCAGAGGTCGCCGATCGACCGTCGGTCGCCGCTCCGCCAGACGCCTGCCGCCGGCGGGGTGTCCTCGTCACGCCCGCCCGATTCGTAGGGGTACGAGCCGGCAACGCCGGCCCGCGTCGGTCCCCACCCGGGTGGCACGGCGGGCGGTCGCGGGTCGGCCGTCCGGGGCGGCGGGTCGCCTGGCGGACAGTCAGCAGGGCGGATGGCCTGGTCCGCACCAACGGGACGGGTTTCGCCGTGGTCCGCGCCGACGGGCGGCGGGGGAGCGGGGTCGGCCGGGCCGAGGTCGAGGTCGAGGTCGCGCAGCAGTCCGGGGGCGTGCGCGGACACCACCCGCAGCCAGTGCGCCGGGGGCTGGCCGGGGCGGCGTGCCGGCACCTCGGTCCCCGTCGCGGCGGCCGGCGACCGGTCGGGCGGAGACCAGCCCTCGGGCGGGTACCTGTCGTCAGATGGATACCAGTCGTCGGGTGGGGACGGCGGGCCGGTTGCGGCCGGTCCGGCGGAGTCGACCAGCCGGGCCAGTTCGTCGACCGCCGTGGCAGTCGCGCGCAGCCGGGCGGCCAGCCAGCTACGCGGTGGTCGGCGCGGCGGCACCGCCGGTCTCCAGTTCCAGGCTCTCGTACCGCAGGGTGAGCGCCGCGATCGCCAGCTCCTGGCCGAGGGTGTTCAGGTGGGCGCCACGCCACCTCGTCGGCCAGGCGTTGATCAGGTTCCAGCGCAGCACCTCCGCCGTGCCGGCCGCGTCCAGCAGCACGATCGAGACGTTGCGCCGGCTCACCGTGCCCCGGGCCACCGCGTGAATCCAGTCCCACAGCTCCCGGGAGGCGGTGAGCCCGAAGTGCAGGGTCACCGGCGCGTACTCCACCTGGCCGGGGACCATCCGGATGCGGTCGTTGCCCTGTTCCCGGTACGGCACGCCGGGAATGGTCATCTCCAGGCCGCTGACCTCGGTGAAGTGGCCGTTGGTCACGCCGTTGACGAGGAGCTTGAAGTTGTAGGCCCGGTACGGGTCGACCGGGGCGCCCGGCTGCGGGGTGGCGGTGGTCGGCATGTCAGCCTCCGATCGTCTCGGTCTCGGCGCCGCCGGCCCACTGGCTCAGCCTGAACACCACGAACTCCGCCGGCTTGACCACCGCGATGCCGATGTGGGCGACGACCATGCCCGCGTCGCGGACGTCCGCCGGATTGGTCTCCTCGTCGCACTTGACGAAGAACGCCTCCTCGGGCGTACGCCCCAGCAGCGCGCCGTCGCGCCAGACGCGGGTGAGGAAGGCGCCGATGTCACGGCGGATGGACCGCCAGAGGGTGAAGTCGTTCGGCTCGAAGACCATCCACCGGGTGCCGTTGGCGATCGCCTGCTCGATGGCGATGCAGAGCCGGCGGACGTTGAGGTAGCGCCACTCGCTGGCCTCGGCGGCGAGGGTGCGGGCGCCCCAGACCCGGATGCCCTCGCCCGGGAAGTAGCGGATCACGTTGACGCCCTTGGGGTTGAGCACGTCGTGCTCGGGCCGGGTGACCAGGTGGGCGAGGTCGACGGCGCCGCGTACGGGCTCGTTGGCCGGCGCCTTGTGCACCCCGCGCAGGGCGTCCGTGCGGGCCCAGATGCCGGCCATGTGCCCGCTCGGCGGGGTGAGCACCAGCTCGCCGCTGAGCGGGTCGCGTACCCGCAGCCAGGGATGGTAGAGCGCGCCGAAGTCGGACTGCCGGGGCCGGCACGCCGTCGGCGCCTCGTCCCCCGACACGGACCCGCCGGAGCCGGACCCCGGGCCGCCGGAGCCCGCCGAGCCGGACCCACCGGACCCGCCGGAGCCCTCGGCCGCCTTGGGCGGCCTGCCGGTGGACGGCGTCGCCACCCTGGTCAGCGCCGAGATGTCCGTGACGTCCGGGGGCGGGTCGCAGATGGCCACCATCGTGCGGGTCCGCTCCGCCATGCTGAGCAGCGCCTCGTGCGAGACCGGGTCGTGGAAGCCGGGCGCGGCCACGATGGAGACCTCGTCGACGGCCTCCAGCAGTTGCAGGCCGCCGCGCCGCTTCCCGGTGCCGGTGATCTCGCCTCCCGCGCCGACGTTGACGACCCAGCAGCGGCTGCCGCCGTTGTCGAGGAAGCCGAAGACGGCCCGGGCCAGCGGGGTGCTCTCCAGGCGGTCCCCGTTGGCGTAGAGCCGCAGGAACTCCGTCCAGTTGTTGACCGCGACGGCTCTGCCGAGCTGCGCGGTGGGGTCCGGGGCGACCCCGACGAAGGCGGCCGTGCTGGTGCTGGCCGGTCCGATCGGGCGGGCGCCGCCGGGGACCTCCTCGACGTAGATGCCGGGCGAGAAGTAGGTGGGCATCGGTCCTCCCGGTGCGGTTCGCGGTCGGCGGCGTGGGACGTCCGCCGGAACGGGGTCAGCGGGGCGGGGGTGCGCAGACGATGACGATGTCGGGCTCGGTCGGGTCGACCTCGGCGGTGAGGACCCGCCCCCGGCCGGTGAGCCGCAGCCGTACCGGACCGGGGTGGTCGGGGTCGTGCGGCACCCCGACGACGCGGAACCGGCCGGCGGGGTCGGTCGTGGTGGCGCACGCCGTGCCGACGACCTCGATCCGCACGGCCGCGAGGGGCTGCTGCTCGGGCCCGACCACCCGGCCGTCGAAGGCCAGCATCTCCAGCTGCCGCAGCCGCAGCGGCCGCAGCACCGGCGGCGCCGGCGGCGTCGGGTGGGTGACCTGGGCCGGCACGTCGATGAGCAGGGCCGGGCGGGGTCCGGTGCCGAACGCCGCCCAGAGCCGCGGGTCGCCGGCCTCCAGCACGACGGCGCGCTCCCCGCCGGCGGTCGCGGCGGCGAGCACCCGGTCCAACCCGGGCAGCGCCGCCGGCCCGCCGGCGCAGAGCAGGTAGCGGACGGTGAAGCGGTACGGCTCCCGGCCGCCGCTGCCCCGGGTCTGCCGCGCCGGGCGCAGCTCCATCGGCCAGAGCGTGAGCCGGGCGGGGTCGTCGTCGGGGCGCGGCGGACCGACCGGGACGGGTTCCCCCGCCGCCCCGGCCAGCCAGCCGGCCAGCTCGGCGGTGGCCGTCTCGATCGGGCCGCGCCCCGGCGTGGTCATCGCGGCGGCGTCCCCTGGACGCGGTACGCGATGGCCTCGTTCCACACGTGTGGGTAGACGCCGATCTCGAAGTACCGGGTGAATCGGTTGATGGGTGCGTTGGTGTGGTCGTGGTAGAGCAGCCAGACCGGGGCGATGGTGAACAGCACGTAGTTGGCGAGCACCAGCGGGATGTAGAGCGGGCCGAGGATGCGCGCCTGGAGGATGTGCACGTCCTCGTGCCGCTGGATGCCCGGCCCGGAGCCGGCGCAGACCGTGCCGATGGTGGTGGCGTACCGGGGGGAGACGCCCTCGACCACGTTGACCCGGCAGCTGTGCTGCGAGGTGGGCCGGTCCAGCGAGTGCCCGACGAGCACGTGGGCGGCCAGGTAGACCGCGCCGACGACGGTGTTGAGCAGGCTCCAGGTGTGGTCGACGACGAAGAGGAGGACGCCCTTCGCGTCCGGCCCGTAGACCCGGGCCGAGGCGACCGCCCAGCCGAAGATCCCGCCGACGAGCAGGCCGGCGACCGCGCCGATCAGCAGCCCGACGGTGCCGCGGGCCAGTTGCCCGAGGACCGCGCCGGTGGCCACGTGGGCGACGGCGCTGAGGATTCCGTAGATCATGACGGCTCACCTCAAACCCAGGAGCGGAGGATGCGGGGCTCGCGTCCCTGCGCCATCCGGGTCGGCGACGCCTGGGTCGCCTGCCGGTTGCCGGGCGGGAGCTGGTTGATGCCCAGCGCGGCGGAGAAGATGACCAGCCCGTTGAAGAACGCGATGATCCACTTCTCGGCGCCGGCGTCCGTGGCGAACGCCGCGGTGAGGTAGGACAGCGCGAGCGCGATGCCCAGTGCGATCCACTTGCGGGCCTTGTCGCCGCTCGGGCCGATCAGCCCGCCGACGACGTTGGTGGCGAGCAGCGTCGCGGCGCTCGCGCCGGTGAGGCTGCCCAGGGCGGCCCAGGTGAAGAGATCGTTCATCGCCGATCTCCCTTCGGTTGTGCGGTGGTGCGACCGGGGTGTGGTGGTGGTGAGGCCGGCGGCTCCGGGGAGTCTCCGACGGGCCCGGTCCGCCGCCGGCGGGCGGCGGGCGGGAGGGGGTGGGGGCCTCAGGCGGGCCCCGGTGGGCCGGCCGCCGTCGGGTCGCCGGGCGACTGGCCCGGCGCGGCCGTCGGGCCGGTCGTCTGGCCCGGCGCGGCCGTCGGACCGGTCGCCTGGCTCGGGACGACCGGGCCGCCGGCCGCCGGCGCCGGCCGGCGCGAACGCCGCAGCAGCAGGACGACCCCGACGGCGACGAGCAGCAGGAGCGCCGCCGCGCCGGCGACCAGCAGCCAGGGGAACCCGCCGCCGTCGTCGCCCGCCGCCGGGGAGGCCGACGGCCTCGGCGGGGCCTCCGCGACCGCCCGCAGCTCGGTCGGCTTCTCCTGGTTGCTGCCGACCTTCCAGCTGACCGACCGGCCGTTGACCGTGCCGTTGGTGTCGAGGACCCGGCCGGGGAAGGTCACCGATATCTCGAACGACATCAACCGCATGAACGCCTGCTGATTCTGCGGATTCTGTTCCGCCACCTTCCCGCCGTATTTCTTCGGGTCGAGGGGAAGGGTGAAGCGGTAGAGATCGTCCTCTCGGACGAGCCGCACGCTCTCGCTGTTGAAATCGCGCAGCGGGGTGTTCCGATAGGTGATCTGGGAACCGAAGAGCTTGGCGTCCTCGTAGCGGGTCTCCTCGCCCGGCGGCAAGGCGGGAATGTTCTTCCGCAGCTCGGCGAAGCCGGCCTCGACGGTGCGGTTGCCCGAGGTCAGCACGCTCTTCTGGGCGGTCAGCAGGAGTTGGCCGTCGACCGTGTCGTCGGCGTTGACGGTCAGCCCGAGATTCAGTTGCATGCAGCCGGTCAGCGTGGCCGCCAGAACGAGACACGCCGCGACGCGGAGTGTCCTGCCGCGGATGTGTCCCGTATCCATGGGCACAGTGTGTGTGATCCGGATCACAATCAGCAGTCAGCGATCAGTCACAACGAAGTCGCCGATCTTACCTGGCCGCTGTCCCCTTCGGCCGAGGTCGAAAATCGCCGAAATCGATATCCTGAAGGTTTGGCCGAGGTCGCCGTTTTTCCCTCCCGCGAAAACGTCCCGCCGCCTGTCCCGGGGCGGGCGTGGACGCCGCCGAGAAGGTCGGCCGGCCGCGCGTCCTCGGGTCAGGGCGCGGTGGGCGGCTGCCAGTCCGCGTACCGGGCCATCGCGCGGAGCGACGCGCGGGCCGGGGTGAGCCGCAGCAGGGTGTCGCGCAGCGCGACGGCCGCCGGGTGGCGCAGTTGCTGACCGAACCGCCCGGTCCGGAACGACGCCCGGGCGACGGCCTGGCTGCGGCGCCGCCGCTGCCGGTCGTACGCGGCCAGCGCGGCGGGCACCGTCCCGGCCCCGCCGGCGCACACCGCCCCCAGCGTCACCGCGTCCTCGATCGCCTGGCAGGCGCCCTGCCCCAGGTTCGGCGTCATCGCGTGCGCCGCGTCGCCGAGCAGTGCCACCCGCCCCCGCACGTACGACGGCAGCGGCGTGGCGAGGTGGTGGATGTCGTTGCGCAGCACCGCCTCCGGTGGGGTCGCCGCGAGCAGCGCCGGGATCGGGTCGTGCCAGGAGCCGAAGCGCTCCCGGACCGCCGCCAGTTCGTCGGGCGCGTGCCCGCCGGGCGGGGCCGTGACGGCGCCGAACCAGTAGAGTCGGCCGCCGCCGACCGGCACCATGCCGAACTCGGCGCCCCCGCCCCAACTGATCGCGGTCGGGACCGGCCCGGGGAAGTCGACCACCGCCCGCCAGGCGGTCGTGCCCGCGTACGCCGGGGGCGGGGTGTCGGGCCAGAGCCGGGCGCGCAGCGCGCTGCGCAGGCCGTCGGCGCCGACCACCAGGTCGGCCCGGAGGCTGGCCGGCTCGCCGTGCCGCCGGTAGCGCACCTCGCCGGCCTCCGGGTCCACGTCGGACACCTCGGCCCCGGTGTGCACGGCCTCCGCCGGCAGCGCGTCGCGCAGGATGCCGTGCAGGGTCGCCCGGTGCACGCCCAGCGCGGTGGTGCCGAGCAGCCTGGTCAGCTCGTCGGCGTCCACCCGGGACAGCCAGCGCCCCCGCGCGGTGCGGATGCCGCCCGCCGCCCCGGCGTCCCCGCGCGCCCGGACCGCCGCCCCGACGCCGAGCGCGTCGAGGCCACGCACCGCGTTCGCCATCAGGGTCAGCCCGGCACCGACCTCGCGCAGCTCGGCGGCGCGTTCCAGCACGGTGACCCGCCAGCCGCCCCGATGCAGCGCGAGCGCCGCGGCGAGGCCGCCGATCCCGCCCCCGACCACGACCGCGTCCGACCCGACCATGACATCCCGCCCTTCTACGCCTGTAGAAGAGGCATACTACATCCGTAGAAATTGGCGTGGGGAGGGCGTGTGGCGGGGCGGACCAACCGGGTGGCGTTGCTGGCCGACGCGGCCATCGAACTGCTCGCCGAGGGCGGCATGCGGGCGCTGACCCACCGGGCGGTCGACGCCCGCGCCGGCCTGCCGCCCGGCAGCACGTCGGCGTACCTGCGCACCCGGCAGGCGCTCATCGAGGCGGTGGTGCGGCGCCTCGCCGACCTCGACCGGGCCGACCTGGCGGCCCGCGAGCTGCCCGCCGACGCGCCGCCCCCCACGCCGGGCCCCGCGCTGACCGGGGCGGACCTCGACCGGCTCGCGGACGGGGCGGGCGAGGTGCTGGACCGCTGGCTCACCGTCGGGCGCAGCCGCACCCTCGCCCGGTACGCCTGCCTCCTCGAGGCGGTGCACCGCCCCGAGCTGCGGCGGATCCTGGAACACGGCACCCTGCTCCGGGTGCAGGCCCGCGACCTGCTGGCCCGGGCCGGCGCCCCGGACCCCGACCGGCGCGGCGACCAGCTCGTCGCGTTCGTCGACGGGCTCCTCTTCGACCGCCTCGTCGGCGCCGGCGCCCTCAGCGCACCCCCGCCCGGCACCCCCGCCAGCCGCGCCGACCTGGCCGCCGCCGTCCGCGCCCTGCTGCGCGCCCTGACCACCACCTGACCCCGGCGCCCCGGCCGCGTTGCCCGGCGGGTCCCGGCGCGTCGCCCGACGCCCCGGCAGCGTCGACCGGCGGCCAGCCGGTGCCGGAGCGCACGACCCGGCAGCGGCAGCCGCCGCGCGTCCCGGCCGGGCGGGGAGGCGGGCGGTCAGGACGCGGCGAGGCGGTGGTCGCGCGGGGTGACCCCGCGGACCCGGCGGAACGCCGTGCTCAGCGCGAACGGGCTGCCGTAGCCGACCTTGCGGGCGACCGCCCCCAGGGTGGCGTCCGGCTCGCGGAGCAGGTCGGCGGCGAGCGCCAGCCGCCACCCGGTCAGGAACGTCATCGGCGGCTCGCCGACCAACTCGGTGAACCGGCGGGCCAGCGCCGCCCGGGAGACGCCCACCTCGGCCGCGAGGGAGGCGACCGTCCACGGCCGGGCCGGGTCGTTCTGGAGCAGCCGCAGCGCCGGGCCGACCACCGGATCGGCGGCGGCGACGTACCAGGCGGGCGCGGCGCCGGGGCGGGCGAACCAGGTGCGCAGCGCGGCGATCAGCAGCAGGTCGAGCAACCGGTCCAGGACCGCCCCCTGGCCGGGCGCGTCCCGGGTGACCTCCTCGGCGAGCAGGGGCACCAGCGGGCTGCGCCACTCCTCGCCCCCGACCACGAGCAGCGGCGGCAGGGCGGTGAGCAGCCGTCGGCTCAGCTCCCCGGGAAGCTGGTAGGTGCCGGTCAGCAGCACGGTCGCGCCGTCCGAGCCCGTGCCCCAGGTGCGTACGCCCAGCGACATCGTCTCGGCCAGCGGCTCCCCGCGCAGCGTGGTGCACCGCTGCCCGGGATGGATGACCACCTGCGGCGGGGTGGCCGGGTCGTCCGCCACGAGATAGCCGTCGGGCCCGCGCAGCACCGCCACGTCGCCCGGCCCCAGCGCGACGGGCGCGCCGTCGTCGGGCACCACCCAGGCCGCGCCCCCGACCAGGGCGACCACGGTCAGCGGGGCGCGGTCCTCGATGCGCAGCGCGAACGGGGGATCCAGCAGCGACCGGAGCAGGAAGGCGCCCCGGGCCCGCGGCCCGTCGAGCAGCCCGGTGAGCGGATCCATCCCGCGAGCGTAGACGAGCGCGCATGGCGCCGGCGGGCATGCGTCGTCCGGCGTCTCAGGCGTGGACCGACCGGGTCAGTCTGCGATCGTCAGCCAGTCGGCGGCGCGGTGGCGGATGTCGGCGGGCACCTCGTGCGGGCCCGGGAACTCGTCGTAGGTGACGTCGTAGCCGAGCGAACGCAGCCGGGGCACCAGGCGGCGGCTGCACACGTCGACCGGCAGGACCGGGTCGTCGGCGCCGTGCGAGACGTAGACGCGGGGTCGGCCGTGGGTGACCAGCGGCGCGGCGAAGCCGGGGGAGAAGGCCACCACCGCGTCGACCAGGTCGCCGTTGGTCAGGCCCAGCGAGAGGGCGTACGAGGCGCCGTCGGAGAACCCGCCGAACGCCACCTGCCCGACGGGGTAACCGGCGAAGGCCGTGGCCAGCAGCCCGTCGATCCGTCGGACGTCCACCCCGAAGCCCTCCACGATCAGGTCCCAGCTGCTCGACGCCGCCTGCGGGGCCACCAGCAGCAGTTGGTGCGCGTCGGCGACCGGCAGCAGCAGGTCCACGCCCTGCCGGGCCGAGCCGCCGGCCCCGTGCAGCAGCAGCACCAGCCGGTACGGCCGGCCGTCGACCGGCTCCGGGGCGTACACCATCGCCAGCGGCCCGCCGTCGGCGTCGGTCAGCGTCACCATGCCGGTGGCCGCCCGGGTGACGGGCGGCGCCGGACGCGCGGTGAGCCGGCCGTGCCGTGGGTTCTCCTCCGGCTGCCGGTGCGGCGCGGCGGGTTCGGCCACGGGATCACCGCTCCTCGTCCTCGGCGGGGGTGCGCCAGCGGTTACCCCGCTGCCCCGGGGTTAACCCTGCCGGGCCGCCTCCGGCGCGACCAGCGACCCCTGCCGGCCGAGGGCGCGCCGGCCCGGGCACGCCGGACACCGGACGGGAGGCGCTGGCCGCGACCGGCTCATCCGCTGACCCGGCGGACCAGCCGGGACGGGAACACCGTCGCCGGCGGCACCGGCCGTCCGGCCAGCACGGCGGTCGCCGCCGCCGTGGCGATCTGCCCCACCGGGTGCGTCGCCGTGGTCAGCGCGGGGGTGGTCATCGCGGCGAGCGGGATGTCGTCGAAGCCGGTGACGGCGACGTCCCCGGGCACCTGGACGCCGTCGCCGCGCAGCCCGTCGATCAGCCCCAGCGCGGTCGCGTCGCTGATCCCGACGATCGCGTCCGTGTCCGGCCAGCGCGCCAACACCTCCCGGGCCGCCGCCCGGCCCCGGTCCGCGCTGAAATCCCCCGGCACCAGCCGCACCGGCAGGCCCGCGTCGCGCACCACCCGGCGGTACGCGCCCACCGACCGGCCGGCGCAGGACAGCCAGCGGGGGCCGGTCACCATCGCGATGCGGCGGCGGCCGGTGGCGTACAGGTGCCGGACCACGGCCTCCGTGCCGCCGCCGTTGTCCACGTCGAAGGCGGGTACGAGGGCGGAGCCGATGCCGATCGAGGCCACCCGGCCGCGCAGCGCCGCCGGGACCGCCCGGAGCACCGCCTCGGTGGTGTTGACCAGGATGATCCCGCCGACGCCGCGGTCCTCGGCCAGCCGGCGCAGCCCGGCCGGCTCGCGCCTCGGGAGCCAGTGCAGCGCGACCCCGAGCCCGTACGGCGCGCAGACCCGGGCGGTCGCCCCGACCACCCGGTCGACGTACGGGTCGTCGAGAACGGTCGGGGCGACGCCGGAGACCACGACCACCAGCCGCACCCCGGTGCCCCGGACCAGCGCGCGGGCGGCCAGGTTCGGTGCGTACCCGAGCCGGTCGGCGGCGGCGGTGACCCGGTCGCGGGCGGTGGGCGAGGCGTAGCCGGTGCCGGCGATCACCCGCGAGGCGGTGGCCCGGGAGACGCCCGCCGCCCGGGCGACGTCGTCGAGTGTGGGCGGTCGGCCAGTCGTCGTCATGCCTGTCCTCCCCGTGGTCGCCGTCCCCGGCGCGGACGGTCGATGCGCATCATCTCTCTCGCGGGCCGGCGCCGGTAAGGGTGGGAAGGCGTTGTCCTGGCAGCGCTCTCAGGTGTGGGATCGTGCGGCAGACCGCCCGAGGCGAGAGGACGCCACCGTGAGCCGCACCACCGCCGCGCCCGCCGCGCCGACCCCGGCCGTACCCCGGGCGGTGCTGGCCGCCCGTACCGGCGTGGCGGTGGTGTTCGCGCTCAACGGCCTGGCCGTCGCCACCTGGTTCTCCCGGGTGCCCGCCGTCCGGGACGCGCTGGGGCTCAGCGCGGGCCGGCTCGGGCTGCTCCTGCTCGCCATGTCCGCCGGTTCGCTGCTCGCGATGCCCACCGCCGGCCTGGTGGCCCAGCGGCTCGGGGCGGCCCGCACGGTGGCCCTCGGCTGCCTGCTCGTCGCGGCCGGGCTGACCGTGGCCGGGGTCGCCGCCCCGGCCGGTTCCCTGGTCGGGGTCGCGGTCGGGTTGTGCGCGTTCGGCTACGGCTCCGGCATCTGCGACGTCGCCATGAACGTCGAGGGCGCGGCGGTCGAGCGGCGGCTCGGACGCACGATCATGCCCCGCTTCCACGCCGCGTGGAGCCTCGGCTCCGTGGCGGGCGCCGGGCTCGGCGCGGGGGCCGCCCGCCTCGGCCTGCCGGTCGCCGCGCACCTCGCCGCGCTGGCGGCGGCGGTGTTCTGCGGCACGCTGCTGGCCGTCCGGTCGTTCCTGCCGGCGGCCGAGAGCGGCACCGCCGCCGCTTCGGCCGCCCCGGCCGAGCGCCGCCGCGACCTGCTCGCCGCCTGGCGGGAGCCGCGCACGCTGCTCATCGGCCTGCTGGTGCTGGTGTCGGCGTTCGCCGAGGGCAGCGCCAACGACTGGCTCGCCGTCGCCTTCATCGACGGCCACGGCCTCAGCGAGGCGGCCGGCGCGGCCGTGTTCGGGGTCTTCGTCGTCGGCATGACCCTGGGCCGCACGGCGGGCACCGTCGCGCTGGACCGGTGGGGCCGCGTGCCCGTCCTGTCGGCCACGATCCTGCTCGCCACCGTCGGCGCGGGCGTGGCGGTGCTCGCCGGCTCCGGGCCGGTGGCGGTCGCCGGCGTCGCGCTCTGGGGGCTCGGCGCGTCGCTGGGCTTCCCGGTGGGGATGAGCGCGGCGGCCGACGACGAGCGGCAGGCGCCGGCCCGGGTCAGCGTGGTCGCCGTGATCGGCTACACGGCGTTCCTCGCCGGCCCGCCGCTGCTCGGCCTGCTCGGCGACCGGGTCGGCACGCTGCCCGCCCTGCTCGTGGTGCCGGTGCTGCTGCTGCCCACCCTGGCCCTGGTGCCGGCCACCCGCCCGCCGGCCCGCTGACGCGGCACATCCGCAGGGCACTCACACCCGGCTCGCAGCCGCCTCCCAGGAAACGGTGCTGCACTGGGAGGACGCCGAGGAGAGGAGCGGGGGGATGGGCTGGTTCAGTCGACGGTCGCGCGGCACCGACGCGGCCCCCACGAAGCTCGACCGCGAGGCGACCCGCGAGGACCTGGCCGCGCTGGAGGCGTTCGTCACCAGCCGCCGGGGCGTGGAGTTCTACCTGGAGCCGGAGACCACGGCGACCGACACCACCGTGGTGGCGATCGCCCACGACGGCGAGTGGATCCGCCGCCGCACCGGCTCGCCGCGCGCCGCCGGGTCGATCGCCCGCAAGCACGCGGTGCCGCTGTACGAGGCCGCCCGCACCGGCTACCCGGAGCGGATGCGGGCCTGGAACCGGGCCCACCCGGAGCGCCGCGTCCGCTGACCGTGGCGCCGCCGTGGCGTCACCGCCCGGCGGCGACCGCCGCGCGTGCCTCGTCCAGCGTCATCGGCGGCTGGTGGCTCGCGACGTACCAGTGGACGTCGTCGGCCAGCAGCCGGCGTACCAGGGCGAGGTCGGGCCGGTCCTCGGGGGTGCGCAGGTGCGCCGGCGGCGGATAGAAGCAGTCGCCGAGCAGCAGCACGCCCGAGTCCGGCACCGCCACCACCGTCGAGTCCGGCGCGTGGGCGCCCCCGACGTGCCGCACCCGCACGCCGACCGGCAGCTCCAACTCGTCGGTGAAGGTCCGGGTCGGCGGCAGCACCGCGAAGCCGTCCCACGAGTCGACCGCCAGCGCCCGGGCCCGGAAACTCGGGCCGAGCCGCGGATTCGCCCGCACCTGCTCCCGCAGGTACCGATGGCTCCACGGCCGGGCCGCCTCCGCACGCAGCAGCCGCTCGCCGGCGACGTGGCCGACGATCTCCACGCCGGGCCAGGCGCAGGCGCCCCAGACGTGGTCCCAGTGGTGGTGCGTGTAGACCAGCCAGCGGGGCGGGGGCAGCCCGGCGGCAGCCAGCGCGGACCGGATCTCCCGGGCGTGCGCGGGGCTCTGCCCTGCGTCGACCAGCACGCTGCCCCGGTCGTCGGCGACCAGGGCGACGCCGGCCTGGACGGCTTCCGGGTCCGGATCACCCGGGCAGAGCCAGACCCGACCGGCGAGGTGCTGGAACGTTACGGCGGCCATGGCGCACAACTCCCTGGATTCCGGACGACGCGGCGGACTGGCGCCCGATCGTAGGTGCTGGAAGCTCGACGGCTGTCCCCGAGGTCAGGAGCGCGCGTCCCGCCCGTCCGTGCCGGGCAGCTGTCGTCGGCCGCCCCTGCCTGGCGGCGCCACCCGGGGGGACGGGGCGGGCGGTAGGGTGTCCGGCATGGCTGACCGGTCGTCGGCCCTGGGCCGTCCCTTCTGGACATTCTGGAGCGCCGCCGCCCTGGCCAACCTGGGCGACGGCATCCGCGTGGCGGCGTTCCCGCTCCTCGCCGCCGCGCTGAGCGACGACCCGGTGGCGGTGGCCGCCGTGGCCGCGGCGCAGTTCCTGCCCTGGTTGGTCACCGGCCTGTTCGCCGGAGCGCTCGCCGACCGCAGGGCAGCCCGGGAGATCATCGCCGCCGCCGACGTGGGCCGGGTCCTGGTCCTGTCGACGTTGGCCCTGGCCGTCGCGACGGCCCGGCGGGGTCGGCCTCCGATCCCGTCGCGTTGACCCGGGGACCGGGGGTGTGGCAGCATTCGCGGCCTGACGGCAGTGAAGGAAGCCGGTGTGATTCCGGCGCGGTCCCGCCACTGTCACCGGGGAGCGATCCCCCCTCGTGAGTCACGGCCGTGCGTGCGCGGTTGGAAGACCGGGGGTGAGCGTCGATCCGGGAGCCAGGATACTTCGGCCGTCGGGAGTGACCCCAGGGCGTGGACACCCGAGGAGGACCCGATGACGCACCGCGTCTCCGCCATCGACGATCATCGTCGCATCGTGCCCGGCCGCCACAGCGCGCCGGCGAGCAGCCGTATTTCCGCAGCCCCGTCCGGCCGCCGCGGCGCGCGTCCGGCCGACCGTGGTGTGCCCGCCCCCGGTCGCCCCGCAGCGGTCGGGCGCGTCGCCCGTCCCTGACGCCCGCACCGCGCCGCCCGACCCCGTCGGCCCGCCGGTGAGCCGCTTCCCGGCCCGCCGTACCCGCTGAACCGCGCCCACCCCTCGTACCGCCCGATCGTCCTCGCGTCGATCCGGGCGTCACTCTCCGGAGCCGTCCGTGCGCATCCTGCTGCTGTCCACCGCCGACACCGACCTGCTCGCCGCCCGCGCCAGCGGCGCCGACTACCGACTCGCCAACCCCGCCCGGGTCGCCGCCGACGCCGTGCCCGCGCTGCTCGACGGCGTGGACCTCGCGGTCGTACGCCTGCTCGGCGGCCGGCAGGCGTGGCCGGACGGGCTCGCCACGGTGCTGGCCTCCGGCGTGCCCACGGTCGTGCTCAGCGGCGAGGCCCTGCCGGACGCGGAGCTGATGGCGGCCTCCACCGTCCCCGCCGGAGTGGCCACCCAGGCGCTGGCCTACCTGGTCGAGGGCGGCCCCGAGAACCTCGCCCAGCTCGCCCGGTTCCTCTCCGACACGGTGCTGCTCACCGGCGAGGGGTTCGCCCCGCCCGCGCCCACCCCGACGTACGGCGTCCACGGCGACCGGCCCGTGCGGCCCGACCGGCCGACCGTCGGGATCGTCTTCTACCGGGCGCACGCCCTCGCCGGCAACACCGGCTTCGTCGACGCCCTCGCCGACGCCGTCGACGCGGCCGGCGGCAACCCGCTGCCGATCTTCTGCGGCTCGTTGCGCGGCCTCACCGCCGGCGCGGGACCGCTGGGGCTCTTCGGCCGCTGCGACGCCCTGCTGGTCACCGTGCTCGCCGCCGGCGGCACGGTCGCCGCCGACGCCTCCGGCGGGGGCGACGAGGACGCCTGGGACGTGGGCGCGCTCGCCGCCCTCGACGTGCCGGTGATCCAGGCGCTCTGCCTCACCAGCACCCGCGAGCAGTGGGCCGGCAGCGACGCCGGACTGTCCCCGCTGGACGCCGCGATGCAGGTGGCCATCCCCGAGTTCGACGGCCGGATCGTCACCGTGCCGTTCTCGTTCAAGCGGATCGACGCCGACGGGCTCTCCAGCTACGTCGCCGACCCGGAGCGGGCCGCCCGGGTGGCCGGCATCGCCGTGCGGCACGCCCGGCTGCGGCACGTGCCCAACGCCGACAAGCGGCTCGCGGTCGTGCTCAGCTCCTACCCGACGAAGCACTCCCGGGTCGGCAACGCCGTCGGCCTGGACACCCCGGCCTCGGCGGTCCGGCTGCTCGCCGCCCTCGCCGAGGCCGGCTACCACCTCGGCGACGCCCCCGTGCCCGACGACGGGGACGCGCTCATCCACGCCCTCATCGCCGCCGGGGGGCACGACGTCGAGT
Organism: Micromonospora sp. NPDC047730; assembly: GCF_043204765.1. Classification (NCBI taxonomy): domain Bacteria; kingdom Bacillati; phylum Actinomycetota; class Actinomycetes; order Micromonosporales; family Micromonosporaceae; genus Micromonospora; species Micromonospora sp. NPDC047730. Next base: position 167,386 of record NZ_JBIDCU010000011.1, on the reverse strand, counting down.
GGCTCACCCCGGAACAGCTCGCCGCCGCCGAGGCGCGGGTGCCCGGGGCGACGTACCGGCGCTGGTTCGACCAGGCGCCGGCGGAGCTGCGGGAGCGGATGCTCGCCCACTGGGGGGAGCCGCCCGGCGGGCTCTACACCGACGGCGGGGACATCGTGCTGGCCGGGCTGCGCTTCGGCAACGTGGTGCTGCTGATCCAGCCGCCGCGCGGCTTCGGCGAGAACCCGATCGCCATCTACCACGACCCGGACCTGCCGCCGAGCCACCACTACCTGGCCGCGTACCGCTGGCTGGCCGCGCCCGCCACCGACGGCGGCTTCGGCGCGGACGCGGTGGTGCACCTGGGCAAGCACGGCACCCTGGAGTGGCTGCCCGGCAAGGGCCTCGGGCTGGCCGCCGACTGCGCCCCCGACGCCGTCCTCGGCGACCTGCCGCTGGTCTACCCGTTCATCGTCAACGACCCCGGCGAGGGCACCCAGGCCAAGCGCCGCGCGCACGCCGTCGTCGTCGACCACCTGGTGCCGCCGATGGCCCGCGCCGAGACGTACGGCGACCTGGCGAAGCTGGAGCAACTCCTCGACGAGTACGCCACCGTGCAGGCGCTCGACCCCGCCAAGGTGCCCACCGTGCAGGCGCAGATCTGGGCCCTGGTGCGCGCCGCGGAGCTGCACCACGACCTGCACGCCGAGGACATGCCGGCCGCCGAGGACTTCGACGACTTCGTGCTGCACCTCGACGGGTACCTCTGCGAGGTCAAGGACGTGCAGATCCGCGACGGCCTGCACATCCTCGCCGCCGCGCCCACCGGCGAGCCCCGGGTCAACCTCGTCCTCGCCGTGCTGCGCGCCCCGCAGGTCTGGGGCGGCGCCCGTGCCCTGCCCGGCCTGCGCCAGGCCCTCGCCGCCGCGTACGGGCTCGACGAGCAGGAGCTGCTCGCCGCGCCGGGCCAGCGGCTGGCGCTGCCCGAGGCGCTGACCGACACCGTCGACGGGCCGGCCGGCACCGCCGCCGACGCCGTCGACCTGATCGAGGCCCTCGCGCGCCGGCTGGTCGTCGGCATGGAGACCCTCGGCTGGGACGCCGACAAGGTCGACGCCGTGGTCGAGGAGGTCACCGGCCGGGCCGTCCCGGACGCCGCCGCCGTGCTCCGCTTCGCCGCCACCGAGCTGGTGCCCCGGCTGGACCGTACGACCGACGAGATCGACCGGGTGGTGGGTGCGCTCGACGGGCGGTTCGTGCCGCCCGGCCCGTCCGGCTCGCCCACCCGGGGCCTGGTCAACGTGCTCCCCACCGGCCGGAACTTCTACTCCGTCGACCCCAAGGCGATCCCCAGCCGCAACGCCTGGGATGTCGGGGTGGCCCTGGCCGACTCGCTGCTCGCCCGGCACCTCGCCGACACCGGCGAGTACCCGCGCTCCGTCGGCCTGACCGTCTGGGGCACCAGCGCCATGCGCACCCAGGGCGACGACGTCGCCGAGGTGCTCGCGCTGCTCGGCTGCCGTCCCACCTGGGACGACCGCTCCCGCCGGGTCACCGGCGTGGAGGTGGTGCCGCCGGCCGAGCTGGGCCGCCCCCGCGTCGACGTCACCGTGCGGATCTCCGGCTTCTTCCGGGACGCCTTCCCGCACGTGGTCGCGCTCATCGACGACGCGGTGCGGTTGGTCGCCGCCCTGGAGGAGCCCGCCGAGCAGAACTTCGTCCGCGCGCACGTCGCCGCCGACCTCGCCGAGCACGGCGACGAGCGGCGGGCCACCGCCCGCGTCTTCGGCTCCAAGCCGGGCGCGTACGGGGCCGGGCTGCTGCCGCTGATCGACTCCCGCAACTGGCGCAGCGACGCCGACCTCGCCGAGGTGTACGCCGTCTGGGGCGGCTACGCCTACGGCCGGGGGCTGGACGGGCGGGAGGCGCGCGCCGACATGGAACGCTCCTTCGCCCGGATCGCGGTGGCGGTGAAGAACCAGGACACCCGCGAGCACGACATCGTCGACTCCGACGACTACTTCCAGTACCACGGCGGGATGGTGGCGATGGTCCGTCACCTCACCGGCGCCGCCCCGGCCGCGTACGTGGGCGACTCGGCGATGCCGCACGACGTGCGTACCCGCACCCTCGGCGAGGAGACCCGGCGGGTGTTCCGGGCCCGGGTGGTCAACCCGAAGTGGATCGCCGCGATGCGCCGGCACGGCTACAAGGGCGCGTTCGAGCTGGCCGCCACCGTGGACTACCTGTTCGGCTACGACGCCACCGCCGGCGTCGTCGACGACTGGATGTACGAGCACCTGGCCGCCGCGTACGTCTTCGACGAGACCACCCGGGAGTTCCTGGAGCAGTCGAACCCGTGGGCGCTGCGCGGCATCACCGAGCGGCTGCTCGAGGCGGCCGACCGGGGCCTGTGGGCCGAGCCCGAGCCGACCACCCTGGACCGGCTCCGCGAGACGTACCTGGCCAGCGAGGGCGACCTGGAGGACCGGCAGTGAGCGCGAGGAGTGAGCCGGTCCTGCGAGCCCCGCAGTCGCGAACGGAAAACGACACAGTGACCACCTACCCGTTCAGCGCGGTGCTGGGCATGGACGACATGCGGCTCGCCCTGCTGCTCAACGCGGTTTCCCCGGCGATCGGCGGGGTGCTCGTCCGCGGCGAGAAGGGCACCGCCAAGTCGACGGCCGTGCGGGCCCTGGCCGCGCTGCTGCCGCCCGTGGAGCGGGTGGCCGGCTGCCGCTTCGCCTGCGACCCGGCCGCCCCCGACCCGTCCTGCCCGGACGGCCCGCACCCCGACGCGCCGGCGGCCGAGCGGCGTCCCGCCCGGCTGGTGGAGCTGCCGGTCGGCGCGGCCGAGGACCGGGTGGTCGGCTCGCTCGACTTGGAGAAGGCGCTCGGCGAGGGCGTCCGCGCCTTCGAGCCGGGCCTGCTCGCCGCCGCCCACCGCGGCGTGCTCTACGTCGACGAGGTCAACCTGCTCCACGACCACCTGGTCGACCTGCTCCTCGACGCCGCGGCGATGGGCCGTTGCCACGTGGAGCGGGAGGGCGTCTCGGTCAGCCACGCGTCCCGGTTCCTGCTGGTCGGCACGATGAACCCGGAGGAGGGGGAGCTGCGCCCACAGCTGCTGGACCGGTTCGGGCTGACCGTGGAGGTCGGGGCCAGCCGCGACCCCGCCGTACGCGTCGAGGTGGTCCGCCGGCGGCTCGCCGCCGACGCCGACCCGGCCGGCTTCGCCGCCCGCTGGGCCGACGCCGACGCGCAGGTCGCCCGCCGGGTCGCGGCCGCCCGGCAGCGGCTGGAGCGGGTGCTGCTGCCCGACGCCGCGCTGCGCCGGATCGCCGAGGTGTGCGCGGCGTTCGACGTGGACGGCATGCGCGCCGACATCGTCACCGCCCGCACCGCGCTGGCGCACGCCGCCTGGCACGGCCGGGACGTGGTCACGGTGGAGGACGTCCGCGTCGCCGCCCGGCTGGCGCTGCCGCACCGCCGCCGCCGGGATCCGTTCGACACGCCCGGACTGGACGAGAAGCGCCTCGACGAGGCCCTGGACCGGGCCGGCGACGACGACCCCGACGACGACCCGGGTGGTCCCGGCGGTCCCGGCGACGGCCCGTCCGGCGGGCCCGACGGTCCCGGCCCGGACGGCGGCCCGGGCGGCCCCGGGCGAACCCCGGACGACGGCGGATCCGGCGGGACACCGCCGGCCGGTCGCGACGAGCCGGGCCCCGGGCACGGCGACGCCGCCGGCGGGGACGGCGGCGACGGCCCGGAGCCCGCCAGCGGCGACCCGGCGCAGGGACGGTACGACGACGACCGGGCCAGCCCGGCCGACGGAGGCCCGGTCGACGGCGGTGGGCCCGGGCCGACCGGCTCGGCGGACGGCCGGCCCGGCGCCGGTGGGCAGGCGGTGGCCGTACCCCGGCAGGGGCTCAGGGCGCGGCTGCTCACCGCGCCCGGGATCGGCGACGGGGTGCCCGGCCGACGCTCCCGTGCCCGCACCGGGCGGGGCCGCACCACCGGGGCGCGGGTGCCGGCCGGCCGGGCCGGGGTGCTGCACCTGCCGGCGACCCTGCGGGCCGCCGCCCCGCACCAGGGCGCCCGGGGGCGCGTCGCCGGGCCGCTGCGGTTGCGTCCCGACGACGTCCGCGAGGCCGTCCGTGAGGGACGCGAGGGCAACCTGGTGCTCTTCGTGGTCGACGCCAGCGGCTCGATGGGTGCCCAGGCGCGGATGGCCGCCGTCAAGGGTGCCGTGCTCGCCCTGCTCACCGACGCCTACCAGCGCCGGGACAAGGTCGCGGTGGTCGCCTTCCGGGGAGCCGCCGCGCAGACCCTGCTGCCGGCCACCTCCTCGGTGCTCGCGGCCTCGACGCGGCTGGCCGAGCTGCCCACCGGCGGGCGCACGCCGCTGGCCGAGGGGCTGCTCGCCGCCGCCGACCTGCTGCGGGTGGAGCGGCTGCGCGACCCGAAGCGCCGCCCCCTGGTGCTGGTCGTCACCGACGGCCGGGCCACCGCCGGGGGGCGCCCGCTCGACCGGTCGGCCCGCGCGGCGGCCGTGCTCGCCGCCACCGGCGCCCCCTGCGTCGTCGTGGACTGCGAGAGCGGCCCCGTCCGCCTCGGCCTGGCCCGCCGCCTCGCCGCCCAACTCGGCGCCGACCACCACCGGCTCGACGAGGTCGCCACCGCCCCCCTCACCACCCTCGCGGCCGGCCGACCGACACCCGCGCCGGAGTCCCCTCGCGGGCGGTCCGCCGCAGATCTTGGCAGGAAGCGGCCCCCCGAGGGGCCCTCCCCTTCCAAGATCGTCACTGCCGCCGCCTCCACCGCCGTCAACGCCGCCACCATCGCCGTCGCCGTGGCGCAGAACAGGAGTGTTGCCTGATGCCGCAGGGGAAGCCGTCCCACGTGCCCGCCGACGGGTTGACGACGCGGCAGCGGCGCAACCGGCCGCTGCTCGTCGTTCACACCGGGCAGATGAAGGGGAAGTCGACCGCCGCGTTCGGGCTGGCGCTGCGCGCCTGGACCGCCGGGCTGCCGATCGGGGTGTTCCAGTTCGTCAAGAGCGCCAAGTGGCGGGTGGGCGAGGAGAACGCCTTCCGCGCCCTCGGCGAGGTGCACGAGCGCACCGGGCAGGGCGCCCCGGTGGCCTGGCACAAGATGGGCGAGGGCTGGTCCTGGATCCAGCGCGGCGGCGAGGCCGACCACGCCGCCGACGCGCTGGAGGGCTGGCGGCAGATCCAGCGCGACCTGGCCGCCGAGCGCTACGGCCTGTACGTGCTCGACGAGTTCACCTATCCGATGAAGTGGGGCTGGGTGGACGTCGACGAGGTGGTCGACACCCTCGCGAACCGCCCCGGGTTCCAGCATGTCGTGATCACCGGCCGCGACGCCGACCCGCGCCTGGTCGACGCCGCCGACCTGGTCGCCGAGCTGACGAAGGTCAAGCACCCGATGGACGCCGGCCAGAAGGGCCAGAAGGGCATCGAGTGGTGACGGTCGAGCCGTGGGCGCTGCCCCGGGTGGTGGTCGCCGCACCCGCCAGCGGGCACGGCAAGACCACCGTCGCCACCGGGCTGCTCGCCGCGCTGCGCCGCCGTGGCCTGGCCGTCAGCCCGCACAAGGTCGGCCCGGACTACATCGACCCCGGCTACCACGCGCTCGCCGCCGGTCGCCCCGGCCGCAACCTCGACCCGTGGCTGGTCGGCGAGGAGCGGATCGCGCCGCTGCTGCGGCACGGCGCCGCCACCCCGACGCCGGCCGACATCGCCGTGGTCGAGGGGGTGATGGGGCTGCACGACGGCGCGGTCGGCCGCCGCGGGTACGCCTCCACCGCGCACGTCGCCCGGCTCGTCGACGCGCCGGTGCTGCTGGTGCTGGACACCACCGCGCAGGGCCGTTCCGCCGCCGCGCTCGCCCTGGGCATGGCCGCGTTCGACCCCGGCGTGCGGATCGGCGGGGTGATCCTCAACCGGGTCGGCTCGCCCCGGCACGAGTCCCTGCTGCGCGACGCCCTCGCCGAGGTGGACGTGCCGGTGCTCGGGGCGGTCAGCCGCGCCGCCGAGGTCGCCGCCCCGGCTCGTCACCTCGGGCTGGTGCCCGTCGCCGAGCGGGCGCCGGAGTCGCTGGCCATCGTGGCCGCCCTCGCCGACCTCGTGGCGTCCACCGTGGACCTCGACGCGGTGCTCGACCTGGCCCGCACCGCCGGGCCGCTGACCGCGCCCGCCTGGGACCCGGCCGCCGCCGTCGGCGGCCCCGCCGGCGGCGAGCGCCCGGTGGTCGCGGTCGCCGGCGGGCCCGCCTTCACCTTCTCCTACGCCGAGACCGCCGAGCTGCTCGCCGGCGCCGGCGCCGCCGTCGTTCCCTTCGACCCGCTGCGCGACGCCGGCCTGCCCGCCGGCACCCGCGCGGTGGTCGTCGGCGGCGGCTTCCCCGAGGCGTACGCGCCGCAGCTCGCCGACAACGCCACGCTCCGCGCCGAGCTGGCCGGCTTCGACGGCCCGGTCGTCGCCGAGTGCGCCGGGCTGCTCTACCTCGGCCGGTCCCTCGACGGCGTACCCATGTGCGGCCGGCTCGACCTCACCGCCCGGATGACCGACCGGCTCACCCTCGGCTACCGGGACGCCGTCGCCGTCACCGGCTCCCCGCTGCACCGCCCCGGCGACCCGGTACGCGGCCACGAGTTCCACCGCACCGCCACCGACCCGGGGCACGGTGACCGGCCGGCGTGGCGCTGGGACGGCGCCGACCACGGCTTCGTCGCCGGCCGGGTGCACGCCTCCTACCTGCACACCCACTGGGCCGGGCACCCGCACGCCGCCCGCCGCCTGGTCGAGGCGGCGAGCCGGTGAGCGCGCAGGAGCACGGCGAGCGGGTGGCCGGGCACGACGGCGGCGAGCCGGTGAGCGCGCGCGGCGGGACGCCGGGCGGGGACGCCCCCACCGCCACGCTGACCGGGGTGGGGGTCGGTCCCGGCGACCCGGAACTGCTCACCCTCCGGGCGGTCCGGGTGCTGGCCGAGGCCGACCTCGTGTTCGTACCGGTGCTGGACCGCCTCGCCGCGGACGGCGACGCGCCGCCCGGGCGGGCCGAGACCACCGTGGCCGCGCACGTCGCGCCGGACCGGCTGCGCCGGCTGCCGTTCGCCCTGGACGACCGGGGCGGGGTGACCGCGCGCCGGGAACGGGCTTGGGACGACGCCGCGCGGGCCGTGGTGGACGCGGTCGACGGCGGCGCCCGCGCCGTCGCCTTCGCCACCATCGGCGACCCGAACGTCTACTCCACCTTCGGCTACCTGGCGCAGACCGTCCGCGCCCGCCGCCCGGCGGTCGAGGTGCGCACGGTCCCCGGGATCACCGCCATGCAGGACCTGGCGGCGCGCAGCGGCGTCCCGCTCTGCGAGGGCCGGGAGCCGCTGACCCTGTTGCCGGCCACCGCCGGGCTGGCGCTCTTCGCCGACGCGCTCGCCGGCCCCGGCACCGTCGTGGCCTACAAGGGCTGGCGGCGGCACGCCGATCTGGTCGCCGAGCTGCGCCGGCAGGGCCGCCTCGGCGACGCGGTGCTGGGCCGGGGCCTCGGGCTGCCCGACGAGCGGATCGGCCCCGTCGCCGACGCCGCCGACGACCTGCCGTACCTGTCGACGCTGCTGGTCCCGGCCCGCCGGGACCGTAGAGGAGGAAAGCTGTGACCACCGCGCCGACCGCGGACCGCGCCGACGACGGCGGGCCGACCAGCACGGGCAAGGTGTGGTTCGTCGGGGCCGGCCCCGGCGCGGCCGACCTGCTGACCCTGCGCGCCGCCCGGGTGATCGGCGCGGCCGACGTGGTGGTCTGGGCGGCCAGCCTGGTGCACGCCGACGTGCTCGCCCACGCCCGCCCCGACGCGGAGATCGTCGACTCGTCGCGGCTGCCGATCGAGGGGGTGCTGCCGCTCTACCGGCGGGCCGCCGCCGAGGGGCTGACCGTGGCGCGGATCCACTCCGGCGACCCGGCGCTGTGGGGCGCGGTGCAGGAGCAGCTCGACCTGTGCCGGGCGCTCGGGCTGGCCGTCGAGATCGTCCCGGGCGTCTCGTCGTTCACCGCCGTCGCGGCGATCGTCGGCCGGGAACTCACCATCCCCGAGGTCGCCCAGTCGGTGATCCTGACCCGGCTGGAGGGCGGCAAGACCCCGATGCCGCCGGGCGAGCGGGTCCGCGAGTTCGCCCGGCACGGCACCACCATGGCACTGTTCCTCTCCGCCGCCCGCTCCGGGCAGGCGCAGGCCGAGCTGCTGGCCGGCGGCTACCCGCCCGACACCCCGGTCGTGGTGGCGTACCAGGCGACCTGGCCGGACGAACTGGTGGTGCGGTGCGCCCTCGGCGACCTGGAGGCCACGGTCAAGGAGCACAAGCTCTGGAAGCACACCCTCTTCCTGGTCGGCCCGGCGCTCGCCGCCGCCGGCACCCGCTCGCACCTCTACCACCCCGGGCACTTCCACACGTTCCGGCGGGCCGAGCCGGCCGCCCGCGCCGACCTGCGCCGCGCCCGGGCCACCGGCGGGACGGCGGGGGACGGGCACACCGGATGACGTACGCCGAGCCGCCGCTGCGCGAGCCGGACCTGCCGCGTACGGCGAAGGTCCGGCCCACCGCGCTGCGCACGGGCTGGACCACCGGCGCCTGCGCGACGGCGGCGGCGAAGGCGGCGGTGACCGCCCTGGTCACCGGCGTGCCGCAGCGGGAGGTGGAGATCGGTCTGCCCGCCGGCCGCCGGGTCCGCTTCCCGGTGGCCCGCTGCGAGGTCCACGCCGGCACGTCGGCGGAGGCAGTGGTGGTCAAGGACGCCGGCGACGACCCCGACGTCACGCACGGCGCCGAGCTGACCGTCACCGTCGGCTGGCGGGACGTGCCCGGGCTGCGGCTCGACGGCGGGCCGGGCGTCGGCACGGTCACGAGGCCGGGACTCGGGCTGCCCGTCGGCGGGCCGGCGATCAACGAGACCCCGCGCCGGATGATCGGCCAGGCCGTCGCCGAGGTGGTCGACCTGGCCGAGGTGGGCGTCCGCGTGGTGGTCAGCGTGCCGCGCGGCGAGATCATGGCCCGCAAGACCACCAACCGGCGGCTCGGCATCCTCGGCGGCATCTCCATCCTCGGCACCACCGGCATCGTGCGGCCGTTCTCCACCGCCTCCTGGCGGGCCAGCGTGGTGCAGGCGGTGCACGTGATGGCCGCCCAGGGGGAGCGGACGGTGGTGCTGTGCACCGGCGGGCGCACCGAGCGGGCCGCCCGCGCGCTGCTGCCGGAGCTGCCCGAGGTGTGCTTCGTCGAGGTCGGCGACTTCACCGGCGCGGCGGTCACCGCCGCCGTCGGCGACCGGATGACCGGGGTGGTCTTCGTCGGCATGGCCGGCAAGCTGGCGAAGCTCGCCGCCGGCATCCTGATGACCCACTACACGCGGTCCAAGGTGGACCTGTCCCTGCTCGGCGACGTCACCGCCGAGGCGGGCGGCGACCCCGACCTGGTGGCGGCGGTCGCCGCGGCGAACACCGGGCGGCACGCGTACGAGTTGTGGGAGGCCGCCGGGTTGCTCGGCGCCGCCGGTGACCTGCTCTGCCGGCGGGTACGCCAGGTGCTGCTCCGGTTCGCCGGGAACGCGGTCACCGTCGACGTGGCGATGGTCGACTTCGCGGGCGACCGGGTCGTCGCCTCGTCGGGCCGGTGGGCGGCGTGACCGGGAGCCCGCCCGCCGGGGGCGCCGGGCCGGCCGTGACCGTGGTGGGGATCGACGCCGGAGGGGGGCCGCCGCACCCCGCCGCCGCGCCCGCGCTCGCCGGGGCCCGGCTGGTGGTGGGCGCGGCCCGGCACCTGGCCGCCGTACGCCTGCCGGCCGGCGCCGACACCGTCGCCCTCGGGCCGCTCGCGCCGGCGCTGGACCGGCTGGCCGCCGCCGTCGCCGCCGGAACGGAGGCGGTCGTGCTGGCCAGCGGGGATCCCGGGCTGTTCGGCGTCGTCCGGCGGCTGCGGGCGGCCGGGCTGCCGCTGCGGGTGCTGCCGGCCGTGTCCAGCGTGGCCGCCGCGTTCGCCCGCGCCGGGCTGCCCTGGGACGGCGCGGCCGTGGTCACCGCCCACGGCCGGGACCCGCGACCGGCGCTGAACGCCTGCCGGGCGCTGCCCGCCGTCGCGGTGCTCACCGCGCCCGGCGCCGGGGCCGCCGAGCTGGGCGCCGGTCTGGTCGGCTGGGCCCGCCGGCTGGTCGTAGCCGAGCACCTCGGCACCGACGCCGAGCGGCTCACCGAGACCACCCCCGAGGCGGCCGCCGCCCGCGTCTGGGCCGACCCGCACGTGCTGCTCAGCCTCGCCGGGGAGCCCGGGGCCGCCGGGATGCGGGCGGACAACCAGCCGGCCGCCGCGCCGGCCGGCGGGTGGGCGCTGCCCGAGTCCGCCTACGCGCACCGCGACTCGATGATCACCAAGTCGGAGGTACGCGCCCTCGCCGTGGCCCGGCTGCGCCCCCGCCTCGGCCGACTGGTCTGGGACGTCGGCGCGGGCAGCGGCTCGGTCGGCATCGAGTGCGCCCTGCTCGGCGCGGCCGTGGTCGCCGTCGACCGCGACCCGACGGCGCCGGTGCGCGCCAACGCCGCCCGGCACGGCGTCGACGTCAGGGTGGTGGTCGGCGCCGCCCCCGGGGCGCTGCACGGGCTGTCCGACCCGGACGCCGTCTTCGTCGGGGGTGGCGGCACCGACGTGCTCGCCGCCGTGGCGCACCGCCGGCCGGACCGGGTGGTGGTGACCCTCGCCGCCGTCGACCGGGTCGCCCCGGCGGTCGGGCTGCTGCGCGCCGGCGGCTACGCCGTGGAGGGCGTCCAGCTCTCCGCCGCCCGCCTCGCCGACCTGCCCGGCGGATCCATCCGACTCGCGGCCACCAACCCGGTGGTCGTCCTCACCGGGGAGCGCCCGTGAACCACCCGCCCACCGCCACGGACCAGCCGACCCGGATCGGCCTGGTCGCCGCCACCGCTGCCGGGCGGCGGCACGCCCGCACCCTCGCCGACGCCTGGCCGCACGCCCGCCTGGTCACGGCGGACACCGTCGCGGACGCGCTGCGCGCCGCCTGGGCCGAGTGCGACGCGGTGGTGGCGTTCCTGGCCACCGGGGCGGTGGTGCGCATCCTCGCGCCGCTGCTCGGCGACAAGCACACCGACCCGGCCGTGGTGGTGGTCGACGAGGCGGCCCGGCACGCGGTCGCGCTGCTCGGCGGGCACGCCGGGGGCGCCAACGACCTCGCCGGGCGGGTCGGCGCGGCGCTCGACGCGCGGCCGGTGGTCACCACCGCCACCGACGCCGTCGGCATGCCCGGGCTGGACACGCTCGGCTGGCCCGTCGAGGGCGCCGTCGCCGCCGTCAGCCGCGCCATCCTCGACGGCGAGCCGGTCACCCTCGTCGCCGACGCCGCCTGGCCGCTGCCCGCCCTGCCCGACAACGTGCGCCCCGCCCCGGCGCCGTCCGGACCGGTCGAGCCGGCCGGGTCCGCCCCGCCGGCCGGCCCGGTCCCGCCCGGCGAGCGGGTCGAAGCCGGCTCCGCGCCGGCCGGGCCGACGGTCGGCGGGTACCGGCTGCTGGTCAGCGACCGGGTGGTGCCGCTCGACGACCGGACGGCCGTGCTGCGGCCTCCGTCGCTGGTCGCCGGCGTGGGGGCCAGCCGGGGTGTGCCCGCCGCCGAGGTGCGCGGCCTGCTGGACCGGGTGCTCGCCGAGGCCGGCCTCAGCCCGGCCAGCCTGCGGCACCTGGCCAGCGCCGACATCAAGGCCGACGAGGCGGGCATTCGGGCGACCGCCGACGCGCTCGGCGTACCCCTGGTGACGCATCCGGCGGCGGAGCTGGCGGCGGTCGACGTGCCGCACCCCAGCGAGGTGGTCCGCGCCGCCGTCGGCACCCCCAGCGTCGCCGAGGCGGCGGCGCTGCTCGGCGGCGACGCCGCGCTGCTGGTGCCGAAGACCGCGACGGCCATGGCCACCGTGGCGGTCGCCCGGCACGCCCCGCGCGGCCGGCTGGCGATCGTCGGCCTCGGGCCCGGCGCGCCCGACCTGCGCACCGCCCGCGCGGTGGCCGAGCTGCGCCGCGCCGCCGTGGTCGTCGGCCTCGACCAGTACGTCGACCAGGTCCGCGACCTGCTCCGCCCCGGCACCCGGGTGCTCGCCAGCGGCCTGGGCGCCGAGGAGGAACGGGCCCGTGCCGCCGTCACCGAGGCCGTGGCCGGTCACGCCGTCGCGCTGGTCGGCTCCGGCGACGCCGGCGTGTACGCGATGGCCAGCCCCGCCCTGGAGTACGCCGACGAGCGGATCGACGTGGTCGGGGTGCCCGGGGTGACGGCCGCCCTCGCCGCCGGCGCCCTGCTCGGCGCGCCGCTCGGCCACGACCACGCCTACCTGAGCCTGTCCGACCTGCACACCCCGTGGGAGGTCATCGCGCGCCGGGTGGCCGCCGCGGCCGAGGGCGACTTCGTGGCGCTGCTCTACAACCCGCGCAGCCGCGCCCGCGACTGGCAGCTCGGCGCGGCGCTGGAGGTCTTCGCCGCGCACCGGCCGCCGGACACCCCGGTCGGGGTGGTGCGCAACGCCAGCCGACCCGACGAGCGGGTGCACCTGGCCACCCTGGCCGACCTCGACCCGGCGCTGGTCGACATGTACAGCGTCGTGGTGGTGGGCAGCAGCCAGACCCGGGTGGTCGCCGGCCGGATGGTCACCCCTCGGGGGTACCGGTGGCGGCGGTGACCATCGGCGCCTGCCAGGGCTGCGGCGCCTGCCTGCTCACCTGCCCGACGCACGCCATCCGACCGGTGCCCGGCGGCCTCGCCGTCCGCGCGGACCGCTGCACCGGCTGCCTGGAATGCCTGGAGATCTGCCCGGTGGACGCCATCCGCGCCACCGGCACCGACGAACGTGGAGGAAGCCGATGAGCCCGACCGCGGTCAGCGCCGCACCCCCGGCCGGCCGGTGGAGCCGCGCCGAGCGGGTACGCCTCGGCGGCATCGTGCTCGCCGTCGCCGTGCTGCACGTCGCCGGCTGGAGTCTCTACCTGTACTGGAACAACCAGCCCGCCGCGGCCGGCGGCCTCGCCGGGGCCGGCACGCTGGCGTACCTGCTCGGGGTGCGGCACGCCTTCGACGCCGACCACATCGCGGCGATCGACGACACCACCCGGCTGATGCTGCTGCGCGGTCGGCGCCCGGTCGGCGTCGGCTTCTTCTTCGCCCTCGGGCACAGCGGGGTGGTGCTGCTGCTGGCGCTGGTCGTCGGCCTCGCCTCGGCCAACCTCGCCGGCCCCGGGCTGGCCGAGGCCCGCGAGGTGGGCGCGACCGTCGCGATCCTCACCGCCACGCTGTTCCTCGCCCTGGTCGCGGTGCTCAACGCGGCGGTGCTGGCCGGCCTGGCGCGGCTGTGGCGGCGGCTGCGCCACGGCGACCTGGACGAGCGCGAGCTGGACCTGCACCTGCTCAACCGGGGGCTGGTGCAGCGGGTGCTCGGCTCCCGGGCCCGCGCGCTGGTGCGCTCCTCCTGGCACATGGCGCCGGTCGGGTTCCTCTTCGGCCTCGGCCTGGAGACCGCCAGCGAGGTGACCCTGCTCGCCCTGTCGGCGAGCACCGCCGCCGCCGGCGGGCTGCCCGTGCTCGCCCTGCTCACCCTGCCGCTGCTCTTCGCCGCCGGGATGTCCGCCATGGACACCGCCGACAGCCTGCTGATGAGCCGCGCCTACTCGTGGGCGTACCGGCACCCGGCCCGGCGGCTCTACTACAACCTGGCCACCACGGCGGTGACGGTGCTGGTCGGCGGCCTGGTCGCCAGCGTCTACGCCGCCGGCCTGCTGGTCGACCACCTCGGGCTGTCGGCGCTGTCCTGGTACGCGGGGATCGCCGACCACTTCGAGCAGCTCGGGTACGCCGTCGTGGCGCTCTTCGTGTTCGCCTGGGCCGGCGCGGTGGCGCTGTGGAAGCTGCGCCGCTACGACGAGCGCTACGGTGCCGGGGCGGTGCGGCCGTGAGCCGGGCCGTGCACCCCATCGAGCGGGAGTCGTACCGGATCCTGCGCTCCCGGGTGGACCTCGCGCACCTGCCGCCGCTGACCCGGGCCGTCACCGAGCGGGTGGTGCACGCCAGCGCCGACCTCGACTACGTCACCGACCTGGTCTGCGACGAGGCGGCCCTGGCCGGCGGGCTGGCCGCCCTGCGCGCGGGCGCGCCGGTGGTCACCGACGTGGCGATGGTGGCCGCCGGCATCACCGGTCGGCGGAGCGTCTGCCCGGTCGCCGAGCCGGCCGCCGCCGACCTGGCCCGCGCGGCCGGGATCACCCGGTCGGCGGCGGCGGTGCGGCTCGCCCTGGAGCGGGTCGGCCCCGGCGCGGTGTGGGTGGTCGGCTGCGCACCGACCGCGCTGGAGGAACTGATCACCCTGGACGCCCGGCCGGCGCTGGTCGTCGGGCTGCCGGTGGGCTTCGTGGGCGCCGCCGAGTCGAAGGCGGCGCTGCGGGCCAGCGGCCTACCCGGGGTGTCCAACCGGGGCGAGAAGGGCGGCTCGGCGGTCGCCGCCGCCGCCCTCAACGCCCTGCTGTACGTGGAGGAGGAGCAATGATCGCTCTGGTCATCGTCGGGCACGGCACGCGCAGCGCGGCCGGGGTCGACCAGTTTGTGGCGTTCGTGGAGCGGGTCCGCCGGCGCGCCGCCGGCGCCGTCGGCGACGTCGAGGGCGGCTTCATCGAGCTGTCCCGGCCGCCGCTGACCGACGCGGTGGGCGCGCTCGTCGACCGGGGACACCGGTCGCTGGTGGCGCTGCCGCTGGTGCTGACCGCCGCCGGCCACGGCAAGGGCGACATCCCCGCCGCGCTGGCCCGCGAGCGGCAGCGCCACCCCGGGCTCAGCTACGCCTACGGCCGGCCGCTGGGCCCGCACCCGCTGCTGCACACCGCTCTGGAGCAGCGGATCGACGCCGCGCTGGCCGGCGCCGATCGGGCCGGCACCTGGGTGGCGCTGATCGGGCGCGGCTCCACCGACCCGGACGCCAACGCCGAGGTGGCCAAGGTGGCCCGGCTGCTCTGGGAGGGGCGCGGCTACGCCGGCGTCGAGCCGGGCTTCATCTCGCTCGCGGAGCCGTCGGTGCCGGCGGTGCTGGACCGGCTGCGCCGGCTCGGCGCGCGGCGCATCGTCGTCGCGCCGTACTTCCTCTTCGCCGGCGTGCTGCCCGACCGGATCGTCGCCCAGTCGGCCGACTTCGCCGCCGCCCACCCCGAGCTGGACGTGCGGGTGGCCGACCTGATCGGCGACTGCGACGCCCTCGCCGACCTCGTCCTCGAACGGCACGCCGAGGCGCGCCGCGGCGACATCCGGATGAACTGCGACACCTGCGCGTACCGGGTGCTGATGCCGGGCTTCGCCGACAAGGTGGGCCGGCCGCAGACCCCGCACGACCACCCCGACGACCCGGTCGACGGCCACGGCCACCACCATCACGGGGACCACCACCAGCACGGGGACCACCACCACGGTGGCCGTCACCACCACCGCGACCAGCGGCCCGGCCTGCGCCCGGGACAGGTCGCGGTCGTGGGCGGCGGCCCCGGCCCCGACGACCTGATCACCGTACGGGGGAAGGCCCTGCTGGACAGCGCCGACGTGGTGGTCGCCGACCGGCTCGCCCCGCGCGGGCTGCTCACCGGGCTGCGCCCGGACGTGGTGGTGGTCGACGCCGCCAAGGTGCCGCGCGGGCCGTCGATGCCGCAGGACACCATCAACGACACCCTGATCGCGTACGCCCGCGCGGGCAAGCGCGTGGTCCGGCTCAAGGGCGGCGACCCGTACGTCTTCGGCCGGGGCCACGAGGAGGTCCAGGCGTGCGCCGCGGCCGGGGTCGAGACCGTGCTGGTTCCCGGGGTGAGCAGCGCGCTGGCCGTGCCGGCCCTGGCCGGCGTCCCGGTCACCCACCGGGGCGTCGCCCACGACGTCACCGTCGTCTCCGGGCACCTGCCGCCGGGGCACCCCGACTCCCTGGTGGACTGGGTGGCGCTGGGCCGGTCCCGGGGCACCGTGGTGCTGCTGATGGCGGTGGACACCATCGCCAAGATCGCGGCGGTGCTGGTGGAGCACGGCCGCGCCCCGGACACCCCCGTGCTCGTCGTGGCCGACGGCGGCCAGCCGGAGCAGCGCACCTGGTCGTCCCGGCTGGACGAGGTGGGCGGGTTGGCCGCGCGGGAGGACGTCCGGCCGCCGGCGGTGTTCGTGCTCGGACCGGTGGTGCGGCTGCGGGAGACCGGCATGGCGGCCGGTCAGCCGGTGGCCGCGCGGGCGAGGGCGTAGCCGGCGGTGGCCGCGGCGAGGCCGGCGGCGACGCTGAGGGCCATGTTGGCCAGCGCGGCGTGCCGCCGTCCCGCCCGGGCCAGCCGCAGCGTCTCGTAGCTCAGCGTGGACCAGGTGGTCAGCGCCCCGCAGAAGCCGGTGCCGACCAGCGCCGTGAGTGCGGGGTCCGCCGGCAGGCCGGTGACCGCACCGAGCAGCAGCGACCCGACTACGTTGACCGTCAGCGTGCCCCACGGGAACCCGGTGCCGAAGCGGGCCTGCACGGCCCGGTCGGTGAGGTAGCGCAGCGGGGCGCCGAGCGCCGCGCCGAGCGCCACGAGCAGGGCGGTCAACGGCCGCTCCGGGCGAGCAGCCGCCCGGCGGCGGCCTCGCCGGCCCAGACCGCGAGCAGCGCGCCGACCAGCGTGGCGCCGAGGGCGGCCAGCGCGGTGCCGGGGGCGCCGGCGAGCAGCGCCTGGTGCGCGTCGACCGCGTAGGTGGAGAAGGTCGTGTACCCGCCGAGCACGCCCACGCCGAGGAACGGGCGGGCCAGCGGTCGGCCGCCGCCGACGTGGCCGAGCACCGCCATCAGGACACCGATCAGCAGGCACCCGCTCACGTTGACGCAGAAGGTGGCCCAGCCGAACGTGGCGGGGGAGTGCGGGACGGCGGCCTGCAGGCCGGCCCGGGCCAGCGCGCCGAGCACACCCCCGGCGGAGACGGCGGCGAGCACCGCCGCCGGGTGCGCGGTGAGTTCGTCGCGGTCGGCCGGGACCCGAAGGTCGACGTCCGGGTCGACGCGCGACGGCTCGGACGGGCCGGTCACGTCTCCTCCCACGGTGCCGTCGGCCGCCATCCGGCCGTCGCCGCAGCATACGCCGGGTCGGCCGCGGACGGCCGACCCGTGCCGTGGTGCCCCGCCGTCAGCGCACCGCCGCGACGGCGGCGTCGGCGCCGCCGCGCCAGACCACGCCGGCCTCGGTGAAGCCGGCGTCGGTCAGCGCCGCCAGGTGCCAGGAGGCCGGCGGGTTCCACTCCGGGCTGTGCCCGGTCGGGTAGATCTCGCGCCGCCGTTGCACCAGTGGGGCGAGCGCCGGGTCGGCCGCCGCCCGCTCCCACCAGTCCGACCAGGAGAGCACGGCGCCGCTGGCGTAGCGGGCCTCGCGCCGGGTCCGCGCGCTGTCCAGCAGGCGCTTGGTCAGCTCCGGCAGCGCGTCGTCGGGCATGTGGTCGGCGTTGAGCAGGATCCCGCCCGGGCGCAGCACGCCGTGCAGCTCGGCGTAGAGGCGGGCCAGCCGGTCGCCCGGCAGCCAGTGCAGCGCGGTGGCGGTGAGCACCGCGTCGTACTCCCGCACCGGCAGCGCGGTCGTCCACTCCGGCTGCCCGAGGTCGGCCTCGACCACGGTGACCCGGTCGCCGAACGTCGACCTGGCGATGGCCAGCAGCGCGGGATCGAGGTCGACCAGGGTGATCTCGGCGTCGGGGAAGCGGCGCAGCGCCCGGGCCGAGATGGTGCCGGTGCCGCCGGCCAGGTCGAGCAGGCGGGGTCGCCCGCCGTCGAGGATCGCCTCGACCGCGTCGAGCATCGCGGTGAACCGGTGCTCCCGGTCCGGCAGGTACGCCTCCTGCTGCCGGTCCCAGCTCTCCTGCCAGGCGGCGACGTTGCTGATGTAAGGACTCATAGCGATGAGGCTAGTTACCGTTCCGGAGCGCTGTCCAGACCTTGTTGCCAATAATTTGCAACAGCGAGAAGATTGCAGCGGGATGGTCCGGGTCGGGGCGGCGGGGCCCGGCCCGACCGGCCCCGCTGCCGCCGGTCGGTCAGGTCGAGGCGACCAGTTCCCGCTCCGCCGGCCGCGCCGCGGCCTGCCGGCGGGCCAGTCGCAGGGCGGCCAGCAGCACGCCCAGGCCGGCCAGGGTGACCGCCGCGCCCGCCCAGATCGGGGCGGTGTAGCCGAGCCCGGCCGCGATCGTCGTCCCGCCCACCCACGCGCCGAGGGCGTTGCCGACGTTGAAGGCCGCGATGTTCGCCCCGGAGGCCAGCGTCGGCGCCTGGTGGGCGTACCTCATGATCCGCATCTGCAACGGGGGAACGGTGGCGAAGCCGAACCCGCCCATCAGCAGCAGCGAGGCCACGGTGAGCGGCCGGCTGCCGGCGGTCAGGGCGAAGAACGCGAGCACCACGGTCAGCGCCGCGAGCACGACGACCAGGGTGCGCGACAGCGACACGTCGGCGGCGCGACCGCCGAGCAGGTTCCCCACGAACAGGCCCACCCCGAAGAGCACCAGCAGCCACGGCACCGTCCCGGTGGCGAAGCCGCTGACCTCGGTCAGGGTGTACGCGATGTAGGTGAACGCGCCGAACATGCCGCCGAAGCCGAGGACGGTCACCGCGAGCGACAGCCACACCTGCGGATGGGTGAAGGCCCGCAGTTCGCCGCGGAGCCCGTCGGCGGGGCGGTCGGCGTCGCCGGTCGGGCGGGCCGGGACGAGCAGGGCCAGGCCGGCGAGCGCGACCACGCCGATGCCGGTGATCGCCCAGAACGTCGACCGCCAGCCGAGATGCTGGCCGAGGAAGGTGCCGAACGGTACGCCGAGCACGTTGGCCGTGGTCAGCCCGGCGAACATCAGCGCGATGGCGCCCGCGCGCCGGGCCGGCGCGACCAGTCCGGCGGCGACCACGGCGCCGATGCCGAAGAACGCCCCGTGGCAGAGCGCGGCCACGATCCGGCCGGCCATCATCACGCCGTAGCCGTCGGCCAGGGCGGAGAGCAGGTTGCCGATGATGAAGAGCGCCATCAGGCCGAGCAGCACCGGCTTGCGCGGCAGCCGGGTGACCGCCGCGGTCAGCGCCACGCCGCCGATCGCGACGCTGAGCGCGTAGCCGGAGATCAGCCACCCGGCGACCGACTCGGTCACCGCGAAGTCGGCGGCCACCTGGGGCAGCAGCCCCATGATCACGAATTCGGTGAGGCCGATGCCGAAGGCGCCGACGGCCAGCGCGAGCAGTCCACCGGGCAGGGGCCGGTTCCGTCCAGACATGGTCTTCCGTTCCAGGAGAGAGGCAGATAGCTGGCGCATGCAACTACACGCGGAAGCAACAAAATAGTTGCACGCGCGGGATAACGGCGCAAGCCTGTTAGGCTGGGGGTCGACCAGGTCACACCGCGAGGAGGTCGGATGGGCATCGGCGACGACGCCGTGGAGGTACGCGCACAGGGCTGGCGCACCCTCGCCGCGCTGCACGGCCTCATCGAGGCGTCCCTGGAACGCGCGCTCCAGGCCGGGCACCAGCTCTCCGTGGTCGAGTACACGGTGCTCGACGCGCTCTCCCGCCAGGACGGCTGGCACATGCGAATGCGGCAGCTGGCCCGGGCCGCCGCGCTCTCCGACAGCGCCACCACCCGGCTGGTCACCCGCCTGGAGGACCGCGGCCTGCTCACCCGGGTCCTCTGCGCCGACGACCGACGCGGCATCTACACCGAGCTCACCCCCGCCGGGTGCGAGCTGCTCGCCCAGGCCCGGCCCACCCACGACCGGGTGCTGGCCGAGGCGCTGGCCGAGGCCGAGGCCGCACCGGAACTCGCCCCGCTGGTCGACGCGCTGCACCGGCTCCCGGCGTCCCGCTGACCCGCCGATCCGCCGATCCGCCGTTTCGCCGCGCCGTTTCGCCGCGCCGTTTCGCCGCGCCGTTTCGCCGCGCCGTTCCGCCGCGCCGACCCGCCGACCCGCCGTTTCGGCAGCGCCGAGCCGGGGCACATGCCCGACAGGGGATCGTCGAGAGGGGGTCGTGATGGCGGATACGACGACGCCGGCACAGGTGCGTCCGTCCGGTCCAGCGTCCGACGGGGGAGGTCCGCGCCGCAACGCCAGGCGGGCCGGGGGGCCGCCGTTCCGGAAGCCGCGCTGGCCCCGGGCGTACGCGTTCGCGCTGGTGACCGGGGCGCTGTTCCTGTTCTCCTGGATCGGACAGTTCGTCTTCCAGGCGGTGGCGGAGAGCAACGAGGCGAGCCAGCACGGTCAGTCCTTCGCCTGGGCGGACTTCCTGCCGCAGTTCCTCGCCTCCACCTTCGAGAACTGGCAGTCCGAGTTCCTCCAGCTGATCTGGCAGGCGGCCGGCCTGGCCCTGTTCTACTACTGGGGATCCTCCCAGTCCCGCGAGTCCGACGAGCGGATCGAAGCCAAGCTGGACGCGCTGCTGCGCGAGCGCAACCTCGACCCGGAGAACCCGTGACGTGTGGGCGGCGCCACCGCGCCGCCCGTTGACCTAAACCCCGCTTCACGTCCGAGGCTGGACCACGTCGGCGAGCGATGTGGAGGGTGACATGCGGGTGATCGAGGTGGCGACGTTCGGCGGGCCGGAGGTGCTGGCCCTGACCGAGACCCCCGAGCCGGTACCCGGTCCGGACGAGGTCGTGGTCGAGGTGTCCGTCGCGGACGTGCTCTGGGTGGAGACGATGATCCGACGCGGGCAGGGCGGCGAATACTTTCCCGTCCGGCCGCCGTACCGGCCGGGGGTCGGGGTCGCCGGCACCGTCGGCGCGGTCGGCGCGGGGGTCGACCCGGGCCGGATCGGCCGGCGGGTGGTCACCAGGACCGACGAGCGGGGTGGCTACCTGGAGCGCGCCGTGGTGCCCGCCGAGGGGCTGGTGCCGGTGCCCGACGGGGTCTCCCTGCCGGCCGCGGCGGCGCTGCTGCACGACGGGACGACCGCGTTCGGCCTGCTCGACCTGGTGCCGGTCCGCCCCGGGGACCACGTGCTGGTCACCGCCGCCGCCGGCGGCCTCGGCGTGGTGCTCGTGCAGGAGGTCCGCGCCCGAGGCGGGTTCGTCGTCGCGGCGGCCCGGGGCGCGGCCAAGCTCGACGCGCTGCGCCGGCTGGGCGCCGACGTCGTGGTGGACTACGCCGAGCCGGACTGGACGCTGCGGGTCCGGGCCGCGACGGACGGCCCGCACGTCGTCTTCGACGGTGCCGGCGGCGACTACGGCCGGGCGGCGTTCGACCTGGTGCGCGACGGCGGGCGGTTCTCCGCGCACGGCACCCCGGCCGGGGAGTTCGCGGTGCCCGCCGCCGAGGCCGCGCGCGCCCGGGGCATCACCGTCACCGGCATCGGCGACGTCCAGTTCACCCCCGAGCAGGCGCGCCGGCACCTGCGGGCCGCGCTCGACGCCACGGCGGCGGGGCGGATCGCGCCCCTGGTCGGCCAGACCTTCCCGTTGCACCGGGCCGCCGACGCCCATCGGGCGATCGAGGAGCGTGCCGCGATCGGCAAGACGCTGCTCACCGTCTGACCGCCGGGCCCGCCGGCCGTCCCGGCCACCGGTGGTGCCGCGCCGCCGGCCGGCGTACGGTACCAAGATCGGCAGGCGGGGCGGCCCGGTTCCGGGGCGATCCGGAGGTGTCGGCACGCGACCGCCGCCGCCGCGCCAGCGTGACGTGCAGGAGGCACCGATGCAGGACCGCACCCCGCGCCCCGAGGACCTGGAGCCGATCGAGCGGGCGAGCGTCGACGAGCTGCGGGCGGTGCAGCGGGAGCGGCTGCGCTGGTCGCTGCGGCACGCGTACGACAACGTGCCGCACTACCGCCGCGCCTTCGACGCCGCCGGGGTGCACCCCGACGACTGCCGGGACCTGGCCGACCTGGCCCGCTTCCCGTTCACCGGCAAGGCGGAGCTGCGGGAGAACTACCCGTTCGGCATGTTCGCCGTGCCGCGCGAACGCATCGCCCGGCTGCACGCCTCCTCCGGCACCACCGGCCGGCCGACGGTGGTCGGCTACACCGCCGACGACCTGCGGACCTGGGCCCGGCTGATGGCCAGGTCGATCCGGGCCGCCGGCGGCCGCCCCGGCGACCGCGTGCACGTCGCGTACGGCTACGGGCTGTTCACCGGCGGGCTCGGTGCGCACTACGGCGCGGAGGAACTGGGCTGCACCGTCATCCCCGTCTCCGGCGGGATGACCGAACGCCAGGTGATGCTGATCCGGGACTTCGAGCCGGAGGTCATCATGGCGACCCCCAGCTACCTGCTCGCGATCGTGGACGAGATGGAGCGGCAGGGGATCGACCCGCGCGCCACCTCGCTCCAGGTCGGTGTCCTCGGCGCGGAGCCGTGGACGGAGGACATGCGCCGGGAGATGGAACAGCGCCTCGACATGCACGCCGTGGACGTCTACGGCCTCTCCGAGATGATGGGCCCGGGCGTGGCCAACGAGTGCGTGGAGACCAAGGACGGGCCGCACCTGTGGGAGGACCACTTCTATCCGGAGATCGTCGACCCGGTCACCGGGGAGGTGCTCCCCGACGGCGAGCGCGGCGAGTTGGTGCTCACCTCGCTCACGAGGGAGGCCATGCCGGTCGTCCGCTACCGCACCCGCGACCTGACCCGGCTGCTGCCCGGCACCGCCCGCCCGATGCGCCGGATGGAGAAGATCACCGGACGCAGCGACGACATGATGATCGTGCGCGGGGTGAACGTCTTCCCCACCCAGATCGAGGAGCTGATCCTGCGTACGCCGCAGCTCTCGCCGCACTTCCAGTGCGTCCTCGGGCGGGAGGGGCGGATGGACACGCTGACCGTCCGGGTGGAGCGGCGGGCGGGGGTGGCCGCCGAGGCCGCCGAGCGGGCCGGCGGAGCACTGGTCGGGCTGGTCAAGAACACGATCGGAGTGAGCGTGGCGGTCGAGGTGGTCGCCCCGGACGGGGTGGAGCGGTCGATGGGCAAGATGCGGCGGATCGTCGACCAGCGGCGGGGCGCCTGACATGGCGGGACGCAACGCCGCGTACGAGATGTTCGACGCCGACGCGGCGTCGAAGGGGCTCGGCATCGAGCTGGTGGACGCCGCCGACGGGGCGGCGGTGGCCCGGATGCGGGTGACCGGTGCGATGGTCAACGGCCACGCGATCGCCCACGGGGGCTTCGTCTTCCTGCTCGCCGACACCGCCTTCGCGCTGGCCTGCAACAGCCACGGTCCGGTCACCGTCGCCGCCGGCGGCGAGATCACCTTCGTCCGTCCCGCCCGCGAGGGCGACCTGCTGACCGCCCGCGCCACCGAACGCACCCGGTACGGCCGCAGCGGCATCTACGACGTCACCGTCACCCGCGACGGCGGCGAGGTGGTCGCCGAGTTCCGGGGCCGCAGCCGCACCCTGCCGACGCCCGCCGGCTGAGCCTCGCGCCGCCGCCGATGCGCCCCACCTCGCCGCCCCCACGAGCGTTACCGGCGCGGCTAGCATCGGGGCGGTGCGAGTTCTGGTGGTCTCCGCGCCGTTGATCGGGCACGTCTTCCCCCTGCTGCCGCTGGCCGCCGCGCTGCGTGCCGCCGGGCACGAGGTGCTCGTCGCCACCGCCGCCGACGGCCTGCGGGCGGAGCAGTCCGGGCTGCCGGTGCGCGATGTCGCGCCGGCGTTCGACTTCGGCCGGATCGCCCGGGGCGTCATGCTGCGCCACCCGCTGATCGCCCGGGCCGAGCTGGCCGGCACGGCCGGCACCCGGGGCGCGGCGCTGCTCTTCGGCGCGGTCAACGACCAGATCGCCGACGGGGTGGTCGCCGTCGCCGCGGGGTGGAAGCCCGACCTGGTGGTCCACGAGCCGTTCGCGGTGGCCGGCGCGCTCGCCGCCGCGACGCGCGGGGTGCCCGCCGTACGCCAGGAGAACGCCCTCTTCGACGGCCGGGAGCTGGTCCGGGTCACCCTCGCGCGCCTGGGCGGGGCCCTGCGCCGGCACGGCCTGACGGAGCTGCCGCCCCCGGCCGCCGCGATTGCCGTCGCCCCGCCCAGCGTGCGGCACCAGGACGGCTGGCCCATGCGCTACGCCGCCCACGCCGGCGGCGGCGAGTTGCCGGGCTGGCTGCGCGAGCCGGGGGAGCGCCCGCGGGTGCTGGTCAGCCGCAGCACCGTCGCCGGCCCCGGCAGCGCCGGGCCGATGCCGGCGGTCGTCGCCGCCGCCGACCGGGTCGACGCCGAGTTCGTCCTGGTCCGCCCGGACGCACGGCTGGCCCGCCGGGCGCTGCCCGGCAACGTGCGCACCGTCGACTGGATTCCGCTCGCCGAGGCCCTGCCGGCGAGCGCGGCGCTGGTCCACCACGGCGGCGCGGGCAGCGTCTTCACCGCGCTGACCGCGGGGGTGCCGCAGCTGGCCACCGTCGGGCCCGGCGACCGGCGGCACAACGCCGAGCTGGTGGCGGCGCGCGGCGCGGGAATCGCGGTCCGGGCCCGCGACATCACCGCCGACACCCTGACCCGGCTGGTCGGCGATCCGGCGCTGCGCGACGCGGCGAGGCAGGTCAGCGCCGAGATCGCCGCGATGCCGGGGCCGGCGGAGCTGGTGCGCCGGCTGGAGTCGCTGGGCTGACGCCGTCCCGCCCGCGCGGCGGCCCGTTCCGGTCGGGGGTGTGAGGCAGGATGCCTCCATGGGACATGTCGTGCTGTTTCACTCCGTCTACGGGCTGCGGCCGGCCGTGCTGACCGCCGCCGACCGGCTGCGCGCCGCCGGGCACACGGTCGTCACCCCCGACCTCTATGGCGCGCCGGCCGCAGCGACGGTGGAGGACGGCTTCGCCCTGCTCCGCAAGATCGGCCAGGACGCCGTGCTGGACCGGGCCCGGGAGGCCCTGCGCGAGGCGCCGGCCGACGCGGTGCTGGCTGGCTTCTCGATGGGCGCGGGGGTGGCCGGCGCGATGCTCGCCGAGCGTCCCGACGCGGCGGCGTTGCTGCTGCTCTCCGGCGTCGGCGGCGAGCCGGAGTCGGTCCGGCCGGGCCTGCCGGTGCAGCTGCACCTGGGCGACCCGGACGACTACGACGCGGAGCCGGAGGTCGCGCAGTGGCGGCGGGCGATGACCGACGCCGGCGCGGAGCTGTCCGTCCACCGTTATCCCGGCGTCGGGCACCTCTACACCGACCCGCACCTGCCCGACCACGACGCGACGGCCGCCGCGCAGACCTGGGAGCGGGCCATCGCCTTCCTCGCCGACCGCTGACCGGACTCCGGCGGGGCGGGCCGCCGGCCCGCTGAGCCGCCCCGGGCCGGGCCAGACCGACCGCCCAGCCGGGGCGGGCCGGGCCGGGCCGGCCGGGCCGCTCAGCCGAGGCGGGCCAGGTCGTCGGCGGAGAGTCGGATCGCGCCGGCCGCCACGTTCTGCGCCAGGTGCTCCGGGTCGCCGGTGCCGGGGATGGCCAGCACGTGCCGCCCCCGGTGCAGCGTCCAGGCCAGGCGGACCTGGTGCGGAGTCACCCCGTGGGCGCGGGCCACCGCGCGCACCGCGTCGTCGTGCTCGCCGGTCGCGCCCGCCTCCCGCCCGGCGCCGGCGATCGCGAAGAACGGCACGAAGGCCACTCCGCGCTCGCCGCAGACCCGCAGCAGGTCGTCGGCCCACCGGTTCGTGTCGAGGGCGTACGCGTTCTGCACGCAGACCACCGGCGCGACGGCCTGCGCCTCGTCCAGGTGGTCCACCCGCACGTTGGACAGGCCGAGGTGCCGGATCAGCCCGGCGTCGCGCAGCTCGGCGAGGGCGGCGAAGCGCTCCGCCACCGAGTCCCGCCCCTCGCGCCGGACGATCCGCAGGTTGACCACGTCCAGGTGGTCCCGGCCGAGGCGGCGCAGGTTCTCCTCCACATCCCGGCGCAGCTCGGCCGGGGCCAGCTCCCGGTGCCGGTTCGCCGCGTCGAACGACGGCCCGACCTTCGTGGTGATGACCAGGTCGTCCGGGTACGGCGCGAGCGCCTCCCGGATGAGTTCGGTGGCGTACCGGCGCGGGCCGGTGCCGACGCCGAGCGGCCCGCCCGGCGAGACGTAGAAGGCGGCGGTGTCGATGTGGTTGACGCCGAGCTCGACCGCCCGGCGCAGGACGCGGAGGGCGCGCGCCCGGTCGGGGTCGGCGGTCAGCCGCATCGACCCGAAGCCCATCCGGTGCACGGTGCGGTCGCCGAGGGTCCAGGTGCCGGCGGCGGAGGCGGTGATCTCTTCGACAGGCATCAGGCGAAGCTAGCCAGGGGGACCCGGCCCGCGCACTCGGTCAGCCGCCCGATACCGCCCGGGGCCGGCACCGCCTTAACATGGATCGTGGGGGAGAGAAGGCCCTCTGTCACGCCGCCGCCGACGCCCCGCGCGGCAGCCCCCACGCCGACCGCCATTCGCGGCGCCTCCGCCAGTCCGACCGTGCCGGCCGGGCCGACGGGGCGCGGTCGCGTTCGACGGGCACGGCGGAGGACGAGGCGGCCCCCGACGCGGTTACGGCCGCCGCGGCGAGCCGGCGGGCCGGCGCCGCCGGATCCGAGGGCTGCCCGGCCCACCCGGCGATCGCGGCCCGCACCGCCCTCGGCAGCCGGGCGTACGCGACCTCGCGCAGCACCGGGTCGGCGACCGCGTACCCGCCGCCGGCGCGGCCGACCAGCAGGCCCGAGGCGGCGAGGGCGCGCAGCTCCGGCACCGCCCGGGCGGGCGACCAGCCGAGCAGGTGCCCCACCGCCGACGCGGTGACCCCCGCGCCGAGGGCCGCGACGCCGAGGGCCGCCACCGCCGTCAGCGCCGCCCGCCGGACGCCGTCGAGGCGGTCCAGCCGGGCGTCCACCTCCCGGCGCACCGACTCGGGCACGGGCGGCAACGCGGTCGGCGCCATGTCGGTCGGCGCCACGTCGAGCGACGCCACGTACGCGGCGGCCCGGCCGGGGTTGCCCCCGACCAGCGGCAGCAGGCGCGCGGCCTCCGCCGCCGGCCGGTCGACCCGGCGCAGCAGGTGACGCAGCAGCCGGCCGGTCTCCACCGGGCGCAGCGGCGGCACGTCCAGCCGCTGCCGGCGGTCCCGGGCCCCGGGCAGCACGTCCGCCCACTCGGGACGGTGCAGCACCACGACCGCCAGCGGCAGGGACCGGGCGGTGGCCGCCGCGAAGAGCCGGTGCATGAAGCGGTTCAGCTCCCCGGTGGCCCGGTCGAGGTCGTCCACCGCCACCACCAGCGGCTCCCGGGCGGCGAGCGACAGCAGCACCTCCCGCGCCACCTCGGCGCCCCGCGCGGCCTCATCGGCGGCGTCCGGGCCCGCCAGGAGTCCCTCCAGCGCGGACACCGCCTCGGTCAGGCCGGCGGGCGGCACCAGGCCCGCGAGGGCGGCGGCGAGCCGACGGCGTACGACCGGAGGTGGGTCGTTCGCGCGGAGGGCGGCGGCCCCGCGCACCAGGTCGGCGACGGGCGCCAGGGCCTCCGGGCACGGCGGGCAGTGCGCGACGCACCAGCGCACCGGCACGTCGTCCACGGTCGGGACGGCGTGCCGCAGCTCGTGCAGCAGCCGGCTGCGCCCGCTGCCGGCGGGACCGACCAGCGACAGCCAGCGCGGGCTGCGGTCCCGCACGGCGCGGACGATCAGGTCCCGGGCGGTGGCGAGTTCCCGCCGTCGCCCGACCAGCGGGCCCTCGTGCGGGGCCGGGGCCGGCCGGGTGGCGCCGGTGGCGTGCCACACGTCCACCGGCAGCGCCTTGCCGGCGAGAGCCACCGGCGGCACGCGGCGCTGGTCGATCAGCCCCACGGTGGCCCGGTGGGTGGCCGCGCAGAGCGCCACGCCGCCCGGCGGTGCGTACTCCTGCAACCGGGCGGCGGTGCTGGTCACCGCGCCGCTGGCCGCGCCGTGCCCGCCGTCGTGTGTCGCGGCGAGGTCCACCAGCGCCTCGCCGGTGGCCACCCCGACCCGGACCCGCAGCCGCGGCGCGCCGGGCACGGGACGCCGGTCGAGGGCCCGCTGGATGTCCAGCGCCGCCCGCACCGCCCGGTACGCGTCGAACCCGTCGGACTCGCGCGCGCCGAACAGCGCCATGACCGCGTCGCCGACGTACTTCTCGACCACCCCGTGCCACCGGCGCAGCACCCCGGCGACGGTGGCGAAGTAGGCGCGCTGCAGGGCCCGTACGTCCTCGGGGTCGAGCCGGTCGACGAGCGCGGTCGACCCGACGATGTCGGCGAACAGCACGGTGACCATGCGTCTCTCCTCCGGTGCCGGCCAGCCTGCCGACGCGACACGTTGCGGACCGGCGACGATGGTGAGCATGGGCATCGCACCCGCCTTTCCCCCCGTTGCCTGCCGACGCCTCGGAGACTGTCACCTGTGGGTCGACGGGGGATCTGCAGAACGACGTATGTCGGCCAGCCGCAACCTCCGGTCGCAATGTCGACGCGACGGGTACCACAGGGGCAGAAGACCCGTAGAACGGTGCGCGGACGTGTGACTAGGCTGCGTGCCATGGCCAGCGATGTGGACGCCGCACCGCTCGTCGGCCGGGCCGACCTGGTGACGACGGTACGGTCCGCGCTGCTCGACGAGGTCGCGCAGGGGCACACCGCCGCCGTCTTCCTCACCGGCGAGAGCGGCGTGGGCAAGACCCGGCTGCTGCGCGAGGTGGGCGCCCGGCTGCGCGACGCGGGCGCCCTGGTGCTCACCGGCTCCTGTCTGGACATCGGCGACGCGTCCCCGCTGCACCCGCTGCTGCAGGCGTTGCGCCGCTTCGACGCCGAGCTGACCGGCTCCCACGCCCGGACGTCCTCGGCCGTCCGCGGCCTCCTGCAGATGTTCGCCGACGAGACCGCCGGCCCGGACGGCGCCGGGGCGCTGCTGGAGCGGGTCTCCCGGGGGCTGCACCTGATCGCCGAAGGGCGCCCGCTGGTGCTCGTGCTGGACGACCTCCAGTGGGTCGACCGCAGCACCCGCCAGTTGCTGCTCTATCTGCTCGCCGGCCTCGGCGACCTCCAGTTGTCCGTGCTCGCCGCGGTGCGGGCCGAGTCGTTGCAGGGCGCGCACCCGCTGCGCCGGGTGCTCACCGAGCTGCGTCGGCTGCGCTCGGTGCGGGTGCTCGACCTGGCCCCGTTGGACCGGGCCGGCACCGACCAGCTCGCCGCCGCCGTGGTCGGCCGACCGCTCGCGCCTGAGGCGGCGGAGCTGGTGTGGCGGCGCAGCGGCGGCAACCCGTTCGTGGTGGAGGAGCTGGCCCGCGACCTGCGCGACGGCCGGGACGGCCTCTCCGACACGCTGCGCGAGATCTTCCTGGCCCGGGTCGACGCGCTGCCCCAGCACGCGCACGCCGTGGTGCACGCGGTCGCGGCCGGCGTCGAGCCGGTGGAGCACTGGCTGCTGGCGCGGGTGACGCGGCTGCCCGAGGACGAGCTGATCGAGGCGGTCCGCGCGGCCGTCGCGCACCGGCTGCTGGTGGGCGCGGACGACGGCTACCGGCTGCGGCACCGGCTGGTCGCCGAGGTGCTGGAGCACGAGCTGCTGCCCGCCGAGCGGGCCGCCCTGCACCGCCGCTACGCCGAGGCGCTCACCTCGGCCCCGGCGGAGCTGCACCAGGCCCGCCTGGCGCACCACTGGCGGCTGGCCGGTGAGCCGGCGCGGGCGCTGCCGGCGGCGACGGCGGCGGCCCGGGAGGCCGAGCGGCTGCACGGCTGGGCCGAGGCGCACCGGCACTGGTCGGTCGCGTTGCAGCTGGCCGGCTCGCCCGGCGTGGGTCCGCTGGACGTGGACCGGGTGACCCTGCTGGAGCGCGCCGCCGAGGCCGCCCACCACTGCGGCGAGCACGCCCGCGCGCTGACCCTGATCGAGGAGTTGGCCGGCTCCGGCGCCGACCGGTCGACCTGTGCGCTGCACATCCGGCGGGCCCGCTACCTGGCCGCCGTCGGCCGGTCGGCGCTCGCCGAGGCGGAATACCGGCGGGCCCTGGAGGCCGCCGACTGCACGCCCCGGGAACGCGCCACCGCCGCCGCCCACCTGGCCGAGCTGCTGCTGCACCTCGGCCGGTACGCCGACGCCGGACGGCGGGCCCGGGAGGCGCTGGAGCTGTCCGCCGCGGTCGAGGGCTCCACGTCGGAGGTCGTGCTGGCCAGCGCGGCCCTCGGGTTCTCCGAGGCGTACCTGGAGGACCCGGACGCCGGGCTGGCGGTGATGCGCCGGGCGCTGGAGACCGCCGAACGGTCCGGCCGCCCCGAGGACGTGGCCTGCGCCTACCTGCACCTGGCCGAGCTGTTGACCGGGCCGCTGAACGTGCTGGAGGAGGGCGTCGTCGTCGCCCGCCGGGGTGCCGAGCGGGTGGCCGAGCTGGGCCTCGGCCGCACCTGGGAGACCCGGCTGCTGGCCATCGCCACCAACGGGCTGTTCCGCGTGGGCCAGTGGGCGGAGGCGGAGAAGGTCGTCGCGGCGGCGCTGCGGCACCGCCCCTCCGGCGCGGACGCGGTCGAGCTGCTGCTGGCCCGCTGCCGGCTGTCGG
Organism: Micromonospora sp. NPDC047730; assembly: GCF_043204765.1. Taxonomy (NCBI): domain Bacteria; kingdom Bacillati; phylum Actinomycetota; class Actinomycetes; order Micromonosporales; family Micromonosporaceae; genus Micromonospora; species Micromonospora sp. NPDC047730. The sequence continues at coordinate 136,876 of NZ_JBIDCU010000011.1, read as the reverse complement.
TGGGCTACGGCGACATCGCGGCCGCCGACCGCGACCTGGACGCCGTGGCCACGGTGCTCGCCGGCGGCGGGGCGCGGCACGTGATTCCGTTGCTCACGCTGCGGGCGGGGCTGGCCATGTGGCAGGGCCGGCACGACCTCGCCCGGCAGGCGGTGCAGCGCGGCCTGACCGAGAGCCGCTCCGACGACGTGGGCATCCTCGCCGCGCTGGTGTGGCACGGCCTGCGGGCCGAGGCGGAGGCGCACGCCAGCCGGACGATCGCGGTGGACGAGACGGCGGTGCGGCGGCTGCGGGAGGTGGCCGACCGGGTGGCCCGCAAGAGCGAGCACGCGGCCCGCCCGGTGCGCGACGTGGTCGACGGGTTCCTGGCGCTGTGCGCCGCCGAGGTGAGCCGCCTCGACGGCAGCGACCCGGAGCTGTGGGCCCGGTCCGTGGCGCAGTGGGACCGGCGCCACCACCCCTACCCGGCGGCCTACTCGCGGCTGCGTCAGGCCGAGGCGCTGCTGGCCCGGCGCAGCCGCAGCGCCACGGCGGGCAAGCTGCTGCGGCAGGCGTACCAGGTGGCGCAGGGGCTCGGCGCGGTGCCGTTGACCTCGGAGATCCGGACCCTCGCGGGCCGGGCCCGGGTGGCGCTGGAGGACCGGCCGGTCGCGGGCGAGCAGACCGCCGGCCCGGACGGCGACGAGTTGGCGGTGCTGACCGCGCGGGAGCGGGAGGTGCTCGCCGCCGTCGCCGAGGGGCTGACGAACCGGGAGATCGGCCAGCGGCTGTTCATCAGCGAGCGGACCATCGGCGTGCACGTCTCGCACATCTTCGACAAGCTCCAGGTCCGCACCCGGGTGCAGGCCAGCGCCATCTTCCTGCGTAACCGGCCCACCTGACGCGCGTACGGATACGTCGTTCTACTGATCCGGCCGACGGTCGTCGGCTGGCAGGCTGTGCAGCGTCGCCGACGGCACGGGGTGCCGGGAACCACTGTGGAGGAGAGATGACGGAACCGGTGTGGGGGCCCGTGCATCGGGACGTCGTCGACCTGCTCGCCGACCACCCCGCCGACGTGCCGGCGGTGGTCGACCACCTCACCAAGCTCCAGGACCTGCTGGTCCGGCTGCCTCCGCTGGAGGCGAGCTGCCCGCTGGCCGACTTCAACAAGCTCTATCTGACGATCACCGAGAGCGTGTTGAACGGGCTCTACGACGACCGGTTCTCCGACCCCGTGTTCCTGTCGCGCCTCGACGTGGAGTTCGCCGCGCGCTACTTCGACGCGATGCGGCTGTGGACCGACTCCAGCCCGGGCACGCCGAAGGCCTGGACGTGCCTGTTCGAGCGGATGCGCGGGCCGGACGCCCGCCCGCTGCCGTCGGCGGCGGCCGGGGTGAACGCGCACATCAACTTCGACCTGCCGTTCGCGCTGGTGACCACGTTCGACAGCCTGGAGTCGGAGCCGGTCGACGGCACCGAGCAGCATCGCGACTACCTCGAGATCAACAACATCTTCGCGGACAAGATCCCCGGCCTGCGGCGCGGCTACCTGGAGCGGTGGCAGCTGCTCATCGACATGCTCAACGGCGACATCGACGACTGGTACCAGGGGGAACTGGTCGAGTACACCCGCGACGTCGCCTGGCGCAACGCGCAGAAGATCTGGCGGTGCCGGCACGACCCGGCCGCCCACGAGTGTGAGCGCGCGCGGTTGGACGACACCGCCGCGGCGCTCGGCCGGCTGCTGCTCTCGCCCCTCGGGGCGTTCCTGCAGTAGCCGGGACGGGGGGTCCCCGCGCTCCGCACCGGCACACGGCGGAGCGCGGGGACGCGTCCGCGCCGCGCCGCGCGCACGGCCGCCCGTCGCCGCCCCGCCCGCCATCCGCCGAGGCCGGTCGGGCGCGCCGCCGGCCGCGCCGGGTGGCGCGCTCAGGGGCGTTTCGACCTGCTGCGGTACGCCGCCGCGGCGGCTGCCCGGTTGGTTACAGCTCGCAGCAGACGCGCTGCCGGGCCGACACCCGGGACGACCGGGCGGCCTGGCTGGCCGGGCGGCTGGCACCGGCCGGCTGAGGGCGGCGCCGACGGCGGCCGGGCCCGGGGGGGTGCCCGGCCGAAGTCGGCGCGCGGCGGGCGGGTCCGGGGGGTGCCCGGCCGCCGTGGCCGCCCGGCGGGCGGGCCGTGGTCGGGGGTTGGGGGGGAGGGCCGGCCGGCTCGGGGGGTGTCGGCCGGTCCGCGCGGGGTACGCCCGCGCCGGCCGGTGTCGGCCGGTCCGGCCGGCGTCCCCGGCCGGCCCGTCCGTCCGGGAGGCCTCCCGACTCGTGGAAGGGCGCTCCGGGTTCGCCGTTCCGGCGGGCGGCCGGCGGGAGACCGCCTACGGTCGGGTCAGGACGGCCGAGGGGCGGGGACGGGGGATGGCTGACGAGCACGGGGCGGGGTCGCGGCGCACGCGCGGCCGCCGCCCGCCGCGCGGCGGAATGGACCGGGAGCTGCGCGCCGCGCGCGATCCCACCCACCCCGGCCGCCGCGCGGGTCGCCCGGTCGCCGTTCCGGAGGTCGTGGCCAGTCCCAGCCGGCCGGTGGCGCCGCCCAGCCCGCTGCGACGGTGGCTGTTGACGCACCGGGTGCAGCCGGTGGGCCCCGAGTCGGCGGAGGGCCAGGCCCGCTCGCACGCCTGGTGGCAGGTCATGTGCCTGACCGGGGTGGACTACTTCTCCACCCTGTCGTACCTGCCGGGGATCGCGGCGGTCGCGGCCGGGGCGCTCTCCCCGCTGGCCACCCTGCTGATCGTCGCGCTGACGCTGCTGGGCATGCTGCCGATGTACCGGCGGGTGGCCCGGGAGAGCCCGCACGGGCAGGGCTCGGTGGCGATGCTGGAACGGCTGCTGCCGTTCTGGCGGGGCAAGGTCTTCGTGCTGGTCCTGCTCGGCTTCGTGGCCACCTCCTGGATCATCACGATCACCCTCTCCTCGGCCGACGCCACGGTGCACCTGCTGGAGAACCCGCTGCTGCCCGAGGGCGTCGGCGGAACGGCGGTCGCCGTCGGCGTCACCGTCGTGCTGCTGCTGGTCCTCGGCGGCGTCTTCCTGCTCGGCTTCCGGGAGGCGGTGGCGGTGGCCATTCCGCTGGTCGCCGTCTTCCTGGCGCTGAACGCGGTGGTCGTCGCGGTCTCGGTGGCCGAGATCGCGGCGAACCCGGGGGCGCTGGCGGGCTGGACCTCGGCGCTGAGCGCGGGTCGGGGTCCCGGCGAGGTGGTGGTGACCGCCGTGCTGGCCTTCCCGCTGCTGGTGCTCGGGCTCTCCGGTTTCGAGACCGGGGTCAGCATGATGCCGCTGGTGGCCGGGGAGGGGCCGGACCGCGCGGCCCGGTTTGCCGCGCGGATCCGCAACACCCGCCGGATGCTCGCCACCGCCGCCCTCGTCATGTCGGTCTACCTGGTCTCGACCTCGCTCGTGACCACGGTCCTGATCCCGCCCGGTGAGTTCGCGCCGGGCGGGGCCGCCAACGGCCGGGCGCTGGCGTACCTCGCCCACGAGCACGTCGGCGAGGTCTTCGGCACCGTCTACGACGTCAGCAGCGCGCTCATCCTCTGGTTCGCCGGCGCCTCCGCGATGGCCGGCCTGATCAACATCGTGCCCCGCTATCTGCCCACCTACGGCATGGCGCCGGAGTGGGCCCGCGCGGTGCGGCCGGTCGTGATCGTCTACACGCTGGTCAGCATCGCGATCACCGTGGTGTTCCGGGCCGACGTCAACGACCAGGCCGGGGCGTACGCCACCGGGATCCTCGCCATGATGGTCTCCGCCGCCGTGGCGGTCACCATCTCCGCGGCCGGCCGCCGGGAGCGCGTCGCCGCCGTCGGCTTCGCCGTGCTCACCCTGGTCCTGTTGTACGCCCTGGCCGAGAACGTCATCGCCAAGCCGGACGGCATCACCATCTCGGTCCTGTTCATCCTCGGCATCGTCGCGGTCTCGCTGGTCTCGCGGGTGAGCCGGACCACCGAGCTGCGCACGGAGCGGATCGAGTTCGACGAGCCGGCCCGCCGGTTCGTCGCCGACTCGCTGGCGCACGACGGCCGGCTGCACCTCATCGCCCACAAGCGGGCCCGGGGCGCGGTGAAGGAGTACACGATCAAGGAGCGGGCGCAGCGGGGGATGAACCCGGTCCCCGGCGAGGGCGACATCCTGTTCCTGGAGATCGAGGTGGTCGACCCGTCCGAGTTCAGCCAGGTGCTGCGGGTCCACGGCGTGGAGGTCGGGGGCTTCCGGGTGTTGCGGGCCAGCAGCCCGGCGGTGCCGAACGCCATCGCGGCGATCCTCCTGGCGCTGCGCGACGCCACCGGCGTCCGCCCGCACGCCCACTTCGAGTGGTCCGAGGGGAACCCCCTCGCGCACCTGCTGCGCTACCTGATCCTCGGTCGGGGCGACACCCCGCCGGTGGTCCGGGAGATCCTCCGCAAGTCCGAGCCGGACCCGGCGCGTCGGCCGGGCATCCACGTCGGCGGCTGACCCCGGCACCCCGCGCCGGCCTCGGGCCGGACAGCCGTTCTCGACCGTCTCAAGATGAATCGTACGTTTATTCATCTTCGACTGACTTGCCCGAGTTTCGCTCGTATTGTGGCCTTCGGTGGCTGTCGGGATGTCAGTCACCCCGCGCCCGGTTCGGGCCGGCCGTGTCATGCACCGAGAGGCAGGGGAAGCCTGATGTCGACGTATCAAGGGAACCGGCGAGCGGCACCAACCAGGCGACGGTCCCGGTGGTTCTTAGCCGGTGGGCTCGTGGCGGGCACCCTGGTGGCCGGGGTGGCGGGCGGCGTCGCGGTGGCCGCGGGAGCGCTGCCCGTCGCGCCGGAGACGCCGTCCCTGGTGCTGCGCGGCGACGACTCCGGCGCGGAGCACCGCGACGACCGCCGCGAGCAGGGCCGCGCCGCCCTCGGCGGGCAGCCCTCCGGCGATCCTGCCGGGCAGCCCTCCGGGGCTGCCGCCGGGGAGCCCTCCGGCGACCGGTCGGGCGACTCCGCCGGGGAGCACCGGGGCGGGGAGGAGGGCCGGGACGGGTACCCGGACCCGGGGCCCGGGGCCGGGCGCCGCGCGGAGGTCGCGGTGCCGTGCGACTCGACGAAGCTCATCGCCGCGCTGGTCCGCGCCAACGCCGAGGGCGGTGCCCACCTGCGGCTCGCGCCGAAGTGCACGTACGAGCTGACGCACGCCTTCCAGCAGCCCGACGACTACGACGGCGGGATCCGGGACGCCCGGGAGGCGGCCGACAGCGCGGAGAACCCGGGCGACGCCGAGGCCCCGCCGCGCAACCCGCAGCACGACAGGGCGGGGCTGCCGGTCATCTACCACCCGATCACCATCCGGGGCGAGGGCGCCACGATCGAGCGGGACGTGCACGCCGAGGCGTTCCGGTTCTTCACCGTCCGCGACGGCGGGGAACTGACCCTCTCCGACGTCGTGCTGCGCAACGGCCTCTCCGCCGCCGAGGGCGGCAGCATCCACGTCGTGCACGGCGCGTCGGCGGTGGTCGAGCGCACCGCCGTCGTCGGCAGCACCTCCCTCTCCGCGGAGGGCGGCGGTGGCGGGATCTTCAACGACGGCAACATGGTGGTCGTCGACAGCACGTTCGTCGACAACCACGCCGCCGGCAAGGCGGGCAAGGGCGGGGGCCTGCTCAACGGCGGAGTGCTGACCCTGCGCACGTCGGACTTCCGGAACAACACCGCCGTCGCGTACGGCGGCGGCCTCGGCAACTACCGCGGGGCCGCCGAGGTGCGGAAGAGCACCTTCACGCACAACAACGCGGCGCAGGGCGGCGGCATCGCCAGCTTCTCGGCCCGCACCAGGGTGGCCGACAGCAAGGTGCTCGGCAACACCGCCCAGACCGGTGGCGGCATCGCCAACTCGGACGCCCTGATCTTCCTGCGCGGCCTGGAGGTGCGCGACAACACCGCCACCGGCAACGGCGGCGGCATCTCGACCTCCCAGGGCCTGCTTCCGCTCGACGACAGCGTCGTCGCCGGCAACACCGCCCGGGGTGCCGGCGGCGGCGTCTACGCCGCGAAGTCCAACCTGCTGGTCCGCCACAGCGAGGTCGACCGGAACCACGCCGTCGGCGCCGCGTCGACGGGCGGTGGAATCTTCGCGACCCAGGGTCAGGTCTCCCTCTACCGCAGCCGGGTGAGCGACAACACCGCCACGGGGAAGCCGGGCGGTCTCTTCGCCGACAAGGCCCGGGTCAGGGTCGACGACGAGACCGACATCGTCGACAACGAGCCCACCAACTGCGAGGGCAGCCGGGTGCCGGTGGCCAACTGCTTCCGCTGACCGGCCGCCCCGAGGGGCGCACCCGGCCCCGCTCCCGACGATCGTGAGGATCCTCGGCGGCGCGGGCCGGGTGCGCCCCTCGTCGCGTGCCCGCCGTCCGGACGCGCCCCTCCGCTCGCCGTCCGTCCGAGCTCGCCTGCGCGAGCTCGGCGGTCGGCCGCTCCGGCCGGGCCCAGCGACCCTACCGGGAGGTGGAGCCGCTGGCGGTGTAGCCGCTGCCCGGGAGAGGGCGCGGCTACACCGGTACGGTCCACGGGACCGGGTTCACGACGTGGGCGTCGTCACGGGCAGCTCGTCGGCCTGGTCGCGACCGCCGTGCTGTGCCGTCCGCCCCGGGACCGCCCTCGGTGAGGCGGGTCCGGGCCGGTTGCGTGCGGCGCGGAGCATGGTGGCGATCAGGATGGCCCCGCCCGCCGTCAGGACGACGCTGACCATCGCGGCGATCCGCATCTCGTGGGTGAAGGCGTCGAAGGCAACGCTCCGCAGCGCCTCCGCGGTCTGGTGCGGTAAGGCCGCGGCGGTGTCGACGGCGCCGCCGAGGGTCTCCTCCGCCGCGGCCAGCTCTTTGGAGGTGAGGCCCGCAGGGGCCTGGGACTCCATCTGCGAGCGGTAGACGGCGGTGCCGATGCTGCCGAGGAGCGCGATGCCCAGCGCTCCGCCGAACTCGGCGGAGGTCTCCGCCAGGGCGGAGGCCGCCCCGGCTCGCTCCGGCGGCGCGGCGGACAAGATCACCTCGGTGACGACGGCGGACACACCGCCGATGCCGATGGAGACCACGGCCAGTGCGCTGACCAGGTAGACGATGCCCGAGTCGGTCCGGATCAGGGACAGCGCGACGTATCCGGCGGTCGCCACCAAAAGCCCGGCGATCATCACGTTGGGCTTGCCGATACGCGGCGCCATCGCGGTGGCCAGGGCGACACCCACGGGCAGCACGAGGAACGTGGGCAGCGACCACAGGGCCGACTCGAACGGGCTCATGCCCAGGACGAGCTGCATGAACTGCCAGTTGAACAGCGAGAAGCCGATCATCGCGAAGGTCACCAGGGCGTCGATGAGCAGCGGCACGTTGAACCGGCGGGTGCGGAACAGCGCGAGGTCGATCATCGGGTTCACGGCCGTGCGCTGGCGGCGGATGAACAGTGCTCCCACGGCGAGTCCGGCGGCGATGCAGGCAGCCGGGGTCCATCCGAAGCCGTGCTTCGCCGTCAGCTTGATGCCGTAGATCACGGCGAGGACGGCCACCAGGGACAGCAGGGCGCCGAGCAGGTCGAAGCGGCCCGGCTTGGGATCGCGGTACTCGGGCAGCAGCAGCGGCCCGAGGAGCAGCAGCAGGATCATCACGGGGACGTTGATCAGGAAGACCGAGCCCCACCAGAAGTGCTCCAGCAGCAGGCCGCCGATGATGGGGCCGACGACGGCACCGCCCGCGAAGCCGGCCGTCCAGACGCCGACGGCGGTGGCCCGCTGCCGGTCGTCGTGGAACATGTTCCGGATCAGGGAGAGGGTGGAGGGGGCCAGCGAGGCTCCGGCGATGCCCATGAGCGCGCGGGTCGCGATCAGCATCTCGGGGCTGGACGCGTAGGCCGCGAGGACCGAGGCGAGACCGAAGGCCGCAGCACCGGTCAGCAGCACCCGCCGCCGTCCGATCCGGTCACCGAGGGTGCCCATCGTGATCAGCAGGCCGGCCAGCAGGAAGCCGTAGGCGTCCATGATCCACAGCAGTTCGGAGCTGCTCGGCTGGAGGTCGGCCGTCAGGGACGGGAGCGTGACGAACATGACGGACATGTCCATGGACGCCAGTACGCACGGCACCACCAGAACGGCGAGCCCGACCCACTGTCTGGTTCCGGCTCTCTTACGTTCTTCGGTCATGTCCTTCGCTCCTGCTCTTTCGGTTGGGACGGATTCCGTCACGCAGTGCGTACTTAGTACGCGCATAGCTGTGTACAGGATACGCACACGCGTGCGGGTGGCTGCAAATGTGTTTCGGGCCTGCTATTTTCCCTGCTTCATGCGCTCGCTTCGATGGCGGGATAGAATTTCGACACACCTTCGCCGGGTGTGACGAAAAGGAGTGTGGTGATGTCGGAGCAGTCGGCCTGCGCGTCCTGCGGAAAGACGCTGGAGCATGCGGAACGGGGGCGGCCGCGGCGCTACTGCTCCCGCGCCTGCCAGGCGCGGGCCTACCGGGGCCGTAGGACGGAGGCGCCGGCCGACGTCCTGGAGGCGAGCGACAGCGCACCCCACCTCACCGTCGAGCGCATCGTGCGGGCCGGAATCGACGTCGCGGACGCGGAGGGGCTCGACGCGCTGTCGATGCGCCGGGTCGCCACGGACCTCGGCGCGAGCACCATGGCCCTGTACCGGCACGTGGCGTCCAAGGACGATCTGGTGGCCCTGATGGTGGAGGCGGCGATGGCCGACGTCCCTCTGCCCGACGCGCCGCCGCGGAACTGGCGGCACGGCCTCGAACGAGCCGCCTACCGCGACTGGGAGCTGTACCACCGCCACCCGTGGATCCTGTCGAGGGTCCTGGTGACAACCCGCGCACACTTCAGCCCGGCACTCGCGGCGGACAGCGAAAGCACCTTCTCCTCCTTCGACGGACTCGGCCTCGAACCTGCCGACGCCTTCCGGTACATGTTCATGTTCGCCTCCTACGTGCAGGGTGTGGCGCTGACCTACGTCAGCGACGTGGAGGCGGAACGGCAGGCGGAAAGCACCACGCAGCGGACGGCGCACGCCCCGGACGAGGAACGCAGCCCGCTCTTCGAGTCCGGCGCGTACCCGCGGCTCGGCTCCGCGATGCGCGCGGGCGCCGCCCCCTGGGACCTCGACGCCCTGTTCGCCTCGGGCCTCGCCGGAGTCCTGGACGGCATCGCGGCCGATCTTGCACGGCGGGGCATCGAGGCCTGAGTCGCGGCGGGCGGTTTGTCACGCGGCCCGGATCGCTCCCGAGCAACTCGGAGTCCATCGCCCGGCGATCACCCGCAGTGTCGCCGAGGTGCGGCCGCTGCTGGCCGAGCGTGGCTGCTGGGTGCACGACGGAGTGCGGATACGGACCCTCGCCGACGTGGTGGCCTACCTGGACCATCACCCGTGCGCCTTGATGGACGCCACCGAGGTGCGGATCTGCCGACCGTTCCCGCCGCCCGCTCCGGCAAACGTGCCCCGCCTCCGGCGCGGGTTCGGTCCCGTCGACCTGACAGCCCATCCTCCTAGGATGCCTTAGGGGATGTGCGGTAGGCGGGCGGCTTGGCTGCCCCTCGGATGCCCGCCCGTCGCCCACCCCGGTGACGTTCCTAGGTTGGTCTACGGACGTCGTCGCTGCCGCGCCCGCGCCGCCGGCGGTTATCGCGTTGACGATTGCTCCGCGCCGTCACTAGGGTTTGCGTCGTGTCCAGCCCCGAGGCGTCCAGACGCCAGCCACCGGTGTCCGGTGGCTGGCCCTCGTTGACGTCGCACTAGGCGCTGTCGGAACCGGACAGCGTCCCTCGGGCGTCCCCGCCACCGATCGCCGTCATACCGGCTGCTCCCGGGCGTCACCTGCGCGTCACCACGTCGTGCCGCGTCCACGCACCCGGGAGGCCCTCGCGCGGTGGTCTCCGCGCCCGGCTGGACGGTTGTCCCGTGCGCCGCCCGGCCGTGGCCGCCGTGACCCACCCGCGTCCTCTTCATCCATCCACGACGCGGAATGTGGAGTGTCATGCCGTTCGCCATCTACCTGCTCGGACTGGCGGTCTTCGCCCAGGGAACGTCTGAGTTCATGCTGTCCGGCCTGGTGCCGGACATCGCCCGGGACCTGCACGTGCCCGTCCCGGCCGCCGGCGCGCTGACGTCGGCCTTCGCGGTAGGGATGATCATCGGAGCGCCGCTGATGGCCGCCCTCAGTCTGCGGTGGCCCAGACGTCGGGCGCTGCTGGTCTTCCTGACCGCCGTCGTCGTCGTGCACGTCGTCGGGGCGGTCACCGACAGCTTCGGCATGCTGCTGGCCACCCGGGTCGTCGGAGCGCTGGCGTACGCCGGGTTCCTCGCGGTGGGCTTGGCCACGGCGACCGACCTGGCCGGACCCGGGGCCAAGGGCCGGGCCGCCTCCGTGCTGCTCGGGGGTCTCACCCTCTCCTGCGTCGCGGGGGTGCCGGCCGGGGCGTTCCTCGGCCAGCTGTGGGGATGGCGCTCGGCGTTCTGGGCGGTGGCCGTCGTCTCGCTGCCCGCCGTCGTGGCCATCCGGCGCGCGGTCCCGGCCACGCCACCGGACGCGGCCGTACCGAGCGCCCGGCACGAGATTCGGGCGCTGCGCCGTCCCCGCCTGCTCCTGACCCTGCTCCTGGGCGCCCTGGTGAACGGGGCGACCTTCTGCACCTTCACCTACCTGGCGCCGCTGATCACCGACGTCAGCGGCTACGACCGGAGGTGGGTGCCGGTCCTGCTGGCCCTCTTCGGCCTGGGGTCGTTCGTCGGTGTGACGGTCGGCGGTCGCGTGTCGGACTCACAGCCCATGCGGGTCCTGGTGCCCGGTGGGGTGGCCCTGCTCGTCGGCTGGCTCCTGTTCGCGGCCACCGCGGCCAGCGCGCCCGCCGCGTTCCTGCTCGTCTTCGTCCAGGGGGCGCTCTCGTTCGCGGTCGGATCCACACTGATCACCCGGGCGTTGTACGCGGCCGTCGACGCGCCGTCCCTGGGCGGCTCCTTCGCGACCGCTGCCCTGAACGTGGGCGCGGCCGTCGGCCCCCTGCTGGGCGGGGCAGCCATCGGCGCGGGGCTCGGCTACCGGTCCCCGCTGTGGGTCAGCGCGCTGCTGGTGGCACTGGCGTTCGTCGCCGCCGTACTCACCTGGACGGTGTGGCGGGATGCCGGGACGGAGTCGCCCGCGCGGACGGTCGCTTCCTAGCCCGCGTCGCGGTCCCTCGGCGAGGCCGTCCACGGGTTCCGGCCCGCGCCACCCGCCAGGCGCGGGCCGGGGGCCGTCCTACTCGGAGGGCTGGGGCAGCTCGCAGTCGACCTTTGGGTTGGCGCCGATGTAGTTCAGCGGCCCGGCCACGATGGTCACCAGGATGGTGCCCGCCTCGGCGCAGTTGGTGTCGTCGCCGTTGTAGTAGCCGCGCTGGCCGGCGGCGACCGCGCCGATGATCAGCCAGATGACGACGATGACTCCGAATATCGACGTGCCGCGCATCGCTGCCTCCAGAAAGGGGTGTGGTGGTTCGAGGTGTCGAACGTTGTACCCAGTCGCGTGGAACGGCTAACGACGCCGCCGATCGACCGACCCGCCGGCCGCCCGGCAGGCCCCGCCGGCCTGACGGCCCGCCCCCGGCCGACCGCCCGGACCGGGGCGCGCCGGTGCGCTATCGGATCGGCGACCGACGGCCGCGCGCGGCAGCCCGGCGGGCGTACAACTGCGTCAGAAGCACCGCACAGGAGGACACCATGGACGCCCCGACCCCGCATCTGTACGTCGACCGCCCCGAGGACGTCGCCGTCGCGGCCCGCGCACTGGCGGGGGGCGCGGTGGTGGCGGTGGCGTTCGGGAACTTCTACGCGCTGGTGACCCGCCCGGACGCCGCCACCGTGCGCCGGGTCAACATCGCCAAGGGTCGGCCGGCCGACCAGATCGGCAGCATCACCACCGTCTTCGGGCGGATCCCCGCGATGTTCGACTGGGCGCGGCTGCCGCACCGGCTGCCCGCGCGCCGGGTGCGGCAGCTGATGGGCGTCCTCTACGGCGCGGGCCCGTTCGGCTTCCGCGGTCCGGCCGTCGACCGGCTGCCCGCCCACCTCACCCGGCACGACCGGGGCGTACGCACCACGCAGGTGATCGCGCCGGGGCTGGCCTGTCCGTCGAACGTGTTCTTCGCGCGGGCGGTCGGCGAGACCGGGGTGGACCACCTCCACATCACCTCGGCGAACCGTTCCCGGCACCTGACCGGGGTCGCGGAGGAGCCGGCGCACTGGAAGGCCGACGGCATCGCCGAGGACTTCGCCCACCTCGACGACCTGGTGGTGCTCGCGCACCGGGACGAGGCGGCGGCCCGGGCGGCGCACCCCGGGCACCTGCCGGCCTCGGTGACGCTGCTGTCGTTCCACGCCCCGGCCGGGGAGCCGGAGGAGCCGCCGGTGCTCACCGTCGACCGGCACGGCTCGCTGCACGTCGACGACGTGCGCCGGGCCGCCGCGCCGCTCGGCCTCCAGGTGCGGCTCGGCCCCACCGCCGGTCGGCGTCTGCAGGTCCGGGGGTACGCGGAGGCGCTGGTCTGACCGGGCACCGGATCGGCCGGTGGTGTTCGGCTCCCCACGAATGCCGCCCGGTGGCTGGTCGGCCTCCGCCCGAAATGCCCGACGTCGCGGCGTCCGGGTGAGCGGACGTCGCGACGTCGGTGGCATCGGGTGGATCCTGTCGTGGCGCCGTCCCGGCTCGCCGGGGAGCGGCGTCCGGGGCCGCCGTCGGTGCGGCGGCCCCCGGGTCAGGCGTCGTCGCCGCCGGTCGGCAGCGCGGCGGCCGCCTCCTGCGGGGCGCCCGCGAGTACCTTCGCCTGCTGGGGCCAGGTCGCCAGGCTCGGCGCGGCCCGCAGCCCGGCTCCCCGGATCGTCTCCCGCAGCGCGGCCTCGTCCAACTCCGCGAGCTGCCCGTACGTGCGGATGCCGGCGGCCTGCAGCGCCGCCGCCATCTTCGGGCCGACGCCCTGGATGCGGCGGAAGTCGTCGGCGTCCACGTCGGCCGCCGACCGCACCGGCGGAGTCGCCACCGCGCCGCGCGCGGCGGGCACGACCACCGGCTCGGCCGGTTCCTCCACCGGCTCGGCCGGCTTGCTCGGTTCGTCCACCGGGTCGGCCGGCTTGCTCGGCTCGTCCACCGGCTCGGCCGGCGTGGTCGCCGCCGGCGTCGCGTCCGGCCCGGCCGGGGCGGCGGGGGCCGGCTCCGCCGGGCCGGCGGCTGCGGGGACCGGCTCGGCCTCGGGCTGCGCCTGGGCGGGGACGGCGACGGCCCGGACGGGTTCCGGCTCGGCGGCCGGGACGGGCTCCGCCCCGCCGGTGCGCGCGGGCTCCGGCTCGGCGGCCGGGGCCTCGATCGGGGCGGCGGCCGGCACCGGCTCCGGTTCGGTCGCGGCGACCGGTTCCGGCTCGGTGGCGGTGGTCGGCTCCTCGGCCGGCTCGCGGTCGACGGGGCCGGTCACCCCGGCAGCGGCCGGCAGCACGACCTCGGCGTCCGGCCGGTCACCCGGGGCGGTGTCGCTCGGCGCGGCCGTCGCCACGGAGTCGGTGTCGGGCGCCGGCACCGGGTCGCCGGTGAGCGCCATGTCGGCCGGGTCGATCTTGTCGGCCCGCCCGGCGTCGGTGGTGACGACGGTGACCGGGGCGGCGTCGGCGTCGGCCGGGGCGTCGGGGGCGGGCACGGGGTCGGCGACGGCGTCCGGGGCCCGGTCGAGGGTCGCCTCGGGGCGTACCTCGTCGGTGGTGGCGGCGGGCGGCGGGTCGACCACCACGGCGGTCATGCCGGCGACCGGATCACCCTCCACCGTGGGCGAGCCGTGCCCGGCTGCCGCGCCCTGCCGGCCGCGCCAGAACCAACCGGCCGCCACACCCACCAGCAGGGCCACGATCAGTATCAGCCAGTGCCCGAAAGACCACGCCACGGCAGACCTCCTATTCGTTCGCGTCGAAACTTCGAGAAAAACTCGCCGCAGCTTCGCACACGCGTCGTTCGGGCGGCAGGCAGGATCGGCCGGTCACGGCGCATGTGGGACGGGTTGCACCGGCGGTGTCCGCCGGGCGACGGACCGTCGTCGCCCGGCGCCGTCCACGCACGGGGCGGGGTGGGCACGCGGGGACCCCGGCGCCGGGCGGGCGCCGGGGTCCGGGTCGGACGATCAGTCCTCCTCGCCGCGGTAGGTGTAGAAGTCGTTGACGAACTTGCGCGCCAGTCGGGGCACCCGGCTGGTGACGCCGAAGTAGCCGCGTGCGCCGAGCAGCGCGAGCCGGCCGACGACGGGCTTGTACATCCCGTCGTCGCCGTTGGTGCCGCTGCGGTTGAGCGAGTCGGCGACCCGGGCGAAGCCGTACGGCACCATCGCGGCCTCGTAGTCGGCCACCGCCTGGAGCAGCGTCTTGTCGCCGGCCGCGGCCAGCCGGAGCTGCCGGCAGAGCAGGGCGGCGTCGCGCAGCGCGGTGTTGGCGCCCACGCCGCGCCCCGGGGTCATGGTGTGGATGGCGTCGCCGAGCAGGGTGACGGTGCTGCTCTTCCACGGCGGCACCGGCTCGCTGGTGGACACCCGGATCGGCAGGGCGCTGCCCGGGTCGCTGCGGGCGAGCAGTTCGCGCAGGTGGGGGTGCCAGTTGCGGGTGAGTTGGAGGGCGAGCAGGACGAGTTCCTCGCCGCGGCGCTGCATGACGTCGGGCGGGAACCGGCGGGCGGTGCTCCAGATGACCAGGTTTATGTTGTCGCGGGTGGTGTCGTGGCGCAGCCCGGGCCAGTCGCGCAGCAGCGCGGCGTCGGCGGGGTCGACACCGGGTTTCAGCGTGCCGTCGCCGTTCCACTTGAACTCCATCACGTGCAGCACGCCCATCATCCCGCCGGTGCCGAAGATCAGCGAGATGCCCTGCTCGATCCGTTGCGGCAGCAGCTGGCGGGTGTGCGGGGTCAGGGGGATGCGGGTGGCGATGTTGATCGTGCCGGCGTCGCGGGTGACCGCGTGCGGCAGGTACTGGCGGCGCACGGCGGAGTGCGTGCCGTCCGCGGCGACGAGCAGGTCGCCGGTGGCGGTGCTGCCGTCGGCGAAGTGGGCGGTGACGGTGCCGTCGTCGCCTTGCTCGTACCGGGTGAAGGTCTTGTCGAAGTGGACCGCGTCCTCCATGCCGGTGAGCAGGACCTGGCGCAGGGTCATCCGGGCCACGGACCGTTCGGTGTCCACCGGGTCGGTGTCGGGGCGCAGGGTGAACGAGGCCGTCTGACGCATCCGCTGGGTGATGACGTTGAAGTAGCGGGGGGATCGGGCGCAGGTGGCCAGGTAGGTGTCGAACAGCCGTGGCGGCAGGCACTCCCGTAGGGCGCGGCTGCCGGTGGGGCCGATGCCGACGCGGTAGCCGAGCAGTCCCTCGCCGCGGGTGCGGTACTTCTCGTAGACGGCGACGCTGATTCCGGCGCGACGCAGGCCGTGGGCCAGGCACAGCCCGCCGGTGCCGGCGCCGATGATCAGGACGTGGGGTGGCCTGGGTGACATGGGCCGCCTCCGCTCAGCCGGCCGTGTGCGGGGACGGCGCGTCGGCGGCGTCCCAGCGGTAGAAGCAGCCGGCGATCGCGTCGCGTGGCGAGCGCCAGGTCGGCAGGTACGGCGAGGTGTGCGCGGACAGACGCTCGTTGACCTGGCGGTACAGCGGGTGGTTGCGGGCGCCGGCCAGGGCGTCCGGGTCGACGTCCGCGGTCTCCATCAGGTGGACGCACAGGTCGTGCAGGCAGTACAGGGACCGGTGCCGGACCCCGGTCAGGGCGGGCAGTTCGGTCGCGTCGGACTCGGCGAAGATCTGCGCGACCCGACCCTCCGCGCCCGGGATGATCCTGCTGACGATCAGTAGACGGCTCATGGGACCCCTCTCGCCGGTGGCGCTCCCCGAGCGGTGTCGGAGGCCACGGACTGTTGTGCGGCCAACCCTGCCCGGGCGGCTGTCACCTGCCCGTCACGCGCGCGGCCGCGCCGGTGACGCCGGTTCAGCGGGCGCGGGGCGCGACCCGGGCGGACGGCGTGCGGCGCGGCGGCGTCGGGGTGTCCCGGGTGGCCTCCCGGATGGGCGCGAGGGTGTCGTCGAGCAGCGCGGTCATGGCTGCGGAGGGTTCGAGTCGAAGTTCCCGCAGCAGCAGGTCGCGGTAGACGTAGAAGGCGTGCACGGCCTCGAAGGCGTTGCCCTCGGCGAGGTGGATGCGCACCACCAGCCGGTGCGGGGTCTCGCGCAGGGGCTCGGCGGCCATCGCCTCGAGGGCGGCCTCCAGGGCCTGCCCGTGCTGGCCCGCCGCCAGGTGCTGGCCGGCCAGTTCCTCCAGCATGTGCAGGCGCAGCTGGCGCAGCCGCTCCCGGTCGGCGAGGACCCAGTCGTCGTACCAGCCGGGGAGCAGGTCGTGCCGGCCGGCGGCGAGGGCGGCGGCGCACGGGTCGTCGCCGTCGCGCACCCGCGCGGCCGTGCCGATGAGGGCGTCGACGTCGACCTGGACGGTGGGGCCGAGGCGTACGGTGTCGCCGACGGTGGTGAGCGGGCAGCAGGGGTCCTGGCGCAGCCGCCACAGCGCGGTCCGCAGGGACGACAGCGCGCGGTCCTCGGGGGCGTCGGGCCAGAGCAGCCCGGCGAGGTGGCTGCGGGTGGCGCCGGGGCGCAGGCCGATCAGGGCGATGACCCGTTGCAGGCCGCGCGGCACCACGACGGGGGTGTCGCCGTGCAGCAGCCGGAAGCCGCCGAGCAGGTGCAGCGATATCTGCGTGCCGGGGCGGCGCCCGGTGGTCGGCATCGACGGATCAGCGGCCACGGCGGCACCCCCTGCGGAACGCTCGTCCCGACTCCTCTGCTGTCCCGGCGCGGCTGCCCTTGACCCCACTGTCGGGTCGCTCCGCCGCGGCGCGGCGTCGCGCGCCGCGGTCGCCGGGCTGACCGTGACGAAGATTATCAATCGCGGTCACTCTCGGTCAATATTTCAGGCGAGATCCGACTGTCGGCGACGCGTCCACGAGAACGGTTCTGAACTGCGGATAGTCCACCGTGGTGGGCGGTTGTTGTACAGCGGATACACAGCCTGCGTCAACGCAGCGTCACGAAGTGGCGTCGCCGGGCGGCGGGCTGCGGTGACGCCGCCGTGACGCCCGTGGCCGCATCGTGTCGCCAGTCGTCCGGCTCGGCCGGCGCCGTCGTCACCGACGTCGGACGCCGTGGAGGGAGGTCCACCCATGGACCGTTCGCTGATCGTCGCGAAGGTGGTGCCGAGCGCCGAGGCGCGCGTCGCCGAGATCTTCGCCGAGTCCGACGCGACGGAGCTGCCGCACCTGGTCGGGGTGCGGCACCGGTCGTTGTACCGGCTGGGTGACCTCTACGTGCACCTGTTGGAGACGGACGCGCCGGCCGGGGCGGCGGTCGAGGCGGCCCGGGGGCACCCCGAGTTCGTGCGGGTGAGCGCCCGGCTGCGCCCGTACGTTTCGCCGTACCTGCCGACGTGGCGGGAGCCGCGCGACGCCATGGCCCGGTGCTTCTACCGCTTCGACGCCGCGCCCGCCGGGCGGCCGTCGTGACCGCCACCGCGCCCCGGGAGGGGCAGCTCTGGTCCCGCTGCGGCGGCTGCGCCACCCTGCTGTACCGCAAGCGGCTGCGCCGCAACCTCGACGTCTGCCCCGAGTGCGGCACGCACGCCCGCCTCGACGCGCCGGAGCGGCTGCTCCAGCTCGTCGACCCGGGGTCGTTCACCGCTCTGCCGGACCGGCCGGCGGAGGTCGACCCGATCGGCTTCGTCGACCTGCTGCCGTACCCGCACCGGCTCACCGCCGCCCGGGCCGGCACCGGGCTGGCCGAGGCGGTCGTCTGCGGCACCGCCACCATCGGCCGGCATCGGTGCGCGCTCGCGGTGATGGACTTCCGCTTCCTCGGCGGCAGCCTCGGCTGCGCCGTCGGGGAGCTGATCACCCGGGCCGCCGAGCGGGCGCTGGAAGACGGCACGCCGCTGATCCTGGTCACCGCCTCCGGCGGCGCGCGGATGCAGGAGGGCGTCCTGTCGCTGATGCAGATGGCCACGGTCAGCCAGGCGATCGCCGCGCTGCGGGAGGCGGGGCTGCTCACCGTCAGCGTGCTCACGGACCCGACGTACGGGGGAGTGGCGGCCTCGTTCGCCACCAACACCGACGTGGTGCTCGCCGAGAGCGGGGCGCGGATGGGCTTCGCCGGTCCCCGGGTGATCCGGCAGGTCACCGGCCGGCCGCTGCCGGAGGGCTTCCAGACGGCCGACTTCCTGCTGCGGCACGGGCAGGTCGACATGGTGGTGCCCCGGCACGCCCTGCGGGGCCGGCTGGCGGCGCTGCTCGCCGCGGCCCGGGCGGGACGTCGGCCGGCGGTGCGTCCCGCCGTACCCCGGCAGGAGCCGTCGCCGGTCGTGGCGCGGCCGGCCGGCGAGGCGGGTGCCGCGACGGCGCCGGGCCCGGCCGACCCGCCGGGCGGCGACGCCTGGGAGACGGTGCGGCTGGCCCGGCACCCGGGCCGGCCGACCACGCTGGACTACCTGGAGTCGGCGTTCGACGGCTTCGTCGAGCTGCACGGCGACCGGCTCGGCGCGGACTGCCCGGCGGTGGTCGGCGGACTGGCCCGGCTGGACGGCCGGCCCGTCATGGTGATCGGGCACCAGAAGGGCCACACCACCGCCGAGCTGGTCGCCCGCAACTTCGGCATGGCCAGCCCGGCCGGGCACCGCAAGGCGCTGCGGCTGATGCGGCTGGCCGCCCGCCTCGGCCTGCCGGTGGTCACCCTGGTCGACACGCCCGGGGCGGATCCCGGCGTGGGCGCCGAGGAGCAGGGGCAGGCGGCGGCCATCGCGGAGAACATCCTCGCGCTCGCCGTGCTGCCCACCCCGGTCGTCGCGGTGATCACGGGGGAGGGCGGCAGCGGCGGCGCGCTGGCCCTCGCGGTGGCCGACCGGGTGCTGATGCTCCAGCACGCCGTCTACTCGGTGATCAGCCCCGAGGGCTGCGCCGCCATCCTCTGGCCGGATCGGGGTGCCGCCCCGCAGGCGGCGCGCGCCTTGCGGTTGACCGCGCCCGACCTGTGCCGCCTGGGGGTGGTCGACGACCTCGTGCCCGAGCCGGCCCCGGCCGCGCACCACGACCCGCAGGCGGCCGCGCGGGCGTTGGGGGCGGCCGTGTCGGCGGCCCTGCTGCCGCTGCTGGACGTGCCCCCCGCCACGCTGGTCCGGTGCCGGCGGCAGCGGTTCCGGCGCTTCGGCGCGGCCCGCCTCGGCGCCCGGGCGGGTGTCCGGTGAGCGCGGGCGGTGCCCCGGTCGACACCGCGCCGGCCGGCGCGGAGTCGGCGTCCGGGGTGGACGCGGTGCTGGCCGGGCTGCGGCGGCACGCCCGGGACCTGGTCGCCGAGCTGGCCGGCCCGGTCCGCCGGGTGCGGCTGCGCAGCGGCGACACGGTGCTGGAGGTGGAGTGGCACGGCGGGCCGCCCGCGGAGACGCCGGAGACGGTGCCCGCCCGGCCCGCGCCGCCGCCCGTGGCCGACGGCGAGCCGGGCCGGTACGCGGTGCGCTCGCCCATCGTCGGCACGTTCTACCGGGCGCCGGAGCCGGGCGCCGCGCCCTTCGTCGCCGTCGGCGACCTGGTCCGCCCCGGCCAGGTCATCGGCATCGTCGAGGCGATGAAGCTGATGAACGAGGTGACCGCCGACCGGGGCGGCCGGGTCGCCGAGGTCCTCGCCGCCGACGGCCAGCCGGTCGAGTACGACCAGCCGCTCGTCGCGCTGGACCCGGTCTGAGGCGGTGCGTGATGTTCGAGAAGGTGCTGATCGCCAACCGGGGTGAGATCGCCCTGCGGGTGCTGCGCGCCTGCCGCGAGCTGGGGGTGCGTACCGCCGTCGTCTACTCCACGGCGGACGCCGACTCCGCCGTGGTGCGCCTCGCCGACGAGGCCGTCCTGATCGGTCCGCCGGCCAGCCGGCGCAGCTACCTCAATGCCGCCGCGATCGTGGAGGCGGCCCGGCAGGTCGGCGCGCAGGCGGTGCATCCCGGCTACGGGTTCCTCTCCGAGGACGCCGACTTCGCCGAGATCTGCGCCGACAACGGGCTGACGTTCATCGGTCCGCCGCCGGAGGTGATGGCCGCGCTGGCGGACAAGTCCTCGGCGCGGGCGCTGATGCGCCGGGCCGGGCTGCCGCTGCCGCCGGGCAGCGTCGCGCCGGTGCCCACCGCGGCCGCGGCGGCGGAGGTGGCCGCCGAGGCGGGCTACCCGGTGATCGTCAAGGCGGCGGCCGGCGGCGGCGGCCGGGGCATGACCGTGGTCGCCACCCCGGCCGAGCTGCCCCGGGCGTACGCGCGGACCAGGGCCGCCGCGCAGGCCGCGTTCGGCGACGACCGGGTGTACGTGGAGCGGTTCCTGACCGGCGCCCGGCACGTCGAGGTGCAGTTGCTGTGCGACTCCCACGGCAACGGGGTGCACCTGGGCACCCGGGACTGCTCGGTGCAGCGCCGGCACCAGAAGCTGGTGGAGGAGGCGCCCGCCCCGGCGCTGTCCGCCGGCACCCTGGAGGCCATCGCGGAGTGCGCCCTGCGCGGTGCCCTGTCCGCCGGCTTCACCGGCGCCGGCACGGTGGAGTTCCTCGTCGACCCCGACGAGCGGTTCCACTTCCTGGAGATCAACTGCCGGATCCAGGTCGAGCACCCCGTGACCGAGATGATCACCGGGATCGACCTGGTGCACGAGCAGCTGCACATCGCCGCCGGGGTGCCGCTGCGCTGGCGGCAGGAGGACGTCCGCCCGCACGGGGTCGCCATCGAGTGCCGGGTCAACGTGGAGGACCCGGACCGCGGGTTCGCGCCGACCCCCGGCCGGCTGGACCGCTTCGTCCCGCCCGGCGGCCCGTTCACCCGGGTCGACACGCACGGCCACGCCGGCTACCTGTTCGGCCCGTACTACGACTCCCTGCTGGCCAAGGTGGCGGTGTGGGCGCCGGACCGGGAGCTCGCGCTCAACCGGCTGGAACGCGCCCTCGACGAGTTCGACATCGCCGGGCCCGGCGTCCGCACCACCATCCCGTTCGTCCGGCGGGTGCTCGACGACGCCGGGTTCCGCAAGGGCCGCTACTCCACCGGCCTGGTCGACCAGTTGCTCGCCGGCCCGTCCGACGCACACCACAGGAGGCTCCGTTGACCGTCACCCATGGCCGTCCGCTGACCGCCGAGATCACCGACATCCTGGTAACCAACTGCGGGCTGGACGCCGACGCGGCCGCCCGCGCCCCGGCCGCGTCCCTGGAGGAACTCGGCATGGACTCGCTGGCGCTGCTCGAACTCTCCGCCGTGGTCGCCGACCGGTGGCAGGTGCAGATCCCCGAGCAGGCCGGGCAGCTCAGCATCGCGGGCGTCGCCGAGCTGGTGGCCCGCCGCGCCGACCCGCCCGGACACACCGAGAACAGCGTGCTCATCGCCGCGCCGCTGCCGCTGGTCTGGGACGTCACCAACGACGTCGCCGGCTGGCCCGAGCTGTTCACCGAGTACGCCCGGGCGGAGATCCTGGACCGCGACGGCGACACGGTGCGGTTCCGGCTCACCATGCACCCCGACGAGAACGGGGTGGCGTGGAGCTGGGTCAGCGAACGCACCGCCGACCCGGCCACCCGGCAGGTGCGCGCCCGGCGGGTGGAGACCGGGCCGTTCGAGTACATGCGCATCCACTGGAGCTACGCGGAGGAGCCCGGCGGCACCCGGATGACCTGGGTGCAGGACTTCGCGATGAAACCGACCGCGCCGGTGGACAACGCCGGCATGACCGACCGGATCAATACCAACAGCGCCGTGCAGCTCGCCGTCATCAAGGAGAAGATCGAGCGGTTGGCCGCCGCCGACGGCGGTCGGGCCCCGGCCGGTGCCGACGGGTCGACGGGAGCCGGCGATGAGTGAGGACACCCTGCGGCTGGTCGCCGCCGCCGACGTCGCGCCGGACGGCCGCCGCGGCGGCGAGCTGCGGGTGCTGCTCGGCCCGAAGACCGTCGGCAGCACCTCCGGCTTCATGGGGGTGGCGACGCTGCGCCCGGGGGAGCGGATCGCCGAGCACTACCACCCCTACAGCGAGGAGTTTCTGTACGTCGTCCGGGGCACGATCACCGCCGACCTGGACGACGAGGCGGTGCCGCTGGCCGCCGGGGAGGCGCTGTTCGTGCCGCGCAACGTCCGGCACCGGCTGCGCAACACCGGCGACGAGCCGGCCGAGGTCGTCTTCCACCTGGGACCCCTCGCACCCCGGCCGGAACTGGGCCACGTCGACACCGAACTCGTCGAGCAGCGGGGCGGGTCGTGAGCGCGAGGAGTGAGCCGGTGTTGCGAGCCCCGCAGTCGCGAACCGAGGTGGCGTCGTGAGCGCGAGGAGTGAGCCGGTGTTGCGAGCCCCGCAGTCGCGAACCGAGGTGGCGTCGTGACCGGGCGCCGCACGGTCGTCACCGGCGTCGGGGTGGTCGCGCCGGGCGGCGCCACCCGGGACAGCTTCTGGAAGACCGTGACCGCAGGGCGTACGGCCACCCGACGGATCACCTTCTTCGACCCGTCGCCGTTCCGCTCCCAGATCGCCGCCGAGTGCGAGTTCGACCCCGACGCGGCCGGCATCACCCTCGCCGAACGGCAGCGCGCCGACCGGTACGTACAGTTCGCCCTGGCCTGCTCCATCGAGGCGCTCGCCGACAGCGGCCTGGAACTCACCGACGCCGAACGGGAGGTCACCGGCGTGGTGCTGGGCACCGCCGTCGGCGGCACCATGGCGCTGGAGCAGGAGTACGTGCGGGTCAGCGACTCCGGCCGGCGGTGGCTGGTCGACCACGCCCTCGGCGGGCCGTACCTGTACCCGGCGCTGGTGCCGAGCACCCTCGCCGCCGACGTGGCCGTCCGGCACGGGCTGCACGGCCCCGCCCAGGTCGTGTCCACCGGCTGCACCTCCGGCATCGACGCCATCGGCTACGCCCACCAGCTCGTCGTCGACGGGGAGGCCGACATCGTGCTGGCCGGGGCGTCGGACTCGCCGATCTCCCCGGTCACCGTCGCCTCCTTCGACGCGATCAAGGCGACCAGCCCGGACAACGACGACCCGGCGCACGCCTCCCGCCCGTTCGACGCCGACCGGCACGGCTTCGTCCTCGCCGAGGGCGCGGCGGTGCTGGTGCTGGAGGAGTGGGAGCACGCCCGCCGCCGGGGCGCGCACGTCTACTGCGAGCTGGCCGGGTACGCCAGCCGCGCCAACGGCTTCCACATGACCGGGCTGCGCCCGGACGGGGTGGAGATGGGCCTGGCGATCACCGACGCGCTGCGCCAGGGCCGGCTGTCCCCGCAGGACGTCTCCTACATCAGCGCGCACGGCTCCGGCACCCGGCAGAACGACCGGCACGAGACGGCGGCGTTCAAGCGGGCGCTCGGCGAGGCCGCGTACGGGGTGCCGATCAGTTCGATCAAGTCGATGGTCGGGCACTCGCTCGGCGCGATCGGCTCGATCGAGATGGCCGCCTGCGCCCTGGCCATCGAGTACGGCGTGGTGCCGCCCACCGCCAACTGGGCCACCCGGGACCCGGAGTGCGACCTGGACTACGTGCCCAACGTGGCCCGGGAGACCCCGGTGGACGTGGCCCTGTCGGTGGGCAGCGGCTTCGGCGGCTTCCAGTCCGCGATGGTGTTCCGGCGGCTGGCGGCGGCGGCGTGAGCGCCCGGGCCGTGGTCACCGGCATCGGGGTGGTGGCCCCCAGCGGCGTCGGCGCCGACGCCCACTGGCGCACGGTCGCGGCGGGAACCCGGTGCACCGGCCCGATCACCCTGTTCGACCCGGCGGACTACCCGACCCGGGTCGCCGGTGAGGTGCCAGGCTTCGACGCGGCGGCGTACGCCGACACCCGGCAGCTCGTGCAGACCGACCGCTGGACGCACCTGGGCTTCGCCGCGACCAGGCTGGCGTTGGCCGACGCCGGGCTGCCCGAGCGGGCCCCCGAGCCCTACGGCTGGGCGGTGACGCTGGCCAGCTCGTCCGGGGGGAACCTGTTCGGGCAGCGGGAACTGCAACGGCTGTGGGGCGGCGCCACCTGTACGGTGGGGGCGTACCAGTCGATCGCCTGGTTCTACGCCGCCAGTGTCGGGCAGCTCTCCATCCACCACCAGTTCAAGGGGCCGTGCGGGGTGCTGGTCGCCGAGTCCGCCGGTGGGCTGGACAGCCTCGCCCACGCGGTGCGCACCGTGCGCCGGGGCACGCCGGTGGTGATCGCCGGGGCGACCGAGTGCCCGCTGAGCCCGTACGCGCTGACCTGTCAGCTCCGCTCCGGGCTGCTCAGCGACGTCGCCGACCCGGAGGTGGCGTACCGGCCGTTCGACCGGTCGGCCGGCGGCTACGTACCGGCGGAGGGTGGGGCGGTGTTCGTGGTGGAGGAGTTGGGGCACGCGCTGGCCCGGGGCGCCCGGGTCTACGGCGAGGTGACCGGCTGGGGCGCCACCCACGACGCCGCGCACACCGGCCCGGACGCCGGCGGCGACTCCGCCCGGTACGCCCGGGCGATGCGGCTGGCCCTGGACCGCTCCGGGGTCACCGCGGACGAGGTGGACGTGGTGGTCCCCGACGCCCTCGGGGTGCCCCGCTTCGACCGCGCCGAGGCCGAGGCGCTGCGCGCGGTCTTCGGCGACCGGCCCCCGCCGGTGAGCACGCACAAGGCGCTGACCGGCCGCGCCCACCAGGGCGGCTCCGCGTTGGACGTGGCCACCGCGCTGCTCGCGTTCCGCCACGACACGCTGCCCGCCTCCGCCGGTCCCCGCGAGCCGGCGCCGGGCTGCGAACTGGACTTCCTGCGGGCGCCCCGGCAGCCGCACAGCCGGCTGGCGCTGGTCTGCGCCCGGGGTTTCGACGGTTTCAACAGCGCGCTGGTGCTGCGCGGAGCGCCACCGGCACCGAGGGGAGCAGCGGAATGAGCGGGACACGGGCTCGGGTCGTCTTTCTCGTGCGGGTGGCCGAGGAGCGGACGGCGGACTTCCTGCGGGCGTACGAGGCGGTGCGTCACCTGGTCGCCGACGGTGTGCCGGGGCACCTGGTCGACCAGGTGTGCCGGTCGGCGGCGGACCCGGAGCAGTGGCTGATCACCAGTGAGTGGGAGTCCCTGGCCGACTTCGAGGCGTGGGAACGCAGTCCCGGGCACCGGGAGCTGGTGCGGCCGATGCGGGAGTGTTTCACCGACGCCCGCTCGCTGCGTTTCGTCGTCCACGCGCAGACCCCCGAGGTGGCGCGCGTCTGACCGCCCGGCGGCACGCCGTGCCGCAGCATCACCGGCGTACGTCTTCCTGCTTCTCGCGATCTGGTGCCGAGGTCCTCGGCACCAGTCTGCTCAGGGCGACCGACGGGTTCACCCGGCTCTGGCCGGCGCTCGGCCTGGCCGTGCTCAACGTCGGCGGCGCGCACCAGGGCGACGCGCGACGGAACCGGAGGGAGCGCGCCCGCACGCCCGTCGGTCGGACAGGTCCTCGGCCGCCTGGGCCTGAGTGGGCCCCCGGCGGTCGCCGGGGTCCCGTCGCCGGGTGAGACCCCACGCGACCCGTGGGCCTGCATGCCGTGCGGACGGGCCGGTGGGCCAATGCCGAGCTGCGGACGCAGCTCACCCATAGTGAGCGGCGCGCTGCCGTACGCGCCCGATACTGCCTGTCCGATCGAGGGTCTGCAATCCGGCCAGCCGCTTTTTTTGATCTAGCCATTTGCATCTAGTAATGGTTCTTGCGGCTGTCGTAGTGTTCCCGCAGCACCCCGAAAGATGCACCCTATGGGCGTACTCGCCCTATTTCAGGCTGGGCGGTGGACGGCGGTGAGCATGGATCGTCCGACGGAAAATCCTGCGGCAGGGACCCCGGAATGGGTCGACGACGTGTTGCTCGCAGGTCCTGCGAACGACATTTGTCTGCGACTTCCGGAACCGGTGGAGCGGGGCACGTTGCGGCGTTTGGTCGGCGATGCGCAGACCCGTCTCGCCGCCGCCGGACTGCGTCCCGGCGGGGCCGCCGCGCTCCGCCTGCCGCCGTCGCTGGCGTACGTGGTGAACCTGCTGGCCACCTGGCGCACCGGGGCGCAGGCCGTCCTGCTCGACCACCGCCTCACCGACCACGAGGTGGACCGGGCGCTGGAGCGGCTCACCCCGCAGGTGGTCGTGGCCCCGGTGCGCAGCGGCGGCGGGGCGCTGCGCATCTTCGTCGACGTCACCGAGGGCGTCACCCCGTACGCCGACCGCCCCGCGGTCAGCGGGCACGCGGTGATCCAGCTCAGCTCGGGCTCCACCGGACCGTCCAAGGTGATCGGTCGCACCGCCGACGACCTCGTCGCCGAGGTGCACCGCTACACCCGCATCGACGGGGTGGCGCTGCCCGGCGAACGGATCATCCTGCTGCCCTCGATGGTGCACGTGCTCGGCCTGGTCGGCGGCCTGCTCTACGGCCTGCACGCCGGCGTCGAGCTGGTGCCCCCGGAGCGGCTCAGCGGCGACGCCGTGCTGGCCGCGATCGCCGCCGACGACTCACCGGCCACCGTGCTCGGCGTACCGTTCCACATCGGACTGCTCGCCTCCACCCGGCCCACCGGACCGCTGCCGCAGTTCAAGCGGATGACCACCGGCGGCGAGCTGGTCCCGGCCGCCGTCGCCCGCGCCTTCACCGACCGTTACGGCGTGCCGCTGGGCAACATGTACGGGATGACCGAGGTCGGCGTCATCGGCACCGACCTGTACGGGCGGCACCGCCCGTCGATCGCCCCCGCCCCCGGCATCGAGGTCCGCGAGGTCGACGGCGAGCTTCGGGTCAGCTGCCCCGCCTCGCCGTACGTCGGGCTGAGCGACCCGACCCGCTGGGCCGACGGCTGGCTGCACACCCGCGACGCCGGCACGGTCGACCCCGACACCGGGCTGGTCACCGTGCGCGGGCGGCTCGACTCGCAGGTCTCCGTCGGCGGCCTGAAGGTCGACCTCACCGAGGTGGAGACGACCGTCGCCGGGCTGCCCGGCGTCGCCGCCGCCGTGGTCGTCTGGGACAACGGCATCACCGCGTACGTGCAGCCGGACGGGCCGCTGTCGGAGGAGGTGCTGGACAAGCTGCTCGCCGAGCGGCTGGCCGGCTACAAGCGGCCGCGCACCCTGCACCTGCTGGATCAGCTGCCCCGCACCACGACCGGCAAGCTGGTCCGCTCGGTCGACGCGCTCCGGGCAGCGGCGACGTGACCGCTCCGCGGCGCCGCCCCGATCGTCCCGTCCCCGTCCACCTGGACCTCCAGCACCTCGACCGGCGGCGCGTCGGCGCCGACCACCGCGACCGCCACGACGAGGCCCCCGCCGACCGGCGGGTGCCCGACGCGCAGCCCCGCCACGCCGGGCACCGGCCGCAGCTCGCCGCCCGCCGGCGGTGCGGTGTCCGCGCGCCGGGGCGTGCCGGCAGCGGCGGGCACCGGCATCCGCCGGCGCAGGCCGCCGTCGCGCAGCCCCACCCCGAGCGCCTTGCCCACCGCCTCCTTCGCGGTCCACAGCCGCAGGAAGTCCGCCGCCCGGCCGCCGGCGGGCCGCCCGGCCAGCCAGGCCGCCTCGGCCGGGGCGTACCACCGCCGGGCCAGCGCCAGGGCGGGCAGCGGCCGGGACCGCTCCACGTCGACCCCGACCGGGCCGGCCAGCCGGGTGGCGACCACCACCACCCGGTCGGCGCGGCTCACGCTGACCGACACCTGGGCGTCCACATCGGACGAACTGACGAGCGGTCGCCCGTCCGGGCCGTGGCCCACCACGATCTGCGCCTCCGCGCGGCCGAGCAGCGTGGCACCCGCCCGCCGCAGCAGCCGCCCGGCCGGGATCGGCCGACCGCCGTCCCCTCGGCCGACCCACACGTACACGGTGTCCCGACCGGGCACCGGTAACTGGCTCACGGAAAGAGGTTAACCATGCGAGCCGAGATCCGCGCCTTCGTCGTCGAGCAGCTCGAGGACATGAACTACGACGTCGAGGGCATCGACGACGAGACCACCCTCGGACCGTCCGGGGTGGACCTGGAGTCGTTGGCCCTCGCCGACCTGGCCGTGCGGGTGGAGGACCGCTACGGCCTGAAGTTCGCCGACGACGAGTCGGAGAAGCTGGCCCTGATGACGGTCGGCGAGTTCACCACGATGGTCGCCGACCGGGTCGCCGGGGCGACGAGCGACGACTCCTGATGGCCGGTCAGCCCGACCTGGGGCGAGCTGACCTGGTGACCATGCTCGCCGAACTCACCGAGAAACCGGCCGCCGAGGTCGGCGACCGGATCGGCTCGATGGAACTGGCCTGGCTGGTGCACCTCGTCGAGCAGCGCTACGACCGGCGGCTCGACCTCACCGACGACCAGCTCGCCGGCATCCGTACCGTCGACGACGCCCTGGCGGTCTTCCGGACCTCCCTGACCGCCCCCGCCGATGGCTGAGCGGGCCGCCGTCCAGCTCACCGGCGTCCACGCGACCAGCGCGCTCGGCAGGGGACCCGACGCGCAGCTCACCGGCGTCCTGGCCGGGGCGCCCGCGTTCCGGCCGGTGGACCGCTTCGACACGGCGTCGCGGCGGGTCGACGCCGCCGCCACCCTGCCCGACGTCGGCGACCTGGCCGACGAGCTGGCCGAGGCGGTCGACGCCGCCTGCCGAGCCGCCGGGCTCGACGCCGGCCGCCGGGCCGGCACGGCGCTGCTGCTGGCCGTGCACGGCGGCGCGGGCGTGCCGGCGCTGACCACCGGCCTGGCCGCCCGGACCGGGCTCACCGGCCCGACCCGGGCGTACACCACCGCCTGCGTCTCGGCCAGCAGCGCGGTGGCCGACGCCGCGGCCCTGATCCGGCGGGGCGACGTCGAGCGGGCGGTGGTCGCGGCCGGCTACCTGGTCGAGCCGGACCAGTACGCGCTCTTCGACGCCGGCCGCGCCCTCGCCACCGACGGCGCGGTGCGCCCGTTCAGCGCCGGCCGCACCGGGCTGCTGCTCGGCGACGGGATCGCCGCGGTGGTGCTGGAGTCGGCGGCCGTCGCCCGGGCGCCGGTGGCCGACCTGCTCGGGTGGGGCCGGGCCGGGGACGCGTTCCACCCCTGCCAGCCGGAGCCGGGCGGGCGCGGCCTGGCCCGCGCCGTCGCCGCGGCGCTGTGCCGGGCCGGGCTGGCGGCGGAGGCGATCGGGTACGTCAACGCCAACGCCACCGGCACCGGCTACAGCGACGCCTCCGAGGCGGCGGCGCTGCGCGCGGCGCTCGGCGCGGCGGCGGCGCGGACCCCGGTCAGCTCCACCAAGGCGCTGCACGGGCACGCCCTGGAGGCCTCCGGCCTGCTGGAACTGGTGGTCACCGTGCTCGCCCTGCGGCGCGGGAAGCTGCCCGTCAACGCCGGCTGGCTCGGCCCCGATCCGGCCTGCCCGGTCGACGTCATCCGCGACGCGCCCCGGCCGGCCGCCACCGGGTACGCGCTGAGCCTCAACGCCGCCTTCGGCGGTGCGAACACCGCCCTGCTGGTGGGCGCCGCGTGAACGCCGGAAGCGGGCCCGCCGGCACGCGCCCGGTCGGCACGCGCCCGGACAGCGGCCAGGCAGTCGCCACCGGCCGCCTCACCGTGCTGGCCGAGGCGGCCTGGCCCGAGCCGGGCGACGGCGCGCCGCCGCCGGTGCCCGGTTTCGTGTACTCCAGCTTCCCACCCCTGGTCGCGGCGGTCGCCGAGCGTTGCCTTACCCGGGCGTACGACGGGCGACCCGCACCCGACGGGGAGCGGACCGCGGTCGTGCTGGCCAGCGCGGCGGGGGACCGGGCCAGCGCGGCGCAGGTGCGCGCCACGGTCGCCGCCGGCAACCGGCCCGGGCCGCTGTTCTTCTTCCAGTCGGTGCCCAACAGCGTGGCCGGGCACGTGGCCGCCCGCTGGGGGCTGGGCGGGCCCGTGGTCTGCCTCGCGCCGACCGGGGACCCGCGCGACGAGGGGATCGCCGAGGTCGACCTGCTGCTGCACGACGGTGACGCCGACCGGGCGTTGCTGGTCCTGATCGAACAGGCACCGGACGACGGCGGTGCGCGGGGCCCGGGCGGGGAGCCCGGCGCCCGGGCCGTCGCGGTGCTGCTGGGGGGAGGAACGCCATGAGGACCAGGGGACTACGCGGGACACTGGCCACCGACGAGGGGATCGGCGCCGGCAACGTGCTGGCCCGGGTGCTGGCGCACGGCGCCGACCCGCAGGGGCCGGGGCTCACCTTCGACACCGCCGTGGACGGCCACCCGGCCGAGCGGCCGCTCACGCTGGGCCGGCTCGACGAGCGGGTCGCCGCCCGCGCCGCGTGGCTGCACGAGCGGGGGATCAGGCCGCGCGACCCGGTGGCCGTCTGGGCCACCGCCGCCGCCGACATGGTGCTCAGCTACCTCGCGCTGACCCGGCTCGGCGCGATCCCGGCGCTGATGAACGGCAGGCTGCGCCCGGAGATCGCCGCCGAGTACATCCGCCGGCTGCGCGGCGTCGGGGTGCTCGCCGACGACGCGCACACCGCGCTGCTGGCCGGGCACGACCCCGGCGTGCCGGTGATCGGCACCCCCGCCGAGGCGGGCACGGGCGACCCGGCCGCCGCGCCGGCGCACTACCGGCACCACGCCGACGACCCGGTCGTCATCACCCACACCTCCGGCACCACCGGGGTGCCCAAGGCGGTCCTGCACTCGCACGCGAGCCTCTTCGCCGCGACCCGGCACCTGCTCGCCATGCCACAGGCGCAGGGCACCAACCGCATCCTCAACGCGCTGCCCGCCCCGCACACCGCCACCGTGCTCATGGTCAACCAGGCCCTCGGCAACCGGGCGGAGATGTTCCTGCTGTCCGACCAGGGCGGTGAGCGGGTGCTGGACGCGATCCAGCGCTGGCGCCCCGACGGGGTGTTCGGCTTCTCCGTCACCTGGGCGGAACTGGCCCGCTTCGACCTGTCCGCGTACGACCTGGACTCGGTGTCGCTGTGGTTCAACACCGGCGACTGCTCACACGAGCCGCACGTGCGCCGGCTGGTCGCGGTCGGTTCCCGGGACGTGGTGACCCGCGACGGGATCACCCGGGTGCCCGGCTCGGTCTTCATCGACGGGCTCGGCTCCAGCGAGATGGGCCACTCGATGTTCCACATCACCCACCGCACCGACACCGACCGGTACGGCCGCTGCATCGGCCGCCCCTACCGGTTCGCCCGGGTCGCCGTGCTCGACGCCGCGGGCGAGCCGGTGCCGACCGGCGAGGTGGGCTGGCTCGGCATCGACTCGCCGTCGCTGTTCCGCGGCTACTGGAACGACTCGGTCACCACCCACCGCTTCCGCCGGCGCGGCTGGTACCTGACCGGCGACCTGGTGTACGCCGACGACGAGGGCCGCTACTACCACCTGGACCGGGCCGTCGACTCGGTCGACGCGGGCGACGGCCGGCGGTTCTACACCGCGCTGTCGGAGGAGCGGATCCTCGCCGCCTGCCCCGACGTCACCGACTGCACGGTGGTGATCGTCGCCGAGGCCGGCCGGGTGGTCACCGACGTGCTGCTGGAACTCGCCGCCGGCGCCGACGACGCCGAGGACCGCACCGCGCGGGTCCGGGCGGCCCTCGGGCCGGACGTCGGCGCGACCCTGCGCCGGGTGGTGCCGGTGCGGCCCGCCGACCTCCCGGTCACCGTCACCGGCAAGGTGCGCAAGGTGGCCCTGCGGGAGCGCTATCTCACCGAGGCGCCGTCATGACCGCCGTCATCACCGGGATGGGGCTGTTCACCCCCGTCGGCCGGGGCGTCGCGGCGACGTTCGAGGCGCTCCGCACCGGGCGGTCCGGGCTGACCCGGCCGCCGGCCGGGCACCCCGCCGCCGGGTCGCTGGAGGTCGCCGGCCTGCTCCCGGAGATCGACCCGCGCACCGTCGCCTCCGGGCCGGAGACCCGGGTGCTGGACCGGATCGTCGTGCTCGCCCTGCTCGCCGCCGCCGACGCGCTCTCCGACGCCGGCATCGAGGTGGGCCGGGACGTGGACCCGGGCCGGATCGGGGTGATCGTCGGCGGGGTCGGCGGGATGTCCACCCTGGAGGCGCAGGTGCTGGCCCGGGCCGAGCGGGGCCGCGCCGCCGTCAGCCCGTACCTGCTCACCGGAATCCTGCCGAACATGCCGGCGGCGCGGATCGCCATCGCGTACGGCATCCGCGGCTACACCTCCTCGGTCGGCACCGCCTGCGCCTCCGGCGCCCAGTCGGTCGCCGACGCGGTCCGGCTGATCCGTGCCGGGGAGGCCGACGTGGTGCTCTGCGGGGCCAGCGAGGCGCCGCTGTTCCCGACGTTCGCCGACACCTTCGGCAACGCCCGGGCACTGGCCCGGGGTTGGGACGACCCGACGGCGGCGAGCCGGCCGTTCGACGCCCGCCGCAACGGGTTCGTCCTCGCCGAGGGCGCGGCCCTGCTGGTGCTGGAACGCGCCGAGCACGCCGCCGCCCGGGGCGTCACCGGCTATGCCGAGGTCGCCGGGTACGGGGCGACCACCGACGCGTACCACCCGACCGCCCCGCGGCCGGACGGCGCCGGCGCGGCGGAGTGCATGCGGCGCGCGCTGGCCAGCGGCGGCGTGCCCGCCGCGCGGGTCGGCTACGTCAACGCGCACGGCACCGGCACGAAGCTCGGCGACATCGCCGAGACCACCGCCCTGGCCGAGGTGTTCGGCGACGGCGGCGTCCCGGTCAGCTCCACCAAGGCGCTCACCGGCCACCTGCTCGGCGCCTCCGGGGTGCTGGAGACGGCGGCCACCGCGCTGGCACTCGGCCGGGGCCTGCTCCCGCCGACGCACAACCTCGACGACCCGGACCCGGCCTGCCCGGCGGACCACATCCGCAAGGAGCCGCGGGCGACGGACACCGGCTACGCGCTGACCAACTCCTTCGGCTTCGGCGGCCAGAACGTGAGCCTGCTGCTCGCGCGGGCCGCCCGGCCGAGGGCCTGAGACACGCTCCACCCCGGGCGGGGCGCGCCCGGGCGGCAGACCACGGGGGACCCGTGGAAAGGGCTGAGGACATGGACATCCGTGGAATAGACCACATCGAACTCTACGTGGGGGACGCCCGGCAGGCGGCCTTCTACTTCGGCCGGGCGGTCGGCTTCCACCTCTGCGGCCAGGGCGGTCCCGAGACCGGGCTGGCCGACCAGCGGTCGCTGCTGCTGTGCCACGCCGACATCCGGATGGTGCTGACCTCCGGGCTCACCGCCGAGCACCCGGCGTCCCGGTACGTGCAGCGGCACGGCGACGGCATCGCCGTGGTCGCGCTGGAGGTCGACGACGCCGCCGACGCGTACGCCGAGCTGGTGGGCCGCGGGGCGGCGGGGGTGACGCCGCCGACCACCTGGACCGGGCCGGCCGCCGAGGTGGTGACCGCCGAGGTGGGCGGCTTCGGTGACGTGCTGCACCGCCTGGTGTCGCGGCGCGGCGACCGGACCGAGTTCCTGCCCGGGGCGGTCGAGTTGACGCCCCCGGCGGGCGGCAGCGACGACAAGCTGCTCGCCGAGATCGACCACCTAGCGGTCTGCGTGCCGCCGGGCCAGCTCGACGAGACCGTCCGGCACTACCGCGAGGTGTTCGGGTTCGCGGAGATCTTCGCCGAGCACATCGAGGTCGCCGGGCAGGCGATGAACTCCAAGGTGGTGCAGAGCCCGTCGGGGCGGGTCACCCTGGTGCTGCTGGAGCCGGACCGCAGCCGCCGGCCGGGGCAGATCGACGCCTTCCTCGACCAGCACGCCGGCGCCGGGGTGCAGCACCTCGGGCTGCGCACCGACGACATCGTCACCGCCGTCGGCACCCTCGCCGACCGGGGGGTGCGCTTCGCCGGCACCCCCGGCAGCTACTACGACGCCCTCGAGGCGCGGGTCGGCCGGGTGGACGCGCCGCTGGACCGGCTGCGCGACCTCGGTGTGCTGGTCGACCGCGACCACGGCGGGCAGCTGCTGCAGATCTTCACCGAGTCCATGCACGTGCGCCGCACGCTCTTCCTGGAGCTGATCGAGCGGCGCGGGGCCCGGACGTTCGGCAGCGGCAACATCAAGGCGCTCTACGAGGCCAAGGAACGGGAACTGGCCGCGGCGGGGGCGAGGACCGCCGTCGCGGCCGCGACACTGCAGGAGGTGCGGGCGTGACCACGACCGAGTTCGAGCCGACACTCACCGCCGAGGAGGAGGCGCTGCTCCCGTCCGACGAGGACGTCGCCTTCTACGCCGAGCACGGCTGGTACCTGTCGAAGAAGCTGTTCACCGACGACGAGGTGGACGCCCTCACCGCGGCGTCCGACCGCTACTACGACGGCGAGCGGCACCGCCGCCTGCCGGTGCGCCCGCCGAAGCTCGCCTACTGGGAGCCGTCGAAGGGCGCGGTGCAGCGGCACAACGACTACGTCCACCACGAGCACGACGGGCTGGGCGCGATCCTGCGCAAGCCGCTCGTCGGCGCGGTCGCCGCCCGGCTCGCGCGGGCCACCGAGATCCGCGTCTTCCAGTCCACGCTGATCTACAAGCCGCCGATCTCCGGCGAGCCGTCCAACATCGTGCCCTGGCACTTCGACAAGCACTACTGGGCGTCGTCGTCGTCGGAGAACATGCTCACCGCGTTCATCCCGTTCCACGACTGCGGGGAGGAGATGGGCACCATCACCATGGTCGACGGCTCGCACCGCTGGCAGGAGATCGGCGCGGACGACACGGTGGTGCGCCACTTCGCCGACCGCGACCGCGACCAGCTGGAGGAGATGCTCGCCGAGAACGCGGCCCACAACGGCGCCGAGATCCGCAAGGTGCCGATGGTGATCCCCAAGGGACACGTGAGCTTCCACCACTGCCGCACCTACCACGGCAGTGGCGCCAACGTCAGCGGCCGCCCGCGCCGGGCGATCTCGCTGCACCTGCAGGACGGCGACAACGCCTGGCGGGAGTACCCGCTCTCCGACGGCACGCGCGCCGCGTACAACCACGACGTGCTGGTCCGCCGCACCCCCGACGGGCGGCCGGACTACGCGGACCCCGAATACTGCCCCGTCATCTGGCGCCACCGCGCCCCACAGGGAGGCTGACATGTCACGGTACGACTGGGGAAGGACGCACCCGGGCATCGAGCGGCTGGAGAAGGCGGTGACCGACCGCCGCGACGTGGTGGTCCGGCACCCGCTCTACGCCAACCTCGACACCCACGAGGCGCTGGTCACCTTCATGGAGCACCACGTCTTCGCCGTGTGGGACTTCATGTCGCTGCTGAAGTCGTTGCAGCGGCAGCTCACCTGCGTCACCGTGCCGTGGATCCCGACCGGCCCGACCGGCAGTCGCCGGCTCATCAACGACATCGTGATGGTGGAGGAGAGCGACGAGCTGGGCGACGGCTACATCAGCCACTTCGAGCTGTACGTGCAGGGCATGCGGGAGGCCGGCGCCGACACCACGGCCGTGGAGAGGCTGATCGACCTGCTGCGGGCGGGCCGGCCGGTGGCCGAGTCGCTGGTCGAGGCCGGCGTGCCCGGGCCGTCCGCCGCGTTCGCCGCCACCACCTGGCGGATCATCGAGGAGACCCCGGTGCACTGCCAGGCGGCGGCGTTCGCCTTCGGCCGGGAGGACCTGATCCCCGACATGTTCACCCAGGTCGTCGCCGTCAACGAGCGCAGCCGCAAGCTGAACACGTTCGTCGACTACCTGGAGCGGCACATCGAGGTCGACGGCGAGCAGCACACCCCGATGGCGATGCAGATGCTCGCCGACCTGTGCGGCGACGACGACACCAGGTGGCAGGAGTGCGCCGACACCGTCAACACCGCGCTCGCCGCCCGGGCGAAGCTCTGGGACGACATCCTCGCCGCCGTGAAGGAGGGGCGCGAGCGGTGACCGACGCCGACCCGGTCCGGCTCTACCGGACGGTACGGCTGATCCGCCGGTTCGAGGAGCGGGCCATCGAGCTGGTCCGCTCCGGGCACGTCGTCGGCGGCATCCACCCGTACCTCGGGCAGGAGGGGATCGCCGCCGGGGTGTGCGCCGCCCTGGGTGCCGACGACGTCGTCGCCGGCACCCACCGGGGGCACGGGCACGTGCTCGCCAAGGGCGCCGACCCGGCCCGGATGCTCGCCGAGCTGTGCGGCCGGGTCACCGGCCTCAACGCCGGCCGGGGCGGCTCGATGCACGCCGCCGACTTCGGCGTCGGCGTGCTCGGCGCCAACGCCATCGTCGGCGCGTCCGGGGCGATCATCACCGGCGCCGTGTGGGCGCGCCGACGGCGCGGCGACGACACCGTCGGGGTGAGCTTCTTCGGCGACGGCGCGGTCAACGAGGGGATGCTGCTGGAGGCGTTCAACCTGGCCGCGCTGTGGCGGGTGCCGGTCCTGTTCGTCTGCGAGAACAACGGCTACGCCACCACCATGCCCGTCGCGGGCGCGGCCGCCGGCAGCATCCCCGGCCGCGCCGCCGCGTTCGGCATCCCGGCCGCCGTCGTGGACGGCCAGGACCCCGAGGCGGTACGCGACGCCGCGGCGGCCGCCGTCGACCGGATGCGCGCGGGCGGCGGCCCCGAGCTGATCGAGGCCCGGACCTACCGGTTCGACGCCCACCACACCTTCGAGCACGCGGTACGCCTCGACTACCGCCCGCCCGACGAGGTGGCCCGGGGCCGGTCCCGGGACCCGGTGGACATCCAGGGCGGGCGGCTGCCCGCCGACGCGCGGGCCGAGGTCGACGCCGAGGTCGAAGCCACGCTGGACGGGGCCGTCGAGTTCGCCCTCGCCGGCGGAGAGCCGGACCCGGCCGACGCCCTGGCGCACCTGTACGCCAGCGGGCTGACCGCCCGCACCGGAGGTGGGTAGATGCCCAGACTGTCCTACCGCAAGGCGCTCACCCGGGCGCTCGCCGACGAGTTGGCCCGCGACGAGTCGGTGTTCCTGCTCGGCGAGGACATCCGGGTGGCCGCCTCGAACGTCACCGCCGGGCTGTTCAAGCGGTTCGGCCCCGAGCGGGTGCTCGACACCCCGCTGTCGGAGCAGGCGTTCACCAGCTTCGCCACCGGGGCGGCACTGGCCGGGATGCGGCCGGTGGTCGAGTTCCAGATCCCGTCGCTGCTGTTCCTGGTCTTCGAGCAGATCGTCAACCACGCGCACAAGTTCCCGCTGATGACCGGCGGGCAGTGCGCCGTACCGGTCACCTACCTGGTGCCCGGCTCCGGTTCCCGGACGGGCTGGGCGGGCCAGCACTCCGACCACCCGTACAGCCTCTTCGCCCACGTCGGGGTGACCACCGTGGTGCCGGCCACCCCGGCCGACGCGTACGGGCTGCTGGTGTCGGCGGTGCGGTGCGACGACCCGGTGGTGGTCTTCGCCCCGGCCGGGGCGCTCGACGTCCGCGACGACGTGGACCTCGCCGCGCTGGCTCCGGTGCCGCTGGGCCGGGGCCGGGTGCGCCGCTTCGGCGACGACGTGACCGTGGTCGCGGTCGGGCACCTGGTGCACGACGCCGTCGCGGTCGCCGAGGAGCTGGCCGACCAGGTGTCGGTGGAGGTGTTCGACCCCTGCACGCTGTACCCGTTCGACTGGGACGGGCTCGTCGAGTCGGTGTCACGCACCGGGCGGCTGGTGGTGGTGGACGACTCCAACCGCTCCTGCGGCATCGCCGGGGAGATTATCGCGACCGTGGTCGAGCGGGTGCGCCTGGTCGCGCCGCCGCGCCGCGTCACCCGCCCCGACGGCGCGGTGCTGCCGTTCGCCCCGGCGCTGGACCGGGCCGTGCAGCCGAGCCGCGAGCAACTCCTGGCCGCCATCCAACACGTGATGAAGGACTGATGTATGACCGACGCTGACTACCGCTGGCCCTCCGCCGCGCAGGCGTGGCTCGACCTGCCCGCGCCGATCCGCGCCGAGATGGTGGCCGCCGGGGCGGAGTCCTGGCGGGAGATCTTCGACGGCCGGGCCACGTACAACAAGCAGTGGCGGCTGGCCCGGCCGCCGGTGATGGACGAGACCTCCCTCGGCGTGCTCAACGCCGTCTCCGACCGCCTCGCCCAGCTCGTCTTCGAGGCGTGCCGGCGGCGGGCCGGCACGGCGGGGGAGCTGCGCCGGCTGCTGAACGTGCCCGACGGCGAGACCCGGCTGCTCGACGACGACGAGCCGCTGACCGAGGCGCTGCTGGAGGCGTTCCGGCCGGACGTGCTGCTCTCCGACGGGGTGCCCCGGTTCGTCGAGTACAACATCGACAGCAGCCTCGGCGGGGCGTTCGACGCGGACACCACCGTGCGTCGCTTCGTCGACGTCTACCGGCGGCGCGGCCTCACCGACCGGGTCGGCCTGGCGGCGGCGCCCTCGGCGGTGGACCAGCGGTTCGCCGCGATCCGCGCCGGGCTCGGCCTGCCCGAGGGCGCCCGGGTCGCTATGCTGATCGACTTCGACGCCGAGTACCCGGGCCTGGACGACCCGCAGCGCTTCTTCCGGCTGCTGTCGCCGGTGGTCGAGCGGGCCGCCGCGTCCGGCATGGACCTGGTCATCGCGCCGGTCTCCCAGGTGACCCTCGACGACGGGAAGCGGCTCGTCGCCGGGGGCGCCCCGGTCGACGGGGTGTTCCGCCTCTTCGTGCCCAACCGGGTCACCCCGAGCGCCGGGGTGGACGCCCTGGAGGCGGGGCTGGCGGCCGGGACGGTGCCGATGTGGGTGTCGGCGGCGGCCTGGCTGATCGCCAACAAGCGGGCCTTCGCCTGGCTGTGGGAGGGTGCCGACGCGCTGGCGCCGGCGGACCGGGACCTGGTCCAGCGGTACGTGCCACGGACCTGGTCGCTGACCGCCGACCTGCTCGACCGGGCGGTGGCCGACCGGCCCGGCCTGGTGGCGAAGCCGGCCGACGGCTCCGCCGGGGTGGACGTGCTGATCGGCCGGGAGACCGACACCGACACGTGGCGGGACGGGCTGGCCCGGGCCGTCGAGCGGGGCGGCTTCATCCTCCAGGAGTACGTGAAGGCCGACGACGTCCCGCTGGACTTCGTGCACATCGAGACCGGCGAGACGGTCAGCGCCGAGGTGCCGTACAGCATCGCCCCGTACCTGTTCGGCCGCCGGGCCGCCGGCGCCTGCATCCGCACCGGCTTCCCCGGCTGCGACGGGGTGCTCAACCTGGCCCGCGGCGTCCTCCTCTCCGGCCTCCTGGTGGTCGACTGAGCTGAGCGGCAGACGGTGGGACGGCCGCTGCCGGTCGTCCCACCGGGTAACGCGCTTCCCCGCAGGGGTGACGCCGGGGCAGGATCGCCGGGTGGGCGGGGCGAGGGTGGGGCTGACGGTCGACCAGTTGCGCCCGGTGGCGCGGGCGGCGTGCGGACGTCGGTCCCTGTGGTCGGCGGAGCGGTTGGCGGGCGGCACGAAGAAGGGCGTCTACCGGCTGACCCTGGACGACGGCTCCACCGTCGTCGCGTACGTGTGGCACCCGGCGGAGGACTACTGGCCGGCGCGGGCGGTACCGGAATCCGACGACCTGTTCGGGCATGCCACCGGGGCCGGCCTGTTCGCGGCGGCGCACCGGGAGTTCGCCGCCGCCGGGGTGCCGGTGCCCCGGCTGCTGCTCGCCCCCACCGCAGGCCTGCTGCCGGGCGAGGTCGCCGTGGTGCAGGACGTGCGGGGCGGCACCCTGCAGGACCTGCGCCGGCACGATCCGCGACGTGCCGAGGCGGTGCTGGCCCGGCTCGGCGACGCCGTCCGGAGCATGCACGCCCGCCGGCGCGACCGGTACGGCCGGCCGGGGCTCGACGGGCCGGTGCCGGGCCGGCCGGTGGAGCGGCTCGTCCTCGACCGGGCGCTGCGCGACCTGGCCGAGGCCGCCGCCCGCGTCGAGCGGATCGCGGCCGTGCGGCAGCGCCTCGCCGACGCCCTCGCCGAGCGGTACGCCGCCGTGCCGCCCCGATCCCGGTACGGCCTGGTCCACGGTGAACTCGGCCCGGACCACGTGCTCGTTGACGACCGGGACCGCCCGGTGCTGGTCGACATCGAGGGCGCCACGTTCCTCGACGTGGAGTGGGAGCATGCCTTCCTCGAACTGCGCTTCGGCGACGACTACCCCGCGCTGGCCGTCGACGGTCTCGACGGGCACCGGCTGCGCCTCTATCGGCTCGCGCTGCACCTGTCGCTGGTGGCGGGCCCGCTGCGGCTGCTCGACGGCGACTTCCCGGACCGGGCCGGCATGCTGGCCATCGTCGAGCACAACATCACCCGGACGCTGGCCCAGCTCGCCTGAGCCGTCGTGGCCGCCCGGGGTTACCGGCCCGCCACTGGTCGCTATCCTCTCGGCATGTCCGTCGACCTGGAGGCCACCCTGCCGCGGCCACTCACACTCGCCACCGTGATGGACGCGGCGCAGGGCACGCTCGCCGAGCTTCTCGGGCTGGACGCGGCACCGCGGCTGCGCCTCCTCGCTGACCGGCGTTACGAGCAGGGACGACGCCTCTCCGAGGGCCGGCAGGTGGATCGGGCGGAACTGCGGTCCACCGTCATCGGTGAATCCGTCGACCACGAGGTCGACGCGATATCGCACTCGGTCCACTACGAGGTCGACGTCTCCGGCGGAAACGACACGGTGTGGATGATGGTCATCCACCACCTGTCTGAGGCCGGCGGCGGAGTCGAAGCCGTCCTCAGCCCCAGCCGCACCTGCGTCGGTGTCGTCACGGCGACGGCCCTGGCGCTGGCCGTCGCCAGCAGCGCCGGCGGGGAGTTCGTCGACGAACAGATCGGCATGCTGCGGCCCCGCTCGTCCGATCCTGCCCACGTCATCGCCGCGACCCGCCTACCCCCTGGCAGTGACGACTTCGTCAGCGCCTGCGAACGGTACCTCCGTCAGTTCTCCCACCTGAACGGCTGGCCCAGGAGCCTGTCGATGCCCTGACCGGTCGCCAGCCCCGATGCGAGATCGAGGCCCGGCGGGGCGTGGTCAGCGACGGAGGGTTGTGGAAGGCGACTCCCCGAAGCGGGACCGGTACTCGCCGGCGAAGCGACTGAGGTGGGCGAATCCGTGGTCGAGGGCGACGGTCGTCACGGACGCCCCGGGTCCGGCCGCGCGCAGCGCGGCGTGGACCGCGTCGAGCCGGCGGGCGCGCAGGTACGCCATCGGGGTGGTCTGTAGCTCGCGGCGGAAGCATTCCTGCAGCGTCCGTACGCTCACCCGAAGTGCCTCCGCGACGTCGCCGACCGTCAGTGCCTCGCCGTGGTGCTCCGTCATCAGTGCGCAGGCGCGTCGGACGAGGCGCCCGGGTGCCGGGTGCCTCGCCGGCCCGGCGAGCAGGTCAGTGTACGTGTGGCGGTGGGTCAGCAACAACTTGCCGATGAGCGCCTGCTCGAAGCGGCCGACGACCTGCGGGTGGTCGAGGAGGGAGGCGCCCTTCGGCTGGGACAGCTCCTCGGCGAGGAAGTCCACCCCGCGGGCCCAGGCCACCGCCGCGGGCGTGCTCATGGTCATGCCGACGTCGAAGTGGACCTGGCCGTCCACGGGTCGGCCCAGCAGTCGGGCGAGTTCCCGGTCGACCGTCTGCCGGTCGGCGTAGAAGATCCGGTGCGGAGACGCCTCGGACCAGTGCATGTCCGAGGCGTCATAGGGAGAGAGGACGGAGGCGGTGTCGGGCGTGGAGGCCACGGTACGCCCGGCGTGCCGGACCTCCGCCCGGCCGCCACGGGGAATCTGCACCAGGTAGAAGGTCTCCAGCGCGGCCGGCTGGATCCGCACCGCCTGCGCGTAGTCGAGGTCGACGACGCCCACGCCGCCCGACCGGCGGGCCGTCATTCGCAGGCGGACGCTGCGGACGCCCGGCTGGGGCGTGAGCCGGTGCGGACAGAAGACACGACCGACCTCCGTGCGGGCGCGCTCGATGTCGTCCGTCCTGACCGTCGTGGCAGCCATCTGGCACCTCCTGATGGGGCCGGGGCGGCTGCGCATCGCCGGTGACCCGCACGGAACCGTCGGTTCGCCCGGACCGGCGGCCCCGCGCCGAGACGCCCTGCTGTGCCGAGATTAGGACCGGGGGCAGCGTGATCAGCAGAGGCGTGCTCCAAACCCGACACCAAGGGCGCCGGGAAAAGTGCCCAAGTTGCGCGATGCGGATGCCGCGCGCGTCCAGCGGATAGCAGCCCTGCCGTCGTGCTCGTTAGCGTGCGATCGCCGCCGGCGCCCCGCTGTCGCGGCTCCCGTCAACGGGTCGCAGAGTCTGTGGAGGTTCGCCATGAGGATCGCCGTCGTCGGTGCTGGATTCGCCGGCCTGAGCGCAGCGAAGGTGCTGCGGCAGAGTGGCTTCGAGGTCTCCGTGTTCGAGAAGGCGCCCGACGTCGGAGGCGTCTGGAGCAGCACCCGGAGATACCCCGGCCTTCGCACGCAGAACAACAAGGGCACCTACCACCTCTCCGACCTGCCGATGCCCGCTCACTACCCGCAGTGGCCGTCGGGCGAGCAGGTTCAGCAGTACGTCGAGAGCTACGTGGACCGGTTCGGGCTCCGCCCCGTCCTGCGCCTCTCCACGGAGGTCGTCGCCGCGAAACTCGTGGACGACGAGACCGCGTGGCTGATCGCGTCACGACCGACGGGTGGGCGGGACCCGGCGACCTGGGAGCGGTACGACCACCTCGTCGTCGCCAACGGCATCTTCTCCGAGCCGCTCATCCCGCCCTTCGAGGGCCGTGCGGACTTCGTCGCCGCGGGGGGACGTGTTCTGGCCTGCGGGGAGTTCCACGATCTCGAGGCGGCGCGGGGAAAGCACGTCCTCGTCGTCGGGTACGGCAAGTCGTCCTGCGACGTGGCGGTCCCGCTGAGCGACGTCGCCGCGCGGACCCACGTCGTCGCCCGCCAACTGCTGTGGAAGATGCCCAAGAAGCTCGGCGGAGCGGTCAACTACAAGTACCTTTTGCTCACCCGGATGGGTGAGGCGCTGTTCCGGTACATCCGCGTGCAGGGCTTCGAGCGGTTCCTGCACGGCCCGGGCAACGGTCTGCGCCGCGGCATGCTCGACAGCGTGGGGTCGGTCGCGACCCGGCAGCTCAAGCTGCGCGAGCTGGGTCTCGTGCCGAACGGGACCTTCGAGGACATCGCGCGAAGCACCGTCAGCCTCGCGACGGACGGTTTCTTCGAGCGGGTCGCCGACGGTCGGATCAGCGTCCACCGCGATCGCCAGATCGGCGAACTCCTGGTCGACGGGGGGCGGCCGGCCGCCCGGCTCACGGACGGCACGGTGCTCCCCGCCGACCTGGTCATCTGCGGCACCGGGTTCCGGCAGCACGTGCCCTTCTTCGACGCCGCCCTGCACGCCCGGCTCGAAGACGACGACGGCAACTTCATGCTCCACCGCCAGATCCTGCCGGTCGACGTCCCGCACCTGACCTTCGCCGGCTACGACTCCTCGTTCTTCAGCCCGCTGAGCGCCGAGATGGCAGCGGTCTGGACGGCCGCCCATCTACGGGGAGGGATCGCGCTGCCGTCCAGGGAGCGGATGCGGGAGCAGGTGCGTACGCGGCTGGCCTGGATGGCGGCGCGGACCAACGGGCAGCACGCCCGCGGCACGAGCATCATCCCGTTCTCGATGCACAACATCGACGAGGTGCTCGACGACCTCGGGCTCAACCTCGGCCCGCTGGCCCGCGCCCGCCAGTGGCTGCTGCCCGTCGACCCGCGCGCCTATCGGAGGGTCACGCCCCGCATGATCCGGCGCACCGCCGCGACGGCGCCCCGGGAGTCAGTGAGCCAGCCGGCCTGACAGGGGGAAGGAGCAGCAGCCGCGGGGATCCTCACCGAGCCGCCCCGTCCGCGCTTCGGGCGGTCGTGAGGTGGGCGCCGAGGCGGCGGACGGTCTCGGCGGCGGCGACGGCGTCGCTGCGGGCGCTGCCGTGCCGGCCGTCGCTGCTGTAGATCGACGGGTCGGCGGTGAGCGGGTGGTCGGTGAGCCGCACGTGCAGGGTGCCGAGCCGTTCGGCGAGCGCGCCGGTGTGCGCGGAGAGCCGCCGCATCCGCTCGGCCAGGCCGGCCCGGTGCCGCTCGGGCACGGCCGGGCTGTGCGAGACGTCGAACATGCCGACGGTGATCACGTCGGCCCCCGCGGCCCGCAACGCCTCGATCATCGCGGTCAGCTCGGCGTCGACCGCGTCCGCGTCGTACGCCGGGTGGAAGGCGTCGTTGCCGCCGCACACCACCAGCGCCAGGTCGGGCCGGAACGCCAGCGC
Source organism: Micromonospora sp. NPDC047730 (assembly GCF_043204765.1). Taxonomy (NCBI): domain Bacteria; kingdom Bacillati; phylum Actinomycetota; class Actinomycetes; order Micromonosporales; family Micromonosporaceae; genus Micromonospora; species Micromonospora sp. NPDC047730. Next base: position 92,666 of record NZ_JBIDCU010000011.1, on the reverse strand, counting down.
CGGGGCGAGCTGGGTGGCGCGCACCTCGTGCGCCCGCAGCCCGCGCAGCCCGAGGTTCAGGTACGCCAGCTCCGGCCGGACGGCCCGCAGCTCGGCGGCGACGCGGTCCGCCCACTGCACCTCGGGATAGCCGTCGACGGGCTCGCAGAGCCCCTCGGCCACGCTGTCGCCGAGCACCGCGAAGCGCCGCCACGGGTGGTCGCGCAGCAGGGCGACGCTCTCCCCGTCGCGGAGGCACCACGGATCCGTCGATTCGGTCAGCGTCGATGGCATGAGCGCACGCTAGTCGACCGGGTCGCCGCCGGCCAGCGGCCCGTCGGGCAGGCGGCCTCCGCCAGGTGGACGCTCGTGCGCTCCTCGTGACGAGTGGCGACAACGATCGGCGTCGAGCCCTTTACCTCCTGTGCGGCCGATGGAAATATGTGTCCATCGATCGATAGACAGTCGGTCCAGCCCTCCCTGGAGGAACGCGTGAGACTCACTCGACGTGGCGTGATGTCCGCCGTCGCCGTCGCCTGCCTCGGCGCCACCATGGCCGTGTCGCCGGCCCACGCCGCGCCCGCCGTCCTGACCGCCGACGGAGCGGCCAGCCTCGCCGCCGGCCTCGGTCCCGACCGCACCGCCGGCTCCTACGTGGACGCCGCCTCGGGGCGTACGGTCGTCGCCGTCACCGACGAGGCCGCCGCCGCCAGGGTCCGCGCCGCCGGCGGCGTCGCCCGCCTGGTCACCCACAGCACGCGCGCCCTGGAGGCCGCGCAGTCCCGGGTCGACCTGGGCGTCACCGGCACCGCCCTCTGGGTCGACCCGGTCAGCAACCAGGTGGTCGTCGGCGTGGACAGCACGGTCGGCGCCGCCCAGTCGGCCCGCATCCGCGCCGCGGTGGCCGCCGCCGGCGGCACGGCCCGGGTCACCCCGCTCGCCGGCACACTGAGCATGCGGATCTCCGGCGGCGACGCCATCTACGGCGGCGGCTACCGCTGCTCGCTCGGCTTCAACGTGCGCAGCGGCAGCACCTACTACTTCCTCACCGCCGGGCACTGCACGGACGTGGTCTCCGCCTGGTACGCCAACTCGGCCCAGAGCACCAAGCTCGGCGACCGCACCGGCACCAGCTTCCCGGGCAACGACTACGGCATCGTCCGCTACACCAACACCTCGATCGCGATCGACGGCTCGGTGGGCTCGCAGGACATCACCGCCGCCGGGAACGCGTCCGTCGGCCAGCAGGTGACCCGGCGGGGCAGCACCACCGGCACCCACAGCGGCACGGTCACCGGCCTCAACGCCACCGTCCGGTACGCCGAGGGCACCGTGCGGGGCATGATCGCCACCAACGTCTGCGCCGAGCCCGGCGACAGCGGCGGCCCGCTCTACTCCGGCAGCATCGCGCTCGGCCTGACCTCGGGCGGCAGCGGCAACTGCCGCACCGGCGGCACCACCTTCTTCCAGCCCGTCACCGAGGCGCTCAGCAAGTACGGCGTCTCCGTGTTCTGACCCGACCGACCGTGGCGCCCCGGCGGATCCCGCCGGGGCGCCACGTCGCGTCGGGCATCATGGCGGCATGGTGCAGGTGGCGGTGTGCGGGCCGGCGACCGCGTCGGGCGCCGAGCTGGCGTACGCCCGCCGGGTGGGCGAGCTGCTCGCCGAGCGCGGCGCCACCGTGCTCTGCGGGGGCGGTGGCGGGGTGATGTCCGCCGTCGCCGCCGGCGCCCGTTCCCGGGCCGGCCTGGTCGTCGGCGTACGCCCCGACGACGGCACCGCGCCCGGCCCCGTGGCGGACGTGTCGGCCACGGTCGTCACCAACATGGGCCAGGCGCGCAACGCGATCCTGGTGTGGAGCGCCGACGCGGTGATCGCGGTCGGCGGCTCGTGGGGGACGCTGTCGGAGGTGGCCCTGGGCATGCGGCGCGGCGGCATCCCGGTGGTGGTGCTCGGCGGGTGGCGGATCGTCGACGCCGACGGTGTGGCCGTCGACGGCCCGCTGCACGTCTCCACCCCCGAGGAGGCGGTCTCGGCGGCGTTGCCGCGTTGACGTCGCCCCGCCCGCTGGCGGCCGGCGCGCCGGGGCGGATCAGACGTGCTGCCCGGCCCGGTACGCCGCCGCGAGGCGCTTCGGCGCACGCTCCTGCCACGCTTCGACGACCAGCTCGGTCAGCTCGTCGGGGTCGATCCGGTCGAGCCGGACCAGGACGACCGGGCAGCCGTCGAAGTGCGGGGTGGCGAAGTAGACGCCGGGGTCGTCGGCGAGCAGCGCCTCCTTCGCCCCCAGGTCCGGCACGCGCACGCCGAGCACCGGGCCGTCGGGCGCCGCCGCCCCGAGGGCGTCGAGGTCGGCGCGGCGCAGCGGGCGCTCCCAGACGAACGCCCGGTCCCGGACCTTCCACGCCGGGGCCCCCTGGTAGGAGGGGTGCTCGCTGGTCTCCGGCAGCCCCAGCGCGATCCGGCGTACGTCGTCCCACGTGGCCATGTCCGGACCCTACGCCTGACCGACGACGCGCGGTTCCCGCTCGGCCGTCGCGGGGGCCGACCGGGGGCGGAGGCCGGGCAGCAGCGGCAGCAGGGTGACCACCAGGCAGAACGCGGTCATCACCAACAGAGCGGGGCGGAGGCCGAGCGCGGTCACCGACCAGCCGCCCAGCAGCGCGCCCAGCGGCAGGCCCGCGAACGCCAGCGACCCCGCCAGCCCGATCACCCGGGTCTGCAACTCGGGTGGCACCCGCTCGTAGATCGCCACGCCGAGCAGCGGGTTCACCGCCGCGATGCCGATGCCGGACGCGAACGTCACCGCCAGCACCACCGCCAGCTCCTCGCTCAGCGCCAGGACCAGCAGCCGCGGGGCGCCGCTGACCGCCGCCCCGACCACGAAGGCCAGGTACCGGGGCAGCCGCGGGCCGTACGCGGTGAACAGCAGGTTCCCCAGCAGGGCGCCCGCGGAGAACGCGCCCAGCACCAGGCCCAGCCCGACCGGGCTGCGCAGCACGTCGGCCACCCAGAGCGGGATGTAGACGGCGACGCTGGCGTTGACCACCATGTTCAGCGCCGAGATCACCAGCAGCATGGTCAGCAGCATCCGGTCGTGGCCGAGGTAGCGGAACCCGCCCGCCAGCGCGCGCAGGTAGCCCTCCGGCCGCCCGGGCGCCGCCGGGGGCGCCGGCGGTCGGACGAGGAGCCCGACCAGCAGCGCGCAGACGGCGAAGCTGGCGGCGTCGATGAGGATCGCCTGGGTCACGCCGAACCACCAGATGAGCAGCCCGCCCAGCCCCGCGCCGAGGAGGGTGACCACCCGGCCGAGCCCGTCGTAGACGGAGGTGAGCCGGATCAGTCGCACCCCGGCGGCCTCGGCGGCCGGGCGGAACATGACGTGCTTGACCCGGTCGCCGACGCCCCGCAGCGCGCCGACCACGGCGACCAGCGCGACCAGCGCGCCGAAGCCCAGCCACGGGGTGAGGGCCACCGCGACCATCAGCCCCGCGCTGCCCACGTCGACCAGGATCGAGGTGCGGCGCAGCCCGATCCGGTCCGCCCAGGGAGTGCCCAGCGCGCCGGAGAGCAGGTAGGGCAGCGTCTCGGCGGCGGCCACCACGCCCATCTTCGCGGGGCTGCCGGTGGTCTCCAGCACCAGCCACGGGATCGCCACCACCGAGACCCGGCTGCCCAGGTTCGAGATCAGGTCGGCGGCGACCAGGGTGGTCAGTTCCCGCCGGGGCGTCACGCCAGGCTGCCGATCGACGCCTCCGGGTGCTCCACCGCGCTCGGGTGGGCCTCGGCGTACCGGGCCCGCAGCGCGCGCTTGTCCACCTTGTTCGAGCGGTTGAGCGGCAGCCGGTCGACGAACTCCACCCCGCCCGGCGCCCAGGTGTCGCTGAGCGCGGCGGTGACCAGGTCGATCAACTCCCGCGCGGTCACCGTCGCGTCGGGCGCCGGCACCACGTAGGCGTACGGCAGCTCGCCGGCGACCTCGTCCGGCACGCCGATCACCGCCGCCGCGCGGACCTGCGGGTGCCCGGCCAGGAGGTCCTCGATCGGGCGGGAGTAGATCGGCCAGCTACGCCGCCGGGTGAGGATCCGGTCCTGCAACCGGTCGACGAGGTAGAGGTAGCCGTCGGCGTCGACGTGCCCGATGTCGCGGGTGCGGACCCAGCCGTCGACCAGCGTCTCGGCGGTCAGCTCGGGCCGGCCGTGGTAGCCGGCGAAACGCAGGTCGGTGTGCACCCACACCTCGCCGTTCTCGCCGGGCGGCAGCACGGTGCCGTCCTCGGCGCGGATCTCGACGCGCACGTCCCCGTACGGCCGACCGCAGGAGCGCAGCCGCTCCGGGTGCTCCGGGTCGTCGGTCAGCCCCGGCAGGGCGGTGATCACCACCGCCTCGCTGAGTCCGTACACGATGCGCAGCACCGGGCCGAAGCGGGCGATGGCCTGGCGCAGGCGGGCGGGCGCGGCGGGCCCGGCGCCCACGTTGAACATGAACATGGCGGAGAAGTCCGCGCCGTCCAGCGCCGGGTGGTCGAGCACCTCGTAGAGCATCGGCGGGGTGACGAAGGTGGAGTTGATCCGCTCCCGCCCGACGGTCTCGATGAACCGCGCCGGGTCCCAGCCGTCGCGGGGGAACAGCACCCCGCCGGTGAACAGGTTGAACAGCGTGGTGATCTGGCCGCTGGCCAGCCACATCGGCGAGTGCGACAGGTGCCGCAGCAGCGGGTACCCGGCCGCGCGGAAGTCGGCGGCCAGGGCGAGGATCTGTGCGTAGAAGCTCTCCCGGTGGTGCACCAGCTTGGGCGTGCCGGTGGTGCCGCTGGTCTGGAGGAAGGACTCCGGCGCCGGCGGTCGCGCCGGCAGGTCGTCCCCCGCCGTGGGGGGCCCGCCGGCGGTCAGGTCCCGGCCCGCGCCGCCCGGACCCAGGCAGAAGACCGGCACGCCGGGCAGCCCGGCGGCCAGTTCCGGGCCCAGGCTCGCGGGGTCGCGGGCGTCGTAGACGAAGGCGTCGGGGCGGGCCAGCCGGACGAACTCGTCCACCTCGCGGCGGGAGGTGACCGGCGCGATCCACATCGTCCGGCAGCCCAGCAGGTGCAGGGCGAGCTGCACCAGCGGCGCCTCCACCGGGTTGCCGAGCGCGACCAGCACCCCGTCGCCCGGCCGTACGCCGTGCCCGCGCAGCGTCGCGGCCAGCCGGCGCACCTCGGCGGCGACGTCGGCGTAGCTGAGCCGGTGCCCGTCGCCGACCAGCGCCTCCCGGTCACCGAAGTCGGCGAACAGCTCCAGTGCCCGGTGTACGTAGCCGTCCCGTCGCTCCGGTCCGTCAGTCATCCCGCAGCCCCCATCGGCGAAGAGGAGTGGCCGTCCGCCGGCCAACCCGGGGACGTGTACACCGCGTCGGCGGGCCAGATCGCCGGCGCGGCGGGTGGGCGCGCGCCTCGGCGACCGCACCGCCGCCGTCCGTGAGCGTAGGCACCACCGCCTGTCACGGGACAGAGACCGAACGGCGTTCCGGCCAGACCGGAGGACATTTGATCACGTCGATCAGGTTGATTGACGCCCGTAAAACGGGGCGGCTAGGTTTCTGGACCATCGTCCAGGCGGTGCCGTCAGCGGACGGCCCTGGGCTGCCAACGATGGAGGTTCAATGTCGACCCCGAAGAGATGGCCTGTCATCGCGTCCGCGGCCACGCTGTTGATCGCGGGAACCCCTGCGGTGGTGGCCAGCGCCGGCCCGCCGGACGCCGAGGCGGCCCGCCAGCAGCGGACGGTCTGGGCGGGCAGTTGGGCGGCCGCGGTCACCCGGGGCAACGCGACCGGCCTGACCAACAACGGCCTCAACAACCAGAGCGTCCGGATGGTCGTGCACACCAGCGTGGGCGGACCGCAGTTCCGGGTGCGACTGAGCAACATGTACGGCGAGCAGGCCGTCAAGGTCGGCCGCGCCACCGTGGCGAAGCCGAACACCGCGACCCCCGACGACCTGTCCGACATCGACACCTCGACCCTGCGGGAGCTGACCTTCGACGGGGCCACCTCCGCCACCATGAACCGCGGCGCCGAGCTGCTCAGCGACCCGGTCGCCCTGCCCGTCGGCGACCAGCAGGATCTGGTGGTGACCCTGCACTTCCCGACGCCGACCGGGCCGGTGACCTTCCACGGCCAGTCCCGGCAGACCAACTTCATCGGCGCCACGGACCTCACCTCCGCCGCCGACGGCGCCGGGTTCACCATCCGGCCGAACTGCTGCTGGTTCTTCCTGTCCGGCATCGACGTGCAGCGCCGGCACAGCCCCGGCTCGGTGGTGGTCTTCGGCGACTCGATCGCCGACGGCAACGGCAGCACCGTCAACGCCAACAGGCGCTGGCCGGACCTGCTCGCCGACCGCCTCGTCGACGCCCGCCCCGACGTACGCACCCCGGGCGTGCTCAACCTGAGCCTGGCCGGCAACCGGCTCAACCACGAGGGCACCGAGCCCGGCGCGGGCGGCTTCCCCGGCTACCACGAGCTGGGCCCCAACGCCCTGGCCCGGCTCGACGAGGACGTCTTCGCCCAGACCGACGCCCGGACCGTCGTCACCCACCTGGGCATCAACGACATCTGGATGTCGGGCGACTCCGCCGAGAGCATCATCGCCTCGCTGCGGCAGGTCAACCAGCAGGTGAAGGCGCGCGGCCTGCGCAGCCTGGTGTCGACGCTCACCCCGTACGAGGGGCACGGCAACCCGGGGGTGTGGACGCCCGAGAAGGAGGCCACCCGGCAGGCGGTGAACGCGTGGCTGCGCGGCAGCGACGAGTTCGACGGGCTGCTCGACTTCGACCGGGTGCTGCGCGATCCCGCCCAGCCCAGCCGGCTGCTGCCCGCGTACGACTCGGGTGACCACATCCACCCGAACGACGCCGGCAACCAGGCGATGGCCGACGCCGTGCCGCTGCGACTGCTCGGCTTGTGACATCCGGCGCGGGCGGCGGGGCCACCCCCGCCGTCCGCGCCACCGTTCCTGGGGGGGGGAGACCGATCGACGTGGACGTCACGCAACTGCTGACCCGTCTCTACAGCGACGAGGGCCGGCAGGACCCGTATCCCTGCTACGCGGGGCTGCACGAGCTGGGGCCGGTCAGCCCGGTGCCGGCGCGCGCCGAGCACCGGTCGGTCGCCGCCGTCGCCGTCGGCTACGAACTGGTCAGCCAGGTGCTGCGCGACCCGGAGTGGTACAAGCAGCCGCCGCCGGGCTGGCAGGAGCAGGAGGTGCTGCGCACCCTCCAGACCTCGATGATGTTCGTCAACCCGCCCGACCACACCCGGGTGCGGGCGGTCTTCGCGAAGACCTTCACGCCGCGCCGGCTGGGCGCGCTGGAACCGGCCGTGCACCGGGTCGTGGACGGACTGCTGGACCGGATGGCCGACGCCGGGGAGACCGGGTTCGACTTCGTGGCGGAGTTCGCGTACCCGATGCCGGCCCTGGTGATGGCCGAGTTCATCGGCATCCCCGCCGGTGAGCTGGACTTCTACCGGCAGCGGGTGGAGCGGATCGACGAGTTCCTGGACGTGGCGGGCAAGACCCCGCAGCGGCTCGCCGCCGCCAACACCGCTGCCGCCGAGCTGCGCGACTTCTACGCCGACCTGATCGCCCACCGGCGCCGCCAGCCGGGCGAGGACCTGATCAGCGGGCTGGTGGAGGCGGTCGACTCCGGCGACGTGGGGCTCACCGCCGACGAGCTGGTCAGCAACCTGATCGTGCTGTTCAACGCCGCCTTCGTCACCACCGTCTACATGTTCAGCAACGGCCTGCCGCTGCTGCTGGCGCACCCCGACGTGGCCGCCGCGCTGCCCGGCGACGACGCGCTGGCCCGGGGCGCCGTCGACGAGATCCTGCGGCTGGAGGCCCCGGTGCACTTCCTGGCCCGGGCCGCGCCCCGGGACACCGAGCTGGGCGGGGTGCCGGTCGCGCGGGACGAGAACGTCCTGCTGATCATCGCCGCCGCCAACCGCGACCCGGCCCGGTTCCCCGAGCCGGACCGCTTCGACCCGCGCCGGCCCGGCCCGCCGTCGCTCGCCTTCGGCGTCGGCCTGCACTTCTGCCTCGGCGCGGCGGTGTCCCGGCTGGAGGGCCGGCTCGCGCTGCCGAAGCTGCTGGCCCGCTTCCCCCGGCTCGCGGTCGCCGAGCCGCCGACGTACAGCGGCAGCCTGTTCCTGCGCGGCATCGACAAGCTGCTGGTCCACGCCGGAGGGGAGGCCGCGTGAGCGTCCACCCGCAGGTCGCGGCGTACCGGACCGCCCGCGCGGCGGCCGGCATCCCGCCGCTGTACACGCAGACCCTCGCCGAGGCCCGCGCCGCCGACCTCGCCGCGATCCGCGCCGGCGGCGGCGCGGTCGAGCCGGTGCACGAGGTACGCGACACGCACGTGCCCGGCCCGGCCGGCGACCTGCCGGTGCGCATCCACCGGCCGGCGGGGGAGGGGCCGCTGCCCACCCTGGTCTACTTCTTCGGCGGCGGCTGGACGCTGGGCAGCGTCGACACCGCCGACGGCATCTGCCGGCGGCTGGCCAACGCGGTGCCCTGCCAGGTGGTCACTGTCGGCTACCGGCTGGCCCCGGAGCACCCGTTCCCGGCCGCCGTGTACGACTGCCACGCGGCGGCCCGGTGGATCGCCACGCATCCCGAGGAGTTCGGCGTCGACCCGCGGCGGCTGGCGGTCGGCGGGGACAGCGCCGGGGGCAACCTCGCGGCGGCCGTTACCCTGCTGGCCCGCGACGGCGGCGGGCCCGCGCTCGCCGCCCAGTTGCTGGTGTACCCGAACACCGACCAGACCGGGGAACCCGGCGGCGACGGCGAGGACCCCCTGCTGTTCAACCGCCGCTCGGTCGCCTGGTACCGCGGCCACTACTTCGCCGACCCCGCCGACGCGCGGCACCCGCTGGCCTCGCCGCTGCTCGCCGAGGACCTGAGCGGCCTGCCGCCGGCGCTGGTGATCACCGCCGAGCACGACCCGCTGCGCGAGGAGGGGGAGCGGTACGCCCACCGGCTGCGCGACGCGGGCGTGCCCACCACCCTCGCCCGGTACGCCGGCATGATCCACGGCTTCTTCGCCATGCCCGGCGCGTTCGACGACGGCCGCCGCGCCCAGGACCGGGCCGCCGAATTCCTGCGGGCGCGGTTCGGCCTCCCGACCGGCGATGCCGGCCCGGGAACGGTGGCGGCGGCCGCGGGTTCCCGCCCGGCGTCGAGCCGGCCGGCGGCGGGAACGGGGGCGAGCGATGGCTGAGACCGTGCTGCCCCGGCAGGACGTGCCGCCCGGCGAGCCGCCCGCGCCCGCCGGGCTGGCCGACTTCGCCGAGCGGGCCCGGGCGGTGCTCCCGCCCGAGGTGTGGGACTTCGTCGACGGCGGCAGCGGCACGGAGACCACCCTCGCCGCCAACCGGCGCGCCCTCGACCAGGTGGCCGTGCTGCCCCGCGTGCTGCGCGGCGTGGCCGCCCCGCGTACCGACGCGCGGCTGCTCGGCGCCCCCTGCGCCCTGCCGGTGGCGGTGGCGCCGATGGCGTACCAGCGGCTGGTGCACCCCGACGGGGAGACGGCGCTCGCGGCGGCGGCCGGCGCGGCCGGTGTGCCGTACGCGGCCAGCACGCTGAGCAGCGTGCCGATCGAGGAGATCGCGGCGACCGGCGCGGCCGTCTGGTTCCAGCTCTACTGGCTGCGGGACCGGGCCCTCGTCGCGGATCTGCTGGACCGGGCGCACGCGGCCGGGTGCGGCGCGCTGATGGTCACCGTGGACGTGCCGATCCTGGGCCGGCGGCTGCGCGACGTCCGCAACTTCTTCGCCATCCCGCCGCACGTCGTCGCCGCCAACCTGCCGGTAGGGCGGGACGCGCTCGCACACGCCGCCACCCCGGGCGTCTCGGCCGTCGCGGCGCACACCGGCGAGGTCTTCGCGCCCGCCTTGGGCTGGGCCGACCTGGACTGGCTGCGGGGCCGTACCGCCCTGCCGCTGGTGGTGAAGGGCATCCTGGACCCGCGCGACGCGGAGCTGGCGGCGGCCGCCGGGGCGGACGCGGTGGTGGTGTCCAACCACGGCGGCCGCCAGCTCGACGGCGCACCGGCCACCGCCACCGTGCTGCCCGAGGTGGTGACGGCGGTGGCCGACCGGTGCGAGGTGCTGCTGGACAGCGGCGTGCGCGGCGGCGTGGACGTGCTGCGCGCGCTCGCTCTCGGCGCGCGGGGGGTGCTGGTCGGCCGGCCGTTGCTGTGGGCGCTCGCCGCCGGGGGCCGGGCCGGGGCGGAGACGGCGCTGGAGTTGCTGGCCGGCGAGTTCCGCGACGCGCTGGCGTTGGCCGGCTGTGCCGACCCGGCGGCCGTCCGCGAGCTGCGCGTGCTGAGGGAGGGCTGAGCGGTGGCCGAACCGGTGGACCTGCACGTCGCCGACCTGCATCCGGCGGTCGACGACCCGGCGCTGAACTCGATGAACTTCCTCAACGAGGTGGCCCAGCACTATCCCGACGCGGTGTCGCTGGCGGCCGGCCGGCCGTACGAGGAGTTCTTCGACGTCGCCGCGCCGCACCGGCACCTGGAGACGTTCCGCCGGCACCTGGCCGACGATCTCGGGCAGAGCCCCGCGCAGGTGCACCGGACCCTGTTCCAGTACGGCCGCACCAAGGGCATCGTGCACCACCTCGTCGCCCGCAACCTCGCCGTCGACGAGAACATCACGGTCGACCCGGAGGCGGTCGTGGTGACCGTCGGCTGCCAGGAGGCGATGTTCCTGGTGCTGCGGGCGCTGCGGGCCGACCCCCGCGACGTGCTGCTCGCCGTCGCCCCGACGTACGTCGGGCTGACCGGCGCCGCGCGGCTGCTGGACCTGCCGGTGCGGCCGGTGGCCGGCGGCCCGGCCGGGGTGGACCTGGCCGACCTGCGGGAGCAGGTGCGCCGGGCCCGGGCGGCGGGGCTGCGCCCCCGCGCCTGTTACGTGATGCCGGACTTCGCCAACCCGTCGGGCACGAGCATCGGGCTGGCCGACCGGCGGCGGCTGCTCGACCTCGCCGCCGAGGAGGACCTGCTGCTGCTGGAGGACAACCCGTACGGTCTCTTTCCGGCCGGGGACGCGGGGCGGCTGCCGACGCTGAAGGCGTTGGACACCGCGCGGCGGGTGGTCTACCTGGGTTCGTTCGCCAAGACGGTGCTGCCCGGCGCGCGGGTGGGCTACGTGGTCGCCGACCAGCGCGTCGCCGGCTCCGACGGCTCGGTGGGCCTGTTCGCCGATCAGCTCGCCAAGATCAAGAGCATGGTCACGGTGAACACCTCGGCGATCGCCCAGGCGGTGGTCGGCGGCGCGCTGCTGGAGCACGGGTGCAGCCTGGTGGCCGCCACCGCCCGGGAGCGGGCCGCGTACGGCCGGAACCTGCGCCACCTCGTCGACGGCCTGGCCCGGCGTTTCCCGCCGGGCGCGTCGCCGGTGCGCTGGAACGTGCCGGCCGGCGGGTTCTTCGTGGTGGTCACGGTGCCGTTCGCGGTCGACGACGCGTTGCTGCACCGCTCCGCCCGCGAGTACGGGCTGCTCTGGACGCCGATGGCGCACTTCTACGACGACGGCGCCCCGGTCGACGCGCTGCGGCTGTCGGTCAGCGCGGTCACCCCGGCGCAGATCGACCTGGGCCTGGACCGACTGGCGGCGCTGGTCGCCGACGAGACGACCGCCCGGTCGCGGGCGCTCGCGGTCACCCCGCGAACGGCCCGCTGATCTCGCCGGAGCCGCGTGGGATCAATCGGCTCGCGACCAGGTGGGTGGTGGGCGGCCACTGTTCGCCGTCCAGCCGCCGGAAGATCAGCGACGCGGCGACGCGGCCCATCTCCGACGGGTCCTGCGCCACGACGGTGACCGCCGGCTGGAGCAGGTCGGCCAGCGGGAAGTCGTCGAAGCCCACCAGGGCGACGTCGTGCTGGCGACCGAGCTGTTGCAGGGCCCGGATCGCGCCGATGGTGACGAGGTTCTGGGAGGTGAACAGCGCGGTGGGGCGGGGGTGTGCGGACAGCAGCCGGCGTACGGCCTCCTCGGCCTGCTCCTCGGTGTGCAGGTCGTGCACCGCGAGTGAGGGCGTCGGCGGGATGCCGTGGTCGCTGAGCGCTTCCTTGAAGCCCTGGAACCGCTGTCGGGCCGTCGGGATGGTCCGCAGGTCGCCCAGGTACGCGATGGTGCGGTGGCCGTGCCGGACGAGATGCCCGACGGCCATGGCGGCGCCCTCGTGGTTGTCGGTCAGGACGGCGTCGACGGCCAGCCCCACCGGCGGGCGGTCGACGAACACCACCGGGGTGCCGGCGTCGACCTCACCGGCCAGGTAGCTCTGGTTGTCGCTGGCCGGCGCGACGACCAGGGCGTCGGCCTGCCGCATGGTGAAGGCGTGGATCAGGTCCCGCTCCCGCGCCGGATCCTCGTCGACGCTGCCAGCGAAGATCAACACCCCGCGTTCCCGCGCGGCGTCCTCGAGGGCCCGGTGCAGGGCGGCCGAGAACGGGTTGGCCACGTCCTCCAGCACCGCCGCGATCGCGGCGCTGCGACCGCTGGTGCGGCGGAGACTGCTCGCGGTGAAGTTCGGCCGGTAGTCCAGTTGGGCGATCGCCCGCTGGACGGCGGCGGTCTTCGGGGCGGAGACGCCCGCCTCGCCGTTGACGACCCGCGAGACGGTCTTGGGGCTCACTCCCGCGAGCAGCGCGACGTCCCGCAGCGTGGGTCGCGCCCGGGTTGCGGTCGACGTAGCGGAGGCGGCACCGTGCATGAGCGCTCCTACCGGACGGGTGCTGCGGCGGCCGGGGGCCGTTGACCGTACCCCCGGCCGCCGATGATCGACTCCCAGGTTATCGCCACACCGAGCGCAACGGCCGCACGGTGAGCGAGCGCACCACCACCTGACCGCCCTCGGCGAACAGGCGGGTCTGGTCGCTGGACGCCGCCGGGAAGACCTGGTCGGTGATCGTGGTCTGACCCGCGCCGCCGAAGACCTCGACGGAGGAGCGGTCCACGTAGATTGTCATCCGCACGCGGTTCCCGTCCACGGTCAGCGGGCCGCTGTGCACGCCGGGGAAGAGCGGACCGACGTCGACCCGGCCCGACCGGGTCCGGTCGACGAAGAGGCGTCGTGCCGCTACGTCGTACCCGACCACCGTCCGTTCGTCGCCGCCGCCGCGCACGTGTAGGCCGAAGCGGTCGGCGTCGCGCAGCTCGAACTCTGCCTCGATCTCCAGCACGTCGCCGTCGGCGGCGGGCGGCAGGTCGGTTACGCCGGGTCCGAGGGTGGCGTCGCGCAGGGTGAAGGCCGTTCCGTCGCCGCGCAGGCCGCGGACCTGTGCCGCCGGTCGTTGGACCAGCCGGACCGCACCGTCGATCGTGGACAACCCGAACTCCCGGGGCAGGGCCATGGCGCCGCGCCAGGGCGAGGTCGGGACGTTGCCGGCGTACTGCCAGTTGTTCATCCAGCCGATCAGGATCCGCTTGCCCCCGGGGACGCCGTGGTAGGAGACGGCGGCGTAGTAGTCCTTGCCGTGGTCCACCCAGTCGTAGCGCTCCAGCTCGCTGGCCGCCGGCCGGTCGCCGGCCATCACGTGGTCGACGAGGATGTGTCCCCAGCCGCCCGAGTTGAAGTCGTTGATCTCCAGGTGCGCCCGCCGGCCGGCCAGGTCGCGCACGTCCCAGGCCACCCAGTCCAGGCGTTCGCTGTCCTTGCCGGTCGCGGTACGGACGACCTCGCCGTCGACGACGAGGTTGACTGCGGTCTCCACCGACCTCGGCAGCACCGGCGCGTCGGTGGCGATCAGGTGGTCGACCAGCAGGTGCCCCCAGCCGCCGGTGTGCTCGTCGACCACGCGCAACTGGGCGCTGCGGCCCCGGAACTCGGTCACGTCCCAACTGCGCCAGTTCACGAAGCCGGAGAAGTTTCCGGTGCCGGTGCGGACCACCTCGCCGTCGACGAGCAGCTCCACCACCGTCCGGGGCGTGTCGGTGCCGAGGTGGCCGCCGGCGCCGACGAGAACGCTCAGGTGGTTCCGGTCGATGGTGAACGCCGGCGAGGTCAGCGTGCCCGTGGTCGTGTCCGCCTCGAAGAAGGTGGTGAGCAGCTTGTCGCCCACGTGGCCCCGCTCGGACCGGGCCGGGCCCACCACCGGTGCGCGGTTGCGCAGGCCGCCGGTCGCCGTCCAGCCCGCCTGCTCGTACGTCCGGCCGTCGGGGAACTCGAAGTCGAGCACCGGCTCGGCGTCCTCGGGCACGAACGCGGTGGTCGTGTCGGGCAGGTGCGGGTGCGCGCCGCCACCGACGAGGAGGTTCAGGTAGTCCTGCCGGAGCGTGAACTCGGGGGAGACCAGGCGTCCCTTCGGGGCGTCGAAGTCGAGGAAGCTGTTGACCAGGGCGCGGCCCTGGAAGCCGCTGACCCGCTGCTGGCCGGGGACCGTGCCGGGGTACGGGGCGGCGCCGAAGGGCCCCGGCCCGAGTGCCGGGTCGTTCTCGACCGTCCAGCCCGCGTAGCCGTCCTCGAAGTCGGCGAGGAGCGTCCCCGTCGGCGGGGCCGGGTCGCCCGTCACCACGTTGTCGGCGGTGAAGGTGGTGCCGTCCCAGTCGCCGACGAAGTACTGCGCGCCCGATCCGCCGGCCACGGCGCCCGGGTTGAGGTTGACCACCAGCACCCACTTCGTGCGGTTCGGGTCGCCGTCGACCGGCAGTTCGAACAGGTCCGGCACCTCCCACACGCCGCCGACCGCGTTGGCGGGCCCGAAGTCGCTCAGGTGGGTCCAGGACCGGAGGTCGTCGGAGCGGTAGAAGCGCACCTTGTGCTCGGTGGCCAGCACGATCGCCATGACCCAGTAGCCGGCGTCGGCGTCCCAGAAGACCTTGGGGTCGCGGAACTCCCGCGAGCCGAGGTCGAGCACGGGGTTGCCGGCGTACCTCGTCCACGTGCGTCCCCGGTCGGTGCTGTACGCCAGGGACTGCGCCTGGATGCCGGTCGCCGGGTACGCGCTGGTGTAGACCGCGACCATCGCCGGTGCGCCGGGCCGGCCGAAGCCGGAGGTGTTCCGTTCGTCGACCACGATCGAGCCGGAGAAGACGTGCTCGTCGGCCGAGTACGGGATCGCGACCGGCAGCTCCTCCCAGTGGAAAAGGTCGCGGCTCACCGCGTGCCCCCACGACATGTTGCCCCACCGCGCGCCCTCGGGGTTGTACTGGTAGAAGAGGTGCCACTCGCCCTGGTACCACACCAGGCCGTTCGGGTCGTTCATCCAGTTCCGCTCGGGACTGAAGTGGATCTGCGGTCGGTGCGGCTCGTCCCTGGTGCCGGGCGGCGCGCCGCTGGCGGTGGTGCCGGGCAGTGTCGCCATCAGGGCCGCGGTCGTGAACGCCGCGGCCAGCAATCGACGGACCCTCATCCACACTCCTCCGTCCTTCGGGGGGCGCCCGCCGTCGAGACGCGCCGGGCGGCGAACGTGGAGCGAATGCTGTGCGGTAGCTGACATCGTTGTCAAGGGCACCCGGCGTGTTACTACACGATTACGAGAAAGTGCATCAAGATGTATTGACACCGTGGCGTTGCTCACTGGAAACTCCGCTGACATCGTTGTCGAGCCGGTCCGGCGATCCTGGCCGGATGTCTTGTCGAGGAGAGAACATGATCCAGCGCACGGGCCGCCGTCGGGGCGCCCTGCTGCTCGCCGCCGTCGCGGCCACCAGCATGGTCGCCGGCGGCTGCGGGGACAGTTCCGGCGGCGCGGGCTCCGCCGGTGGCGGCACCGTCGCCGTCTCCCTGATCACCAAGAACTCCACCAACCCCTTCTTCGTCGCCATGCAGCAGGGCGCGAAGAAGGCCGCCGAGGCGGAGGGCGTGAAGCTGACCCTGGCCGCCGGCAAGGAGGACGGCGACGAGGCCGGCCAGGTGCAGGCCATCGAGGACGCCATCGCCCGCGGCGACGAGGGCATCCTGATCACCCCGAACGGCCCCGGCGTCAACCCCGCCATCAAGAAGGCCCGGGACGCCGGCCTCTACGTCATCGCGCTGGACACCCCGCCCGACCCGGCCGACACCGTCGACATCACCTTCGCCACCGACAACTTCAAGGCCGGCGAGCTGATCGGCAAGTGGACCGCGAGCCAGCTCGGCGGCAAGCCGGCGACCATCGCGATGCTGGACCTGTTCAACGACAAGGTCGTCTCCGTCGACTACAACCGGGACCAGGGCTTCCTGACCGGCATGGGCATCGACACCGCCGACCGGAAGAAGAACGGCGACGAGGCGAAGACGGGCAACTACTCCGGCGGCACCTACACCATCGCCTGCAACGAGCCGACCAACGGCGCCGAGGACGGCGGTCGTACGGCCATGGAGAACTGCCTGACCCGCAACCCCGACATCAACGTCGTCTACACCATCAACGAGCCCGCCGCGGTCGGCGCGCACAAGGCGCTCCGGGCCGCGGGCAGGACCCAGGGCGTCCTGGTCGTCTCCGTCGACGGCGGCTGCGACGGCGTACGGCAGGTCAAGGACGGGGTCATCGGCGCGACCTCCCAGCAGTACCCGCTGAAGATGGCCGAGCTGGGCGTGCAGGCGATCAAGAAGATCGCGAACGGCGGCGAGAAGCCGAAGGTCTCCGACGGCCTGGACTTCTTCGACACCGGCGTCACCCTGGTCACCGACAAGGCGACGACCGGGGTCGAGAGCATCACCAGCACCGACGCCGCCCAGCGCTGCTGGGGCTGAGCCACCGCCGCCCGGCCGGGGTGTCCGAAAGCATCCCGGGGCCCGGCCGGGCAGGTCGTCCGCCATCGACAACGGCAGGAGTACGCGTGACCACCACGTCACCACCGACCACCGCCGCGCAGCAGTTCGCCCTGCGCCGGCACTCACCGCTGCAACGCGTCCAGCACCTGCTGCACGCGCACCCCGCGATCAGCCCCTTCCTCGTGCTGGTCGTCTCGTTCGTCGTCTTCTCCACCATCAACCCGCGGTTCGCCTCGCCCAACTCCCTGTCGCTCGTCCTGCAGCAGGTGGCGGTCATCGGCGCGCTCGCCGTAGGCCAGACGCTGATCATCCTGACCGCGGGCATCGACCTGTCGGTCGGCGCGATCGTCATCCTGGCCATGATGCTCTCGGCCAAGCTGGCCGAGGGGCAGGGCCTTCCCGGCGTGCTCGCGATCCTCCTCGCCATCGCGGTCGGCGCGGCGGCGGGAGCGCTCAACGGGGCACTCGTGACCCGGCTGAAGCTGCCACCCTTCATCGTCACGCTCGGCACGCTCAGCGTCTTCACCGCCGTCGGCCTGCTCTACTCCGGCGGGCAGAGCGTGCAGGCCACCGACCTTCCGCCGGTGCTCAGCTGGACCGGGGAGTCCTTCCCGGTGGGACCGTTCCGGATCACGGCCGGCGTCGTCGCGGTGGTGCTGCTCTACCTGGCGGTCGGGTACGCGCTGGCCAGGACGGCCTGGGGGCGGCACGTCTACGCGGTGGGCGACGACAAGGAGGCGGCACGGCTCGCCGGCATCCGGGTCGACCGGGTCCTGCTGAGCGTCTACCTCGTCGCCGGCGCGATCTACGGCCTCACCGCCTGGATCCTCATCGGCCGTGCCGGCGCGGCCAGCCCCAACGCCATCACCGACGCGAACCTGGAGAGCATCACCGCCGTGGTCATCGGTGGCACCAGCCTGTTCGGCGGGCGCGGTGCGGTGCTCGGGACCCTGCTCGGCGCGTTGATCGTCGGGTTCTTCCGCAGCGGACTGTCGCTGGCCGGGGTCGACGACCAGTACCGCGTCCTCGCCGTGGGCCTGCTGGTGATCCTCGCCGTGGCCGTCGACCAGTGGATCAGGAAGGTGAGGGCATGACCGCCACCACGCACACCCCCGACGGGCGGACCGGCGCGGCCGACACGCGGCGGCGCTCGCCGGTGCTGTCGGCGCGAGGTCTGGTCAAGACGTTCGGCAGGGTCGTCGGTCTCGACGGGGTCGATCTCGACCTCTATCCCGGCGAGGTCCTGGCCGTCATCGGCGACAACGGCGCGGGGAAGTCGACGCTGATCAAGTGCCTGACCGGCGCGCTGACCCCGGATGCCGGAGAACTGTTCCTGGAGGGCAGGCCCACGCAGTTCAAGCGGCCGCAGGACGCCCGGGACGCCGGCATCGAGACGGTCTACCAGACGCTCGCCGTGGCGCCGGCGCTGGACATCGCGACCAACCTCTTCCTCGGCCGGGAGAAGCGCCGGCGCGGCCCCCTCGGCTCGATCTTCCGGATGCTCGACCAGAAGGGCATGCGGCGCGAGGCCGCCCAGGCCCTCGCCGACCTCGGCATCGGCACCCTGCAGAACGTGGGGCAGGCGGTCGAGACGCTTTCCGGCGGGCAGCGCCAGGCGGTCTCGGTGGCGCGCGCAGCGGCCTTCGGCAGCAAGGTGATCGTGCTCGACGAGCCGACCGCCGCCCTCGGCGTCAAGGAATCCAACCAGGTGCTCCGCATGATCGAGGAGGTCCGGTCGCGAGGGCTGCCGGTCATCCTCATCAGCCACAACATGCCGCACGTGTTCGAGGTCGCCGACCGCATCCACATCCAGCGACTGGGTCGCTGCGCGGGCGTGGTGACGCCGGCGTCGCACACGATGCCGGAGGCGGTGGCGATCATGACGGGCGCGACCACCCTCGAGGAGACCCCGGGCCGGACCGCGGCCTGAGGGCCGCTCCGCACATGGCCGGGGCTCGGCGCAGCCTCGGGAAAGGACCACTGTGATCACTGTTGTCGGCGAGGCCCTGGTGGATCTGATCGAGGACCCACCGGGGGAGGCCGTCGCCCACCCCGGGGGCAGCCCGGCGAACGTCGCCGTGGCCCTGGCCCGCCTCGGCCTGCCCACGACCCTGCTGACCCAGCTCGGCGACGATGCGTACGGGCGGTTGCTCCGCGCCCACCTGGCCGACAACGGCGTGCGCCTCGACCCCGCCTCGGTGCCGGACCTGCCGAGCACCAGCGTGGCCCGGACGCATGTGGACGCGGACGGTCAGGCGGGGTACGACTTCCGCATCGCGTGGCGGTCCTTCCCGCGGACGGCCGTGGCCGGCGTCGGCGTCGGCGCCGACTGCCTGCACACCGGGTCGCTGGGCGCGGTCCTGCCGCCCGGCGCCGACGACGTGCGGGCGCTGGTGCACGCCCGGCGGGCCACCACGATGATCAGTTACGACCCGAACTGCCGGCCGTCGCTGATGGGGGACCGGTCGGCGGTCCGGAGCCGGGTCGAAGACCTGGTGGCGGCCAGCGACATCGTCAAGGTCAGCGACGAGGACCTGGCCTGGCTCCATCCGGGGCGCGGGCACGAGCAGGTCGGGCGGGAGTGGCTGGACCTGGGCGCGCACCTCGTGGTGGTCACCCGGGGTCGCGGCGGGGCGTGGGGGGCCACCCGGCACGGCGAGGTGCGGGTGGACGCCCGGCCGGTGGAGGTGGTGGACACGGTCGGGGCCGGTGACGCGTTCACGGCGGGACTGCTGGCCGCGCTGAGTGACCTGGGACTGCTCGGCGCGGCGCGGCGCGGGGCACT
Organism: Micromonospora sp. NPDC047730; assembly: GCF_043204765.1. NCBI lineage: Bacteria > Bacillati > Actinomycetota > Actinomycetes > Micromonosporales > Micromonosporaceae > Micromonospora > Micromonospora sp. NPDC047730. The sequence goes on along the minus strand of NZ_JBIDCU010000011.1, from coordinate 73,158 downwards.
CGCGGCGGCGGGCCGGGACGACGTCGCCGTCGTGCTCCGCCGCGCCGCCGACGTCGCCGCCTGGACCTGCCGTCGGCGGGGGGCCGACCCGCCCACGCGGGCCGAGCTGGCTGCCGGGGAATCCGCCGGTGGACCGCTGCGGGTCGGTTGAGAGCTCGCCCGCAGGGCCGTCCACAGTAGTCGGTCGCGGCCCGGCATCTCGGCGCTGACACACCGCGTTCATCGCACGGCAAAGCGCGACTGCCTGTGTTTCGCCGTCCTCGATGGACACCCATAATGGACGTCATGATCGCTTGGGAGTACGCGTTGCTGGTCCGCCGCTATCAGGGGCAGGGCCGCAACTTCCATGTCAGCTTCATCTGGTACGGCCCGGACGGGACGCGTCGGGACATCACCGCGTACGGCGACACCGCGATCGCGCACCTCAACCGGGCCGGCCGGGAGGGCTGGGAGCTGGTCTCCGCCGCCGAGGACGTGAACAACATCCAGGGCAGCACCGAGGTGCACCGCTACCACCTGAAGCGGCCCATCGCCTGACCGGGCGGGGCGGGCGGTCAGTCCCGGCGGTCCTGGCTGAGGAAACCGGGCTCTCGCGCATTTGTCGGCTCCTGATCCATGGGGTGACGCGTGTGTGGAGGGGCGCCGAGCCTACGTGTGTCGATGTATTGGGATCAACGACTGCGGTAGCGTTGCCTCCCGCCGTCGCTGAACCGCCGCCCCGCCGGGCGCCGGAGCGGCGCGGCGGGAGGAGGAGCGGTGGCGCAGCCGGCAGCCGGGGTGCCCGGGCACGTCGTCGGGGTCGACTTCGGCACCCTCTCCGGCCGGGCGGTCGTGGTGGACGTCGCCGACGGCGTCGTGCGCGGCGAGGCCGTGCACGCGTACCGGCACGGGGTGATCACGGAGCGGCTGCCCGACGGGACGCCGCTGCCGCCGGACTGGGCGTTGCAGCACCCCGACGACCACCGCGAGGTGCTCCGGGTCGCGGTGCCCGCCGCGCTGCGGGCCGCCGGCGTACGCCCCGAGGACGTGCGCGGCATCGGCGTCGACGCCACCTCCTGCACGATGCTGCCCACCCGCGCCGACGGCACCCCGCTCTGCGAGCTGCCCGAGCTGGCCGGTCGGCCGCACGCGTATCCGAAGCTGTGGCGGCACCACGCGGCCCAGCGGCAGGCCGCCCGGATCAACGACGTCGCCGCCGCGCGCGGCGAGACCTGGCTGCCCCGCTACGGCGGGCGGGTCTCCGCCGAGTGGCAGCTCGCCAAGGCGCTGGAGGTGCTGGAGGAGGACCCGGCGGTCTTCGACCGCGCGGAGCGCTTCATCGAGACGGCGGACTGGCTGGTCTGGCAGCTCTGCGGGCGGGAGACCCGCAACGTCTCCGCCGCCGGCTTCAAGGGGCTGCGGCAGGACGGGCGGTACCCGTCGGCGGAGTTCCTGCGCGCCGTGCACCCCCGCCTCGACGGGCTGCTGCCCCGGATCGACGGCCCGCTCGCGCCGCTGGGCGCCCGGGCGGGCGGGCTGACCGCCGAGGCGGCCCGGTGGACCGGGCTGCCGGTGGGCACCGCCGTCGCGGCCGGGTCCATCGACGCGCACGTCACCGCCGCGGCTGCCCGCGCGGTCGAGCCGGGCCGGATGCTCGCCGTCCTCGGCACCTCCACCTGCCTGATCATGAACGCGGCGGCGTACCACGAGGTGCCCGGGGTCTGCGGCGTGGTCGACGGCGGCGTCACCACCGGTTCGTGGGGCTACGAGGCGGGGCAGAGCGGCGTCGGGGACATCTTCGCCTGGTACGTCCGCACCGGCCTGCCGGCCGACTACGCCGACGAGGCGCGCCGCCGCGGGCTGAGCCCGTACGAGCTGCTGGACACCCTCGCCGCCGACCAGCCGGTGGGCGGGCACGGGCTGCTGGCGCTGGACTGGCACAGCGGCAACCGGTCGGTGCTCATGGACCACGAGCTGAGCGGGGTGCTGGTGGGGCTGACCCTGGCCGCCCGGCCGGAGGAGATCTGGCGGGCGCTGCTGGAGGCCACCGCGTTCGGCGCCCGGACGGTGGTCGACGCGTTCACCGCCGCCGGCGTGGCCGTCGACGAGCTGACCGTGGCCGGCGGGCTGACCCGCAACCGGCTGCTGCTGCGGATCTACGCCGACGTCATCGGCCGGCCGCTGCACGTGGTCGACTCCGCGCACCCGGCGGCGCTGGGCGCGGCGATCCACGCGGCGGTCGCCGCCGGGGCGTACCCGGACGTGCCGGCCGCCTCGGCGGCGATGGGCGCCGCCCGCCGCGAGACCTGGCACCCCGACCCGGCCCGGGCGGCCGCCTACGACGAGTTGTACGCGGACTACCGCGCGCTGCACGACCACTTCGGCCGGGGCGGCACCGACGTCCTGCACCGCCTCCGCGCCCGCCGCCACCGCGCCCACCGCCCCTGACGCTCCCACCCGCACCGCCCGCCGGCCGGGGACGAGGGCGGGACGGGGACGCCCCCGCGCGGCGGGGCCGGGCGGGGGCGTCGGGGCGGGTGCCCGGGTCAGCCGAGGTCGACGGCCGGGTAGAGCGGGAAGCCCGTGAGCAGGTCGCTGGCCTGCTTGCCGACCCGGTCGGCGACGGCCGGGTCGAGGACGTACTTGGCCTTCGACGGGGTGCCGTCCGGGTTCGCACCCGGCTTGGTCTGGCTGAGCACGGTGTGGATCAGCTCCGCCGTCTCGTCCATCTGTGCCGGGCCCAGCCCGCGGGTGGTCAGCGCCGGGGTGCCGATGCGGATGCCGGAGGTGTACCAGGCGCCGTTCGGGTCCTGCGGGACCGAGTTGCGGTTGGTGACGATGCCCGAGTCGAGCAGCGCCTGCTCGGCCTGCCGGCCGGTCAGCCCGTAGCCGGTGACGTCGATGAGCACCAGGTGGTTGTCGGTGCCGCCGGTGACCAGCTTGCCGCCCCGGCGCAGCAGCCCCTCGGCGAGGGCCTGCGCGTTGGCGACGATCCGCTGGGCGTAGTCGGCGAAGTCGGGGCGGCGGGCCTCGGCCAGGGCGACGGCCTTGGCGGCCATCACGTGCGGCAGCGGGCCGCCGAGCACCATCGGGCAGCCCCGGTCGACCTGGTCGGCCAGCTCGGGCTGGCAGAGCACCATGCCGCCGCGCGGGCCGCGCAGCGACTTGTGCGTGGTGGTGGTGACGATGTGCGCGTGCGGCACCGGGTCGAAGTCGCCGGTGAAGACCTTGCCGGCGACCAGGCCGGCGAAGTGCGCCATGTCGACCATGAAGGTGGCGCCGACCGAGTCGGCGATCTCCCGCATGATCCGGAAGTTGACCTTCCGGGGGTACGCCGAGTAGCCGGCGACCAGGATCAGCGGCTTGAACTCGCGGGCCGCCTCGGCGACCCTGTCGTAGTCGACCAGCCCGGTGGCCGGGTCGGTGCCGTAGCTGCGCTGGTCGAACATCTTGCCGGAGATGTTCGGGCGGAAACCGTGGGTGAGGTGGCCGCCGGCGTCCAGGGACATGCCGAGCATCCGCTGGTTGCCCAACTCCCGGCGCAGCGCGAACCAGTCGGCCTCGGTGAGGTCGTTGACCTGCCGCACCTGGGCCTTCTTCAGCGCCGGGGACTCCACCCGGTCGGCCAGGATCGCCCAGAACGCGACCAGGTTGGCGTCGATGCCGGAGTGCGGCTGCACGTACGCGTGGGCGGCGCCGAACAGCTCCCGGGCGTGCTCGGCGGCGAGCGCCTCGACGGTGTCCACGTTCTGGCAGCCGGCGTAGAAGCGGCGGCCGACGGTGCCCTCGGCGTACTTGTCGCTGAACCAGTTGCCCATGGCCAGCAGGGTGGCCGGGGAGGCGTAGTTCTCGCTGGCGATGAGCTTGAGCGACTCGCGCTGGTCGGCGAGCTCGGCGCCGATGGCGTCGGCCACCCGCGGCTCGACGGCGCGGATCACCTCGAGGGCGCTGCGGAAGGCGGTGGATTCGGCGTTCGGCGACATGCGACCTCCAGTGACGTGCGGAAGGCCCAGGCGCTCGGCATGCGTCCTCATGACGGGACCGCTTCCCGATGGTTCTCCATCCCCACGCGCCAGTCACGGCCCACCGCCGATCCTACCGGGTCGGCCGGGCGCGCCCCGGCCCACCTGGGGACCGCCGCACCCGCGGTGTGGTGCATCGATCGGCGCGCGGCCCGCGCGGTTCGCGGTCGTCACCGGCGGCGCATAGGATCGCGGTCATGGCGGGGGAGGACGGCGGGGGCGGCAGCCTGCTCGCCATCAGCGACCTGCACGTGGGGCACCCGGGCAACCGGGCGGTGGTGGAGGGGCTGCGCCCGGGGTCGCCGGACGACTGGCTGATCGTCGCCGGGGACGTCGGCGACACCGTGGCCGACGTCGAGTGGGCCCTCGGGCTGCTCGGCGACCGCTTCGCGCGGGTGGTCTGGGCGCCGGGCAACCACGAGCTGTGGACCCCGCCGGCCGACCCGGTGGCGCTGCGCGGGGTCGCCCGCTACCAGCACCTCGTCGACCTGTGCCGGCGCCTCGGCGTGCTGACCCCCGAGGATCCGTATCCGGTGTGGCGGGGGTCGGGCGGGCCGGTGCTGGTGGCGCCGCTGTTCCTGCTCTACGACCACAGCTGGCGCCCGGAGGGGTTCGACACCCCGGAGGCGGCGCTGGCCGAGGCGTACCGGACGGGGATCGTCTGCACCGACGAGTTCCTGCTGCACCCCGACCCGTACCCGAGCCGGTCGGCGTGGTCCGCCGCCCGGGTCGCCGAGACCGCCCGCCGGCTCGCCGCGCGGGAGCCGGGGCTGCCGACCGTGCTGGTCAACCACTGGCCGCTGCTGCGCGAGCCGACCCGGATCCTGCGCTATCCGATCTTCGCCCAGTGGTGCGGCACCGAGGCCACCGCCGACTGGCACCTGCGCTTCGACGCCGCCGCGGTGGTCTACGGCCACCTGCACATCCCCCGCACCACCTGGCACGACGGGGTGCGGTTCGAGGAGGTGTCGGTGGGCTACCCGAGGGAGTGGCGGTCCCGGGCCGTACCGCCGGCGCTGCGGCGGATCCTGCCCGCGGCCCCGGCGTGACGACGGACCCCGGCGCACCGGGGCCCGTCGGAGGCGGTCGGCTCAGGCCGTCACGGCGTCGAGCGACTTCTTGATCGCCTTCGGGTCGGTCGGCTTGCGCGGCGCGTCCGCGCGCAGCTCGATCATCCGCTCGCCGATCTCCTGGAGCTGCTTACGGCCGAGCGCCTCGCGCACCTTCGGGAACCACTCCTGCTCCTCCTCCTCGACGTGGTGCAGGACACTCTCGATCAGCACCGTGGTCTTGGCGTTGAAGCGCTCATCGTCGGCGTCCATGGCGAACAGTTCGGCGCAGAGCACGTCGGCGACGTGGTGCTCCTCGTACGACTCGAGGATGTCGTCCTCCAGGTCGGGCAGGAGCTTGCGGACCTCCGGGTACATCACCTCGTTCTCCAGGTAGGTGTGCACCGTGAGGGCCTCCAGGATCTGGCTCACCAGCTTCTGCCGCCGCGCGGCCGGTCCCTCCTCGGCATCCTGGAACGCCTTGAACAGACGGCGCATCTCCTTGTGGTCCTCTTTCAACAGGACGATGGCATCGGTGGACACCGTTGACCTCCTCGGCTCGTCGGACGCCCCCTCCCGTACCCCGGCCGTGAGCAGCGAAAACGGATGGGGCCCGGCGGATCACCGCCGGGCCCCACCACGGGTCGTGCCGTGCTGCTACTTCACCACGTTGTACGCGTTGACCATGCCGGCGCCGTAGAACGAGTTGCGCTCGCCCCCCGTGCAGGTGGCCGGGAAGCCCGGCCGCGGCTCCCAGACCCCCTCCTCGCAGGGGACCGACTCGGCGGTCCGCTCCAGGAAGGACGCCAGCTGGCCCGGCGTCATGCCGGGGTGGGCCGACAGGGCCAGCGCCGCGACGCCGGCCGCGTGCGGGCTCGACATCGACGTGCCCTGCTTGTAACCCCAGCCGTTGGTCTTCGTCGCCGTGTCGAAGGTGGTCGACAGGATGCCGTCGGTCGGGGTCGGGCTGACGCCGTTGGTGCGGAACCGGGTGTCACCGCCGGGCGCGGTGACGTCCACGACGCCCAGGCCGTACGAGGAGTAGTAGCTCTTCTTGCCGGTCGGGGCGACCGCCGAGACGGTCACCACGCCCGGCGCCTCGCCCGGCAGGACGAGGCAGGAGTTGGTGAGGTCTTCCCGGGTCTCCGGGTCCTCCGTCGGCGGCAGGTTGTTCGGGCTGCCGGTGTCGGTGATCTTGTGGGCGAGGTCCCAGTTCGAGTTGCCCGCCGACGCGACGTGGAGCACGCCCTTGCTCTGCGAGTAGCGGATGGCCCGCTGCACGGCCTGCCACACCGGGCGCTGGCGCGCGTCGTTGCGGCAGTTCAGCTCCCACGGGTCGATGAAGTAGCTGTTGTTGGTTACCTGCATGCCGTGGTCGGCCGCCCACATGAAGCCGCAGAGCGCGGCCTCGGGGTAGATGAACCGGTCATCGTTGACGACCTTGACGGCGGCCACCTTGACACCCGGCGCCACACCGGTCACGCCGACGCCGTTGACGGCGGCGGCGATGGTGCCGGCCACGTGCGTGCCGTGGTCGGAGACGGTCGGGTTCCAGGCCGCCTCGGTGGTGTCCGCGACACCGCCGACGCAGGACGCGCTCCTGTCCTTGGCGATCTGGTCCTTCAGGTCGGGGTGGCTGGAGGAGATGCCGCTGTCCAGCACGCCCACCACCACGCTGGCGCTGCCGGCGTTGACGGCGTGGGCCTGCGGGACGTCGATCATCGGCATGTCCCACTGCTGACCGAACATGGGTTCCTTGGTCGGGTCGGCGGTCGCGTTCGCCGCCACGGCCGCGGAGACCTCCAGGGTCTCGCCCTCCTCCAGGGCGGTGCCCAGGCCGGCGGTGGACGCCACCGAGTCGACGCCCGCGCCCGCCACGTCCGTGACGAAGTCGGGGTTGGCCGACCGGACGACGAGCACGCCGATCTGGTCGTAGCTGGCCACCACGGTGCCCTTGGCGGCGGCCACGCGGGCGGCCGCCTTGTCGGTCTTCGCGCCCTGCGGGGCGAGGACCAGGAACGTGGTGTCCGGGCCGGCGGCCGACGCCGCCGGGGCGAGCCCGCCGGTGACGGCGAGGCCGACACCGAGCGTCACGGCGGACGCGGCAGCCAGTGTCTTGCGACGGAGGTTCTTCACACAGACTCCCAGGGGGCTGTTTCCAGCCGGATACGCCCCCTGGCGGGGAGCGGCCGGCGGGAGGCGGGCGGGGGTGCCCTCCTCCGACCCACCAGCGTAGGAGCGGAGTGTGGCGTTACACACATCCGTTCGGCCAGACAAGGAAGTGTCAGACGGTGGCGAGGGTGTGGGGAATCTCGTCCAGCAGCTCCCGGGCGAGGAACCCGATCCGGCCGAACCGCGGCACCAGCCGCTGGCCGCTCACCGCGTGGGCGAACGCCGCCCAGCACGCGGCCTGCGCCGGCTCGGCACCCCGCGACAGCAGCCCGGCCAGCAGTCCGGCGCGGACGTCCCCGCTGCCGGACGTGCCGAGCCCCGCGTCGCCGCTCTCCTCCCGCCAGCTCCGCCCGTCGGGTGTGGAGACGTGGCCGTAGAGCGAGACCACGGCGTCGTACCGGCCGGCGAGCTCGATGGCCTCGGCGTCCAGGTCGTCGCTCGGGTCCCGGCCCAGCAGGTGCCGCGCCTCGGTGAGGTTGGGGGTGAGCACCACCGGCCGTCCGGACCCGACCAGCAGGTCCGGGGCGTGGCTGAGCGCACCCAGGGCGTACGCGTCGAGCACCAGCGCCGTCTCCCGGGCGGCCGCGTCGAGCACCAGGCGCAGCAGCGCCCCCGTCTCGTCGATGTCCTTCAGGCCGGGGCCGAGGGCGACCACGTCCGCCTCGGCCACCAGGTCGCCCAGCAGTTCGCCGGGCCCGCCCGCGACCGCGCCGTCGGCCTTCTCGGGCAGGCCCACCACCAGCGCCTCGGGCACCTGGATGCTCAGCGCGGCGGCGGTGGACTCGGCGGCGGCGAGCTGGAGCACCCCGGCCCCGGCCCGCAGCGCGGCCACGCCGGCGAGCAGCACCGCCCCGGGGGTGAACCGGGAGCCGCCGACCACCAGCACCGTGCCCCGGGCCTCCTTGCCCCCGGTCGGCACCGGCAGCGCCCAGTCCCGTAGCAGCCTGGGGGTGATCACCAGCGTGTCAGACCGGTTCGGCATGGACCTCGTCCTCCCTGGTCGGCCGGGCGCCCTGGGCCCGCAGGTGGCCGACGTCGTTGAACACGTCCAGGCTCAGCCGGCCGTCGGCCCCGGCGGACCAGCCGGTGATCGAGCAGTTGGCGATGACGTGCTCCCGGGTCAGCGCCATCAGCTCCGCCTCGGTCAGCCCCTCCACCAGGTAACGGGTCAGGAAGACCAGGGCGTCATGGCCGAACAGCAGCGCCCGCCGGCCCTCGTGGTCGCGGCGCAGGTCGCCGAGGAGGGCGCGCAGGCGCAGCGCCACGTCCGTCCAGGACTCGCCGCCCGGCGGCCGGTAGTAGAACTTGCCGAGCCGGTCCCGGCGCGCCGCCTCCTCCGGGTGGCGCCGGCGCGCCCCGTACCCGGTCAGCCCGTCCAGGATGCCGAGTTCCCGGTCGCGCAGCCGCTCGTCGCGGGTGAGTGGGATCCCGGTGCCGGCCAGGGCCAACTCGGCGGTCCGCACGGCCCGCAGGTACGGCGACACCACCGCGACGTCGGGCCGGCGGGCCTCGGGCAGCCCGGCCAACCAGCGCGCGGTGGCCCTGGCCTGCTCCTCCCCGGTCGGGCTCAGCGGCACGTCCGCGTCCCGGTGGGTCAGGTCGATCAGCTCGGCGCCGGACGCCTCGGCCGCGGTGGCCGCCACGTTCGCCGTGCTCTCGCCGTGCCGGACGATCCAGAGCGCTGCCAGTTCCGCCATGCGGCACCCCCTACCCGAGGCCCGCCCCGGATAACCGCCCCCCGCCGCCGCGGCGGGCGGCGGGACGTTCAGGCCGCCGGGCAGCGGGCGAAGAGGGTGGTGAAGCCGGACTCGACGCGCTCCACGCCGAGCACCAGGCCCGCGCCCTCCCCGGCGATCGTCAGTTCCAGCTCCTCGTCCACCTGGACCGACTCGAAGCTCGACCAGTCGAGCACGACGTGGTCGCGCCGGGCCTGGAACATGTCGCCGTGGTCCACGAAGACGCGCCACCGGCCGGCGCCGTGCCGCGGCACCGCGCCCGCGTGCTCGGTCTCCCGCCGGTAGCCCGGCACGAAGTCCTCGTCGTGCAGAACCTCGTCGATCAGCGAGGCGGAGACGTCGGTGACGGTGAATCCGCCGGCCGCGTCGAGGGTGAGCACGTCCCGTTCCGGGCCGCACCAGACACCGGTGACGTCGGCGGCGGCGGTAGGCGGTGGCTCGCCCGCGCAGCCGGCGGCGACAGCCACCAACGCCAGCGACACGTACCCCGTCCGTCCGCGCACGAACGCCCCCCTCCGCCCCGGCATGGTAGTCCCGCCGCCGGGCGTGAACGGGACCAGGCCGGGTAAGCGCTGCTGCCACCGAACGGCGAAGAGCGAGATGGGGAGGTACGTCCGTGGCAACCATGACCAAGGAAATGATCAGCCCGGTCAAGGACCAGAACTACGACCTGATCCACGTCCTGCAGATGTCGTTGCAGCACATCTGGAAACTGGACACGTATATCGCCGACGCGGAGTCGCGGGGCGACACGGAACTGGCCACCTGGTTCCGGAAGATGCAGGAGAACAACCGCAAGGCGGGTGAGCAGGGCAAGAAGATGCTCATGTCGCGCCTCCAGGAGGAGATGAGCTGAGTTCGGCCCGACGTGGCCGGGCGGCCGGAGACGGGCCGCCCGGCCATCTCGCGTACGCCCGGCGTACGGGGCAGCGCGGACGGCGGTCGACCGGCAGAATGTCCATCCGGGTCGCACGGGATGGAGCCGCCGATGACGGTCGTCAGGGGTCTGCGGGAAGCACTGGTGCTGTTCGTGATCGCGCTCGTCGTGGTCGCGGCCGCCGCCGGGGTCTGGGTCGCCCTGGGCGGCGGCGACTTCGTCTACCGCTTCGGCATCGCCCTCGTGGTGGTCGGGGGGCTGCTCGGGATCACCGGTGACCTCACCCTGAGCCGAATCGGCATGATGGGGGCGCGCGCCACCTTCGGCGTGGCACCCGAACGCGAGGCCGCCGGCGAGGGGCGGGTGCTCACCGGGATCGGGATCTTCCTGTTCGTCGGTCTGCCGCTCATGGCCGTCGGCATCATGCTGATCGCCTGAGACTGAGCCCGACGGCCGCCGGCCGGGTCGGAGGCGCGCTTCGCCGGGGGCCGCGACGGGCCGTGCCGACCGGCCCGCCGGGTTACGGTGTGGGGCGTGGCGACGCCGGCCGAGGAGATCAAGGTGGGGGAGCGGCTGGTCCGCGTCTCCAGCCCCGACAAGCCGTACTTCCCCGAGCTGGGGCTGACCAAGCTGGACGTGGTGCGGTATTTCCTGGCCGTCGGCGACGGCGTCCTGCGCGCCCTGCGGGACCGGCCGACCATGTTGGAGCGGTGGCCGCGCGGCGTCTTCCCGGGGGCGAAGATCGGCACCCGGCAGGACAACCGGGGCGACGCCTTCTACCAGAAGCGGCTCCCGGCGGGGGCGCCCGAGTGGGTGCGCACCGCCCACATCACCTTCCCGAGCGGGCGTACGGCCGACGAGGTCGCGCCGAGCGAGCTGGCCGTGGTGATCTGGGCGGCGAACCTCGGCACGCTGCGCTTCCACCCGTGGCCGGTCTCCGCCGCCGACGTCGAGCGGCCCGACCAGCTCCGGATCGACCTCGACCCGATGCCGGGGGTGGGCTTCGACCAGGTGGTGCCGGTGGCCCACGAGGTGCGCGCGTTCCTCGACGAGCTGGGGCTGACGGGCTATCCGAAGACCACCGGCGGGCGGGGCCTGCACGTCTACCTGTCGATCGAGCCCCGGTGGAGCTTCGGCGAGTGTCGGCGGGCGGTGCTGGCGCTGGGCCGGGAGATGCAGCGCCGGCTGCCGGAGCTGGTCACCACCACCTGGTGGCGGGAGCAGCGGGACCGCCCGGTCTTCGTCGACTACAACCAGATGTCCCGGGACCACACGATGGCCTCGGCGTACTCCATCCGCCCCACCCCGCAGGCGCTGGTCTCCGCGCCAGTGGACTGGTCGGAGCTGGACGACGCGCGGCCGGAGGACTTCGACGTCACCACGATGCCGGCCCGGTTCGCCGAGCGCGGCGACCCGCACGCGGGCCTCGACGACCGGCGCTTCTCGCTCGAGCCGCTGCTGGAGTTGGCCGACCGGGAGGGGCTGGAGGCCCCGCCGGAGCGCTGAGCCCGCCGGCCACGGCGGACCGCGGCCGCAGTGCCGGGCCCGCCGGCCGCCGCGGGCCCGGCCGGCGGGCCGCCGGAGCGGCGAGCCTGCCCGGCCAGCCCGGCGCTCACTCCCACGGGCTGCGGTCGCCGTCGAACTCGTCGAAGACCAGCCAGGTGCGGGTGGACAGCACCCCGGCGATGCCCTGCACCCGGCCCAGCACCACGTCCCGCAGCGTGGCGTTGTCCGGCGCCCGGACCAGGGCCAGCACGTCGTGGTCGCCGCCGAGCAGCGCGGCGTGCTCGATGTAGCGCACCCGGGCCAGCTCCGCCGACACCTCCCGCCAGGTGTTCTGCTCGATCTTGAGCGCGACGTACGCCGAGGTGCCCAGCCCCGCCGCCTCGGGCGCGACCTGGGCCCGGAAACCGGTGATCACCCCGTCGCGCAGCAGCCGCTCCACCCGCGCGTACGCGTTGGTGCGGGAGATGTGGATCCGCTCGGCGAGGGTGCGCACGGAGGTGCGGCCGTCGCGGACCAGTTCGTCGAGGATCCGCCGGTCGACCTCGTCCAGGGGGCGGGCCGAACGTCCCGTTCCGGCGGTCGACTCCGCGCTCGGCCCGGACTCCTGGCTCATCTCGATGCCTCCCGCATGCCATCCGTCCCGCGTTTGTCATGGATCTTGAGTCAATCATCCGACGGCAGGAGCATAGGCCCACCACACGTCCCAGGAGGTCCCGCCGTGACGACCACACCCGAGGCGGTCCGCAGGGCATCCCCGCACAGGCGCCGGGCGGCCACCCCGCCCGACCCGGCCAAGCCGCTGCTGCCGGCCACCGAGCCGGTCCGCCTGCTCGATCCCGCCGGCACGCCGCTGCCCGCCCACGCCGACTACCCCGAGCCGCCCGTCGAGGCGCTCGCCGACATGTACCGGCGGATGGTCATCGGCCGCCGCTTCGACATCCAGGCCACCGCCCTGACCAAGCAGGGCCGGCTGGCGGTCTATCCGTCCTCGCGCGGCCAGGAGGCCTGCCAGGTCGGCGCGATCCTCGCCCTGCGCGAGGACGACTGGGTCTTCCCGACCTACCGGGAGTCGATGGCGCTGGTCTCCCGGGGCATCGACCCGGTCGAGGTGCTGACCCTGCTGCGCGGCGACTGGCACTGCGGGTACGACCCCGCGGCCCGGCACACCGCCCCGCAGTGCACCCCGCTGGCGACCCAGTGCGTGCACGCCGCCGGGCTGGCCTACGGCGAGGCGTACCAGGGGCGGGACACCGTCGCGCTGGCCTTCATCGGCGACGGGGCCACCAGCGAGGGCGACTTCCACGAGGGCGTGAACTTCGCCGCCGTGTTCAAGGCGCCGGTCGTCTACTTCGTGCAGAACAACAAGTACGCCATCAGCGTCCCGCTGTCCCGGCAGACCGCCGCGCCGTCGCTGGCGTACAAGGGCGTGGGCTACGGCGTGCCCAGCGAGCAGGTCGACGGCAACGACCCGGTGGCCGTCCTCGCGGTGCTCACCCGCGCGGTCGCGCACGCCCGCGCAGGCTTGGGGCCGTTCCTCGTCGAGGCGCACACCTACCGGATGGAGCCGCACACCAACGCCGACGACGCCACCCGTTACCGCGACGGCGCCGAGGTCGACGCCTGGCGGGACCGGGACCCGGTCGCCCGCCTGGAGACGTACCTGCGGGCGCGGGACGTGCTCGACGACGCGCGGGTCGCCGCGATCGCCGACGAGGCCGAGGCGTACGCCGCCGACCTGCGTACCCGGATGAACGCGCAGCCGACGGTCGACCCGATGAGCCTCTTCGACCACGTCTACGCCGAGCCCACCCCCCAGTTGGTCGAGCAGCGCGAGCAGGTCCGCGCCGAGCTGGCCGCCGCCGCAGACGAGGAGGGTGAGCGCTGATGGCCACCCTGACCATGGCGAAGGCGCTCAACGCCGCGCTCGCCGACGCGATGCTCGACGACGACCGGGTGGTCGTCTTCGGCGAGGACGTCGGCGCGCTCGGCGGCGTCTTCCGGATCACCGACGGCCTCCAGGCCCGGTTCGGCGACAAGCGCTGCTTCGACACGCCGCTCGCCGAGGCCGGCATCGTCGGCTTCGCCGTCGGGCTGGCCATGTCCGGGCTGCGCCCGGTGGTGGAGATGCAGTTCGACGCGTTCGCGTACCCGGCGTTCGAGCAGATCGCCTCGCACGTGGCGAAGCTGCGCAACCGCACCCGGGGCGCGCTCAGCGTGCCGATCGTCATCCGGGTGCCGTACGCCGGCGGCATCGGCGGGGTCGAGCACCACTGCGACTCCAGCGAGGCGTACTACGCCCACACCCCCGGCCTGAAGGTGGTCACCCCGGCGACGGTCGAGGACGCGTACTCGCTGCTGCGCCAGGCGATCGACGACCCCGACCCGGTCGTGTTCATGGAGCCGAAGAAGCTCTACTTCTCCAGCGCCGACGCGGAGCTGCCCGCGACCGCCCCGCCGATCGGCCGCGCGGTCGTGCGCCGCCCGGGCCGCGACGCCACCCTCGTCGCGTACGGGCCGGCGGTGCCGGTCGCGCTGGAGGCCGCCGAGGCCGCCCGCGAGGAGGGCTGGGACCTGGAGGTGGTGGACGTGCGCAGCATCGTGCCGTTCGACGACGAGACCGTCACCGCCTCGGTCCGCCGCACCGGCCGGTGCGTGGTGATCCACGAGGCGCAGGGCTTCGCCGGGGTCGGCGCCGAGATCGCCGCCCGGGTGCAGGAACGCTGCTTCCACGCCCTGCACGCCCCGGTGTTGCGGGTGTCCGGCCTGGACATCCCCTACCCGGCGCCGATGCTGGAGCACACCCACCTGCCGTCGGTGGACCGGATCCTCGACACGGTGGCCCGACTCCAGTGGGACGACCAGCCGGACGGGCGCTGGCTGACCCGGGGGAGCGCGGCGTGACCACCGTGGACGGGACGCAGGTCTTCCTCCTGCCCGACCTTGGGGAGGGGCTGAGCGAGGCCGAGATCGTCGAGTGGCGGGTCGCCGTGGGCGACGTGGTCACGGTGGACCAGACCGTCGTCGAGGTGGAGACCGCCAAGGCCGTCGTCGACGTGCCCTGCCCGTACGCCGGGCGGGTCGTGGCGCTGCACGGCGCGGCGGGTGAGGTCCGCCCGGTCGGCCAGCCGCTGGTCACCATCGCGCCGGTGGGCGGCGACGGCGGGGCCGGCGACGAGCCCGCCGGGCACGCCACCTACCGCGAGGAGGAGCGCGCCGGCTCCGGCAACGTCCTGATCGGGTACGGCACGGGCCACGGCGGCTCGGGGCGGCGGCGTCGCCGGCCCCGCCTCGCGGTCGCCCCCGACCCCCGCCCGGCCGAGCCCCTGGCGGCGCCCGCCGCCCCGGCGGTGGCGGCGGACCGCCCGCACGACGCGGCGCCCCTGGTCATCTCGCCGATCGTGCGTCGGCTGGCCCGCGAGCACGGCCTCGACCTGGCCGCGCTGCGCGGCACCGGCCCCGGCGGGGTGGTGCGCCGCGCCGACGTGGAGGCCGCCGTGGCCGAGGCCGCCTCGCCGGCCGCCCGGCTCGCCGCGGTGCCGGACCAGCCCGCCGGGCCGGCCGCGCCGGAGGCGGCGGACGTGGTCGTCCCGTTGACCGGCATCCGCAAGGCGATCGCCGACAAGCTCTCCCGCAGCCGGCGGGAGATCCCCGAGGTGACCATCTGGGTGGACGTCGACGCCACCGGGCTGCTGGAGACCCGGGCCGCGATCAACGCGGCGACCCCGGACGCGCCGGTGAGCATCCTGGCCCTGCTCGCCCGGATCTGCCTGTCCGGGCTGCGCCGGTTCCCGCAGCTCAACGCCCGCGTCGACACCGAGGGCGAGCGGATCGTCCAGTCGGCCGGGGTGCACCTGGGCATCGCCGCCCAGACCGACCGGGGGCTGGTCGTGCCGGTGCTGCGGGACGCCCAGCGGCTCACCACCGCCGAGCTGGCCGCCGAGCTGACCGCGACCACCTCGGCGGCCCGGGCCGGCACGCTGCCCCCGGCCCGGCTCACCGGCGGCACCTTCACGCTGAACAACTACGGCGTCTTCGGCGTCGACGGCTCCACGCCGATCATCAACCACCCCGAGGCGGCGCTGCTCGGGGTGGGGCGGATCGTGGACAAGCCGTGGGTGGTGGACGGGCAGCTCGCGGTGCGGAAGGTGACCCAGCTCAGCCTGACCTTCGACCACCGGGTCTGCGACGGCGGGGTGGCGGGCGGTTTCCTGCGGCACGTCGCCGACTGCGTCGAGCAGCCGGCGCTGCTGATCGCCAACGTCTGACCCGCTGCGACGGCCCCGGTTCCGCCTCCCGGCGGTGCCGGGGCCGTCGCCGTCGCGGCCGGCGTTTCCCCGAATGCGGTCCGGGAATGCGGGCCTGGCTGTCCCGCCGAGGGGAGGACGAGGTGGCGTACCCGGACATGCCCTCCGCCGGCGGCGTGCGCCGCTACGCGGTCGCCGGTGCCCCGCTGCTCTGCGACGCCCGGGAGCACGGCCTGGTGGGCGACGGCGAGACCAACGACCAGCCGGCCCTGGCGGCGCTGGTGGACCGCCTCGGCGACGCGTACGCCGCCGACGGCCGGGTCCGGATCATCTACTGCCCGCCGGGGGTGTACTCGATGCGGGACTCGGGCACCGTCTGGCGTTCCGGGGTGTCGCTGATCGGGGCCGGCCCGGGGGCGACCCGCTTCGTGCTCAGCAACGCCGGCAACCGGGCCGATCCCGCGCCGCTGGCCTTCCACACCGCGCAGCAGCACGGGGCCGGCCGGGAGCGCCACCTGGCCGACTGCACGTTCGCCGACTTCGAGATCGACGGTTCGGGCGTGGCGTCGGCGGACTACAACCCGCTGGCCAAGGGTCTCGGCCTGCAGTACGTCGTCCGGGGCATGTTCCGCAACCTGTACATCCACCACACCGCCGCCACCGGCCTGGGCTGCGACTTCCTCCAGGACTGCCTGATCGACGGGGTGCTGGTGGTCGGCTGCGGGCGGCTGGACAACGGCACCGAGATGGGCGGCGCGGGCATCGGCATCGGCATCGGCGGCTGGGGCAGCGTCGAACGGTTCAACATCGTCAACTGCAGCGCGGTGGCCAACGCGACGAACGGGATCTTCCTGGAGTTGCAGGAGGCGAATCACCTGCGCCCGCGCGGGGTGCGGATCATCGGCTGCCACGCCCAGGGCAACCGGTTCGGTATCTCCGACTGGGGCGCGAACGGTCTGATCGTCTCCGCCTGCACGATGACCGGCAACCTGGAGGCGGGCTTCCACGTCTCGGCGAAGGGCACCACGCACACCGCCGGGCGGGGTGGCCTGCTCACCGACTGCGTGATCGACGGCAACCTGGGCGACGGGGTCAGCATCGGCAACACCCCGGGCCCCTACACGATCCGCGGCAACCGGATCAGCGGCAACGGCCGGTACGGCTACCACCAGCGCAACCTCGGCGGCGTGGAGCAGCGGATCGCCGAGGAGATCGTCATCGAGAGCAACGACTTCTACGGCAACAGCGCCGACGCCATCCGCATCGACCGCCCGCTCCGCGACATGATCCTGGTCGGCAACCGGATCCGCAACAACGGGCGGCAGTGCGCGCCGGCGATGAGCGGGCACGGCGACTCGGTGCGCTACAGCGAGCGGAAGGTGGTGGACCGGCGGGCGACCTGGCCGAACGACGGTCACCGGGGCAAGGTGGTGCGCGTCGGCGACGGGATCGCCATGGTGGCCGCCAACGACGACACCGAGCTGACGCTCGCGCCGATTCGCCCCGACGCCTCCAGCGGGTGGAGCGGGGGCACGCCGCTGCCGGGAACGCCGTACGAGCTGCCGGCCGGCCCGCCGGTGCGGGCCGGCATCACGATCAACGCGGCGGTCGACTCGGCCACCATCCGGGGAAACCGGATCTGGGACAACAAGCACCCGAGCACCCAGAACCACGGCCTCTGGATCACCGACGAGGGCAGTTGCGTGGACTGCCGGGTGGAGGACAACGACCTCGCCGGCAACGCCGACTCCGCCATCCGCATGGACACCCCGCCGGTCGGCGGCCGGTGGGAACGCAACCACGGCGACGACGACTGGACCTGAGCCGGCGCCACACGGGTGGCCGAGGTCGCCCGGCCGTTGCCGTCGCCACCGGCACGAGGCCGGGGCGGGGCACCGGGGGTGGGTCGGGTGGGAACGGCGCGGGGCGGCGCAACCGGGACGCGGCGGCATGGCCGGGCTCCGGCGGTGCGGGTCCGGGCGATCCCGGACGGATCCGGAAACGGGGGCACCCGGACTCATTCCGCGCAGTCCGGCAAATGCCCCCCATAATTGCGTTTCCCTTTTCGCCGAAAATTGCGCGCCCATCCGGGCGGTATGGAGAGAATGTGGCGGAGGACGCCAATTAACGGGGGGACGCATCATGAAGTTGAGGCGGCGACTGACGGTTCTGGCCGTGACCATCGCGGCCACGCCGTTGGCCCTCGGCGGGTGCACCGCCGACCGCAAACCGGGTGCCGGGTCGGCCGAGGGCCGGGCGGCGGCCCCGGAGCTGGCCGTGACGCCCGCCGACCGCGCCCGCGAGGTGCCGGTCAGCGCCGAGGTGGGGACCGTCGTCAAGGGCGGACGGGTCACGTCGGTCCGGATCACCGACGACAAGGGCGCGGAGATCAAGGCGGAGCCCCGGGAGGACGGCTCGGGCTGGGTGCCGAGCAGGCCGTTGCAGCCGCGGCGCACCTACACCGCGGAGGTGACCGCCACGGGCGACTCGGGGAAGACCACCACCCGGAAGACCACCTTCACCACGATGCCGAAATCGTCGAAGCCGGAAATCACCAGCACGTTGTATTTCGCCGGCAACCGGACGTACGGCACCGCCATGCCGGTGACCGTCGCCTTCGACCCGCCCATTCCGAAAGAGGCCAGGGCGGACGTGCAGCGCCGATTGTTCGTGAAGACCGACCCGCCGCAGCCGGGCACCTGGTCGTGGGTGTCCGACGGCAGCCAGGTCTATTACCGGGCCCCCGATTTCTGGCGCCCGGGCACCACGATCAGCGTCCGGGCCGGGCTGGAGGGCCTGCCGATCGGCAAGGACCGGGTCGGCGACTCCGACCGGACCGCCACTTCCAAGATCGGCCGGCAGGTGGCCCTGGAGATCGACAACGCGACCAAGCAGATGTCCGTGGTGCGCGACGGCAAGGTCGTCCGCAAGATCCCGGTCAGCATGGGCAAGCCGAGCACGCCGACCTCCAGCGGCAAGATGGTGATCATGGAGAAGCACGAGCAGACGACGTTCGACACCCGGGGTTCGGCCGACCCCTACGTGGTCGACGTCGAGGACGCCCAACGCCTCACCTGGGGCGGTGAGTTCATCCACGCGGCGCCGTGGTCGGTGGGGGACCAGGGCAACACCAACGTCTCGCACGGCTGCACCAACGTCTCCAACGAGGCCGCGGACTGGCTGATGGGCGTCACGCAGGTCGGCGACCTGGTGACCATCAAGGGCACCGAGGTCGAGTTGAACGAGGGCAACGGCTGGACCGCGTGGAACGTCGGCTGGGACGAGTTCGCCAAGGGCAGCGCGCTGCCGGTGCCGGCCGGGCTCCGGCCGGCCCCGTCGCAGGCCCCGCACCCGGGCGCCGTGGCCGGGGGCTCGCCGGTGCCGGCGCCGTCCGTCCGCGGCGGCTGACCCGGCCGTACGCACACCGGGGACCGGTCCGCCGCCAGGCGGGCCGGTCCCCGACCTGCCGAGCCGGCGGGACACGGTGTGGCACCCGCCGGCTCTCGACGCCGGGCGGCGGCGCGGGTGGGCCGGAGCTCACCGCGGCGGTGCGGTCCTCCTCCCTGAGGAGGATCAGGGAGGCCCTCGGGGGTGACCCTGGGTGGACCCGGATCCCGTCCCTGGGCAGGGCGGAAATGTCGGTGGTGGGGGCTAGATTCGTCGGCATGGGGCAGCGTGAGGACAGGTTCCACGTCGAGGTCAGCGTGGACGACTACGTGGTGGACGTGCGGGCGATCGGCGAGGTCGACATCGCCACGGTCGCCGCGTTCCGCTCCGCGCTCTGGGCGGCCCCCGCCCGGCCGGTGCTCCGGCTGGATCTCTCGGGCGTCCGCGTGCTCTCCGCCGCCGGGGTGCGGGCGCTGGTCGCCGCGCACCTGCGCATCCGCGCCCGGGGCGGCGAGTTGGTGCTGCTGCACCCCGACCCGGTGGTCGCGCGGGTGTTGCGGGCCACCGGCCTGCACCGGGTCATCCCGATCGTCGACGCCTGCGCCGACCGGGAGCTCGTGGCCTGCTGACCACCCCCGACCGATCGGGGTGCGTGTGCGGCCCGGGGCCGACCGCGCGCGGGCGGGTCGGCCCCGGGCCCGTGCTCAACGGCTCAGCGCACGCCGACCAGGTCGACGACGAAGACCAGGGTCTCGCCCGGCTTGATGACGCCTCCGGCGCCCCGGTTGCCGTAGCCCAGGTGCGGCGGGATGGTCAGCCGGCGCCGGCCGCCGACCCGCATGCCCACCACGCCCCGGTCCCAGCCGGCGATGACCTGCCCGGCGCCGAGCCCGAACTCGAACGTCTCGCCCCGGTTCCAGGAGGAGTCGAACTCGCGGCCGGTGGAGTGCGCGACCCCCACGTAGTGGACGTCGGCCAGCTGCCCCGGCTGGGCCTCCGGTCCCTCGCCGACGGTGATGTCCTCGATGACGAGATCGGCGGGCGGCGCGCCCTCGATCGGGCCCACCTCGGGCTTGCCGGAGCGGGCGCCTGCTGCCTGGTTCATACGGGAGTCTCCTGCCGTTTCGGTCCTGATGTCCCGGTCACCATCCTGCCGGATGGCGACCGGTCGGCGCGCGGCGGTCCCGGGAGCCGCTCGTGTGCGTCGACGTGTCGGCGATGCGCGAGCCCCTCGGCGCCGCCGGGCCGGAGAGCCGGGTCCGGCCAGGCGCGACGACTCGGGCGTACGCACGGACCAGCGGGCGTCACCGGTGGTGACGCCCGCTGGGTGAGGTGCCGGACCAGGTCAGCGGAGCCAGGGGAACCGCCGGACGAGGGGGAGCTTCGCCCAGGCCGCGCCCAGGCCCAGGGTGGCGCCGGCGTTGACGAGCGCGAGACCGACCAGCAGGGCCGCGTTGAGCAGGTGGTCGTCGAGGAAGGGGTTGTTCTCGGGGGGCAGGACGACCGTCCACATCATCACGTAGAGCACCACGCCGGCGACGGCGGCGACGCGCATCCCGATGCCGAGCAGCAGCGCCACGCCGATCGCGGCCAGGCCGGCCATGAAGAGAACGTCCGCCCAGGCGGCCCCGGCGATGCCGTTGTAGAAGCCCTTGAAGGGGCCGGCCGCGCCGAAGGTCAGGAAGCCCTTGGTGGGGCTGCCGCCGTTGATCCAGGCGTTCTTCGCCTCGGTGGCGTGCCCCAGGCCGAAGACCTTGTCCAGGAACGCCCAGAGGAAGGTCCAGCCGAGGGCGATGCGGATGCCGGCGAAGACGTACCGGGTGGCACGCTCCCGGGTGGTCTCGGCGGGGTGCCGGGTCTGTGTCGCAGGGGCGATGGTCCCGGCGGTGATCCGTTCGGTCGTGGTCATTGTCTCCACGTCCCTTCGTGTGCCTCGCACCGCGCTTCCCGGTGGCATCTTCATTGGACACCCGCCGACGCTCGCCGGGCAGGGCCGACCGGGCCCCGTCGGACCGGGACCTTGGGCCCCTTCCACACCGGTCCACCCGGCCGTGCCGACCCGGTCTCGCGACCCTGACCCGGCGGGCGGTCGTGGCCATACCGTCGCAGGTGCCAACGGCAGGGAGGTCGTGATGAGGACGTGGCAGGTGGGCGACGTGATGACGCGGGACGTCGCGACGGTGGGGGAGGAGACCCCCTACCGCGAGATCGTCGACGCGCTGGTCCGGCGGGGCATCAGCGGCGTGCCCGTGGTGGACGGGTTCCGCCGGGTGCTCGGCGTGGTGTCCGAGTCGGATCTGCTGCACAAGGTGGAGCGGGCCGGTCACCCGGACGAGCGGCGGATCTTCGAGGGGCGGCGGCGCCGCAGCGCCCGGGAGAAGGCCGACGCGCTGCTGGCCCGCGAACTGATGACCGCGCCGCCGGTGACCACCTGGCCGGAGGCGACGATCTCCGCCGCCGCGCGGCAGATGGACCGGGAGTCGGTGAAGCGGCTGCCGGTGCTCGACGATCTGGGCCGGCTCGTCGGCATCGTCACCCGGGGCGACCTGCTGCGGGTGCACCTGCGTACGGACGCGGAGATCCGCGAGGACGTGGTGCAGGAGGTGCTGCGCCGGGTGCTCGCGGTGCGGGACGGCCTGGTCACCGTCCAGGTGCGCGACGGTGAGGTGACGCTCGACGGCCGGCTGGACCGGCGCAGCGCGGTCGAGCTGGCGGGGCGGCTGGCCGGGCAGGTCAGCGGCGTGGTCCGGGTGACCAGCACCATCGCGTACGACGTCGACGACCGCACGCTGGTCGAGCGGGACGCGGACCGGGCCACCCCGGTGGCCTGACCGGCGACGCCCGGGCCCCGCCGTCCGGGCGGGGCCCGTCGGCGTGCCGCCCGCCCGGCCCGCGCACCCCCCCCGGCCGACGGCAGCCGGCACCTGAGACCCGGGAGCCGCCGGGCAGCGGCGACCGGGCCTGGCCGGCGCCCGCCGACTTGCCCGGACGGCCGTCGGCCGGTGGGCGGCTCGCCTAGGCTCGGGGGCGGGCGCGGGGTGGCTCCGCCGCCGAGCCCCGCGCCACGGGACCGCGCCCGCGCCGGAACCGCCGGGCATGCGGCGCGCGCGGGAAGCGGAGCCGCCCTGTCCCGTCGCGGGTGGGGAGGGCGCCGGGTGGACGAGGCGATGTTCGCGGCGCCGCTGTGGGCCTGGGCGGCAGTGGGCGCGGTCATCGCCGTCATGCTGGCCGTGGACCTGCTCTCCCACCGCGACAACCACGTGATCGAGCTGCGCGAGGCGCTGGTGTGGAGCGGCGTCTGGATCACCGCCGGGCTCACCTTCGGCCTGGTGGTCTGGCTCTGGTGGGGCGGCGAGCCGGCCGTGGCGTACTTCTCCGGCTACCTGCTGGAGAAGGCGCTCTCGGTCGACAACGTCTTCGTCTTCGCGCTGCTGTTCGGCTACTTCCGGGTGCCCGCCGGTTACCAGCACAAGGTGCTCTTCTGGGGGGTCGTCGGGGCCCTCGCGTTCCGGCTGGCCTTCATCTTCGCCGGTGCCGCGCTGCTGGAGCGGCTGGCCTGGGCCGGGGTCGTGCTCGGTGCCTTCCTGGTCTGGACCGGGGGGCGGCTCGCGGTGCGCGGCGAGCCGGACGTCGAACCGGACCGCAACGTCGCGGTCCGGGTGTTCCGGCGGCTGGTCCCCACCGAGCCGCGCTACCACGGCGGCCGGTTCACGGTCCGGGTCGACGGCCGGCGCAGGGCCACCCTGCTGCTGGTCGCGCTGATCGCGATCGAGGCCACCGACGTGGTCTTCGCGATCGACTCGGTGGCGGCGATCCTGGCCATCACCACCGACACGTTCCTGGTCTGGACGGCGACGGCGTTCGCCGTGCTCGGGCTGCGCAGTCTCTACTTCTGCCTGGCCGGGCTGCTGCGGCACTTCGGCTACCTGCGGTACGGGCTGGCCGTGCTGCTGGCCTTCGCCGGGGCGAAGCTGATCCTGGCCGAGACGCCGGTGGGGAAGCTGCCGGTCTGGCTCACCCTCGCGGTGGTGGTGCTGACCCTGTCGGTCGCGATCGGCTGGAGCGTGCTCGCCGCCCGTCGGGAGCGCCGGCACGCGGGCGCCTGACCCGACGGGCGCGTCGACCGACGGGCGACGTGCCCGGGCGGTCAGCCCGGCCGGACGACCGGGTCGGCGAGCTGGGCGGAGAGCAGGGCGGGCGCCGCGGCCAGGGACGGGCCGTACCAGGTCAGGTGCCGCCCGGAGAGCAGCGCGCACGGGATGCCGGGAAACGCCTCCGGCCCGTCGTCGGCGGTGAACCGGTACGGCTCGTCCGGCAGCACCACCAGCTCCGGCTTTCGGGCGCGCAGCTCCTCGAGGCTCGGACGGGGATAGCGTTCGGCGTCGTCGGCGTACAGGTTGGTGACGCCGAGTCGGCGCAGCACGTCCCCGGCGAACGTGTCGGCGCCCAGCACCACCCACGGGCGACGCCAGACCGGCACCACCGCCCGGCGGGGCGGCCCGGCCGCCGGCGGGGCGGCCCACGCCCGGCGGGCCGCCGCCAGCCACTCCGGCTCCGCCGGCGCGCCCAGCTCGCGGAGCAGGTCGCCCAGCTCGGTCAGCGCCTCGTCGACGGTCCGCGGGTAGGTGACCCGCACCGGCACGCCGGCCGCGGCCAGGGCCTCGGCGTCGACGCGGCGGTTCTCCTCGACGTTGAGCAGCACCACGTCCGGTCGTAGCGCGAGCACCCGGTCCAGGTCGGGGTACTTGCTGCCACCGACCCGCGCCACGTCCAGCCCCGCCGGGTGGGTGCACCAGTCGGTGGCCCCGACCAGCAGGTGGGGCAGGGTCAGCGCCACCGCCTCGGTCAGCGACGGCACCAGCGACACGACCCGCACCGCGCACCCCCTGTCGACAACCGGTCCCGCTCGATCATGCCCCGGCGGCGGGGGCCAGCCACTCCTGCCGGGTCAACGCGTACTCGACCTCGCCGTGCTCCGCCCCGTCGATCATCTCCGGCCAGTCCCCGACGTACGTGCGCACGAAGCGCAGCCCGGACTTCTCCATCACCCGGCGGGAGGCCGCGTTGACGGCCATCGTGTTCGCGGTGACCCGTTGCACGCCCAGCTCGGTGAAGCCCTTGTCGATCAGCGCCCGGCAGCCCTCGGTGGCGAGGCCGCCGCCCCAGGTCGCCCGGCGCAGGCGGTAGCCCAGCTCCACCTCGCGGGCGTCGCCGTCGCGTGTCGGGCGGAACTCGAACCAGCCCAGGAACTCGCCCGACCCCCGGCCCAGGGCCGCCCACCAGCCCAGCCCCGGCGGCCGCCGGTAGTGGGCGAGGATCCGGGGCAGGGTGCGCTGCCGGACCACCTCCGGCGGGGTGGGACGCCCGCCGGTGAGGTATCGCATCACCTCGGGGTCGCCGTCCAGATCGACGAGGAGTTCCGCGTCGTCGGGGGTGAACTCGCGCAGCACCAGCCGGTCGGTGCTCAGGAAGAGCGTCACCGGCCCATCCCACCGGGCGGCCCCGGGCGGCTCAACCGAATTCCCCGCTCGTGCCGCCCCCGCCGCACCACCCCGGCTCCGGCCATGATCGACGGCCTAGACTCGCTCCGGGCCGACGAGTCGGCCCGGGCGACGGCAGGACGGACGGATCACGCGGATGACGAGCACCGGTGGCGGGGACGGTTCCTGGCTGCGCGCGGTGACCGGGGACGGCGGTCGCGGCCCGCTGCTCACCCGGGCCGGCCAGCTCGTGTACGGCGCCCGCCGCCTCGGCGAACTCGCACACGGGCGTCCGACCGGCATCACCGGCCACCAGTGGAGTACGGCCACCCGGGAGGGCTACGACTTCGTCGTCTGCGCCGCCGACACGGCCCGGCCGGTCTTCGCCGTGGAGGTCGGCCCGGTCGCGCCCGCCGGCTCCGCCGGGCAGCGCGCCGAGCGGATGAAGAACGTGGTCGCCGAGGCGGTCGGCCTGGCGGTGCTGCGGATCGGGTCGCCCACGTTACGCGCCGACGAGCACGGGCGACGGATCGTGGCGTACGTGCTCGACGCCCGCGCCTACGCGGCGCTCGGTGCGGGGGAGCCGGAGGCGGGGGAGGTGCCCCCGATCGGGTTCCGCGACATCTTCGGCCGGCTGCCCGACGGGCGGACGGGCCACGTCAACGACCTCGGCGCGCTGGCCCGGGCCGCGGCGGTCGACGCGTACGTGTCGCGGAGGCTGGTGGACCCGATCGTCCGGGGGCTGCACCTGAGCTGGCGGGGCGGGCCGGCCGAGGGGTGGAGCTGGGTCGAGGTGCGTCCCGGCGCCTGCCTCGTGGAGCGGGTGACGGTGCACGAGCAGCGGGTCTCCGCCGGCGTGGACCCGGCCCGCCTGGCCGAGGACCTGGCGGCGATGGCCGTCGGCCAGCGGCTGCGCGAGCTGGAGACGGCCGAGCCGGTCCTGACGCCCCGCGAGGAGCTGCTCGCCGACATCCGGCTGCTCGAGTCGCGGCGCGACGAGATGGCGCACGGGTTCGCCTTCGCGCACCTCTGCGCGGACTGACCCGCCCCGGCGCACCCCGGCGGTCCCCGCCTGTCGTCAGGCCACGGCTGCCGCCGTCCGGCCGGGGGCGGCGGCCGAGGTGGCACCGGCCCGCAGGGCCTCGATCCGCCTGGCCCGGGGGCGGACCGCGAGGAGGTTGCCGGCGGCGACCAGCAGGGCCAGACCGAACAGGCCCAGCCATAGGGCGTCGGTGGAGAACCGGGCGGCGACCAGCCCGCCGAGGGTCGGCCCGGCGAAGCTGGCGAAGGCGTAGCCGAGCGAGTAGACCCCCTGGTAGCGGCCGCGCTGCGCCGCCGGCGACAGGTCCGCCGTCAGCGCCGAGTTCGCCGGGGTCATCAGCATCTCGCCGAGCGTCCAGACGGCGACCGTGAACGCGTAGAACCACACCGCGTCGGCCAGCGCGGTCAGCGCGAAGCCGGCGCCGACCACCACGACGGCGGCGGCGATGGTGCGGGACCGGTCGAAGCGGCCGACCAGCCGGGGCACGAAGAGCTGCCCCAGTACGATCATCAGCCCGTTGACCGCGATGACCGGCCCGTACGCCGACGCCGGCAGGCCGTCGGCCTGCAACGCGACGGGGAGCATCACGCTGCCCTGGATGCAGAGCCAGGCCAGCCCGGTGAGGGCGGTGAAGGTCAGGAAGACCCGGTCGCGCAGCACCGTGCCGAGCCCGCCGGAGTCGGCGCGGGTGAACTGCCCGACGGTGACCGGGGCGGGGCGCGACTCGGGCACCTTCAACCCGATCAGCGCGGCGGTGCCGAGCAGCACCGCCGCGTTGACCAGGAACAGCAGCAGCGGATCGGCGCGGACCAGCAGGCCGGCGACGGTCGCGGCGACGGCGAACCCGATGTTGATCGCCCAGTAGTTGAGCGTCAGGGCGCGCAGCCGGTCCCGCTCGCCCACCACGTCGATGATGGTGGCGGTGAAGGCCGGTCGGGCGACGCCGAGGAAGAGCCCGAGCAGGAGGGTGAGCGCCGCGACCGCCGTGGGGTGGTTGCTCAGGCCCAGCGACACGGCCGCGGCGGCGGCGGCCACGTTGCCGGCCAGCATTGCCGGCCGCCGCCCCCACCGGTCCGCGACGACCCCGCCGAGCACGCTCCCCGCCGCGCTGCCGGCCCCGTGCAACCCGATCACCACTCCGGCGTACGCGGGGCTGAAGCCCCGCACCGAGACCAGGTAGACGCCGAGGTAGATGGCGACGAAGCTACCCAGCCGGTTGATCAGCGTGGCCGTCCAGAGGTACCAGAACGTGCGGGGCAACCCGCCGGCCGTCTGGCTCCACCAGCGCGTCATCCGCCACCCCCGAGATGCGTTTGCGTAATGCCCGACAAAGCTGTCGCTCATTACACTCCGGGGGTGCGACGGTCTCGGGTCGCGCGGGCACGAATCGTGGCGGTGATCACCCGCGCCCGGGGCCGCCCGGGTCGCCACCGGCCGCTTCGCCGCCTTGGGCGGGTCGCCGGTCCTCGGGCCGGATCCCGGTTCCGTCCGGTCGCGGGAATCCGCCCGGCGCGGTCACTCGGGGGTCGCCCGGCGATCCGTGGGGGCCGCTCGGCGAATGCGCCGCCCGCGAATGCGTCCGCCGCCGGATGCGGGCCGTGCGAATGGGCGGCCGTGGGAAAAGACCGGCGGGGCCCCGCTGATTCCGCAGCGTGACCCCGCGTGGACGCGAGCGTGAACCCGGCGCCAGGTCAGCGGTTCTTGTACGCCTCGGCGACCTCGACCGGGATGCGGCCGCGCTCGGAAATCTTGTAGCCGTTCTTGACGGCCCATTCCCGGATGGCCCGGTTCTGCTCCCGGTCCATTCCCGCGCCGCCCGGGGTGCCCGCCCGGCGGGGTGCCCGCCCGACGTCGACGGTGCCGCGCCCGATCCGCCGGCCAGCGCTGATGTACGGGTCGAGGGCCTTGCGCAGCACGCCCGCGTTCTCGTCGGAGACGTCGATGGTGTACGCCACGCCGTCCAGACTGAACTCGACGGTCCGGTCAGCCTTTCCGCCGTCGAGGTCGTCGGTCAGAACAGTGATTACTTTTCTCGCCATCGCCAATTACTCCCTGTGTGGGGCGGGGTGTGGTCAAAGTTTGACCTATCGCACCGCAATTGCGCAACAATACGCGTCGTTTTCATTTCGGCGGGTCGCGTTATCGCGGGAAATCGGCGCGGCCGGCGCAAAGGCGGGGGAGTTCGGGTGGCCAGCACGTCGGCGTGGCCGGCGAGCGCCGCGGCCTCGGCGCCGGTGCGTGAGCTGCTGCTCCCGGACGCGCCGGGTGGCGCGGGGAAGTGGTCTGGGTCACAGTGCGGAACAAGGGGAACGCTTTGTTACTTGAGTTGGACACGCTCAACTCAACGCGATAGCAGGTGTTCGATGGCAACTCTTCCGGTACTGCCCCTGACCGACGCCGTGCTGCTGCCCGGCATGGTCATCCCGGTGACCCTCGACCCCACCACCCAGGCCGCTGTCGACGCGGCCCGCGCCACCGGCGAGGGCAAGCTGCTCGCCGTACCCCGCCTCGATGGCGAGTACGGCCCGATCGGCGCGGTCGCCACCATCGAGAAGGTGGGCCGGCTGCCCAGCGGCGAACCGGCCGCCGTCGTCCGCGGCCTCTCCCGCGCCCGGATCGGCTCCGGGGTCCCGGGACCCGGCGCCGCCCTCTGGGTCGAGGCGACCGAACTCGACGAGCCCGCCCCCGCCGGCCGCGCCCGCGAACTCGCCCGCGAGTACCGCGCCCTGATGACGTCCGTGCTCCAGCAGCGCGGCGCCTGGCAGGTCATCGACGCGATCGAGCGGATGACCGACCTCTCCGAGCTGGCCGACTCGGCCGGCTACGTCTCCTGGCTCAGCCTCGCCCAGAAGACCGAGCTGCTCGCCGCGCCGGACGTCACCGCCCGGCTGGAACTGCTCGTCGGCTGGGTGAAGGACCACCTGGCCGAGCAGGAGATCGCCGAGCAGATCAACACCGACGTCCGCGAGGGGCTGGAGAAGTCCCAGCGGGAGTTCCTGCTCCGCCAGCAGCTCGCCGCCATCCGCAAGGAACTCGGCGAGGACGAGCCGGACGGCTCCGCCGACTACCGCGCCCGCGTCGAGGCCGCCGACCTGCCCGAGAAGGTACGCGAGGCGGCGCTGCGCGAGGTCGGCAAGCTGGAGCGGGCCAGCGACGCCTCCCCGGAGGCGGGCTGGATCCGCACCTGGCTCGACACGGTGCTGGAGATGCCGTGGAGCACCCGTACCGAGGACAACACCGACCTGGCCGCGGCCCGCGCGGTGCTCGACGCCGACCACGCCGGCCTGGCCGACGTGAAGGACCGCATCCTGGAGTACCTCGCGGTGCGCAACCGGCGCGCCGAGCGGAACCTCGGCGTCGTCGGTGGCCGCGGCTCCGGCGCGGTGCTCGCCCTGGCCGGCCCGCCCGGTGTCGGCAAGACCAGCCTCGGCGAGTCGGTCGCCCGCGCGCTCGGGCGCAACTTCGTCCGGGTCTCCCTCGGCGGTGTCCGCGACGAGGCCGAGATCCGGGGCCACCGCCGCACGTACGTCGGCGCGCTGCCCGGCCGGATCGTGCGCGCCCTGCGCGAGGCCGGCTCGATGAACCCGGTTGTGCTCCTCGACGAGGTCGACAAGCTGGCCGTCGGCTACTCCGGCGACCCGGCCGCCGCCCTGCTGGAGGTGCTCGACCCGGCGCAGAACCACACCTTCCGCGACCACTACCTGGAGGTCGACCTCGACCTCTCCGACGTGCTCTTCCTGGCCACCGCCAACGTGGTGGAGACCATCCCCGGCCCGCTGCTGGACCGGATGGAGTTGGTCACCCTGGACGGGTACACCGAGGAGGAGAAGGTCGCCATCGCCCGGGACCACCTGCTGCCCCGGCAGCGGGAACGGGCCGGGTTGACCGTCGAGGAGGTCGGCTTCGGCGACGACGCCCTCGCCCGGATCGCCGGCGAGTACACCCGGGAGGCCGGCGTGCGCCAGCTCGAACGGGCGCTGGCGAAGATCCTCCGCAAGGTCGCGGTGGCCCTGGCCACCGACCCGGCGCCGGTCCGTGTCGACGCCGACAACCTCGCCACCTACCTCGGGCGGCCGAAGTTCACCCCGGAGTCGGCGGAGCGGACGGCGGTGCCCGGCGTGGCGACCGGCCTGGCGGTCACCGGCGCCGGCGGCGACGTGCTCTTCATCGAGGCCACCAGCATGGAGGGCGAGCCGGGGCTGACCCTGACCGGCCAGCTCGGCGACGTGATGAAGGAATCCGCGCACATCGCGCTGTCGTACCTGCGCTCCAACGGGCGCCGGCTCGGGCTGGACCCGAACGCCCTCGCCGGGCGGCGGATCCACCTGCACGTGCCGGCGGGCGCGGTGCCCAAGGACGGCCCCAGCGCCGGCATCACCATGGTCACCGCCCTCGCCTCGCTGGCCGCCGGCCGGCCGGTGCGGCCCGAGTTCGGGATGACCGGTGAGGTGACCCTCTCCGGCCGGGTGCTGCCCATCGGCGGGGTGAAGCAGAAGCTGCTCGCCGCCCACCGGGCCGGCCTGACCGAGGTGATCATCCCGGCCCGCAACGAGCCGGACCTCGACGACCTGCCGGCCGAGGTCCGTGAGGCGCTGACGGTCCACACCCTCGCCGACGTCGCCGACGTGCTCGCCCTGGCGCTGCGCCCCGCCGACGTCGACGCGGACGCCCTGGGCGGCCAGGCATTGACCGCGGCCTGACCGGCCCGTCACCCGGCGGCCCCCGTCACCCGGCGGCCCCCGGCGCCCACGGGGCGCCGGGGGCCGCCGCGTGTGCGGGTCCCGCCGGTCAGGCGCGGCCCAGCCCGAGCCGTCGGGCGTACCGCCCCATCGTGCGGGACAGCCGGGCCGGTGCCGAGTCGGGCGCGGGGATCCCTATCGGGCGGACCCGACCGTTGTGCAGCGCGGTGAACCGCCACCCCGCCGGCGTCCGCACGGCGACCAGGGTCTGGCGGGACAGCCGGCGCCGGGGCAGCCGGGAGCGCCAGGGCATCAGCACCGAGCCGGTGCCGTGCACGACGGCCACGTCGGCGGTCACCGCCCGGATCGACTCCACCTCGCCGACCAGCGCAGATCCGGCGAGTACGCCCCGGAAGAGCCGGTCGTGCGCGTCCTGCATCGGTGCCCGTCCGGCCGCCCGGGTGCCGTCGTACGAGACGTAGTCGGAGTCCTCGGTGAAGCAGGCGCCGTACGCGACCGCGTCGTTGTCGGTCCACGCCCGTAGCAGCCGGTCGAACAGCTCGCGGATCTCCCTGCGGTCGTTCTCGGTCATGGTCGCTCCCTGCTAAAGTTCGACTGTCGAAATCTAAGCTAGCAGGAAGATTCGAATGTCGAAAAGTGAGCTGGTGTACCGCGTGGCCCGGGAGATCCGGCTGCTGCAGCAGAGCTTCGACGCCTTCGACGAGGCGGCCGCCGGCCGGCTGGGGATCAACCGGACGGATCTGCGGGCGCTGGACGTCGTCCTCGGCCACGGGCCGGTGACGGCCGGCGAGTTGACGGCGGCGCTGCGGCTCAGCCCGGCGGCCACCACCACCGTCATCGACCGGCTCGAACGGGTCGGCCTGGTGGCGCGTACCCGGGACGCCGCCAACCGGCGTCGGGTGCTGGTCGAGGCGACCGAGGCGGCCCGGGCGGCCGAGCAGAGGATCTACCGGCCGGTCGGCGAAGCCGGCCTGCGGGCGCTGACGCGGTACGACCACGGACAGCTCGAGACGATCGTCGACTTCCTCACCACCGCTCGCGCCGTGCAGCAGGAGCACGCCGAACGGGTGGCCACGGAGCCGGCCGACTGACCGCTGCGCGAACGCGACGAGACCCCCGCCCGGAACGGCGGGGGCCTCGGTGCGCGCGTGCTGCTTGTCGCCGGTGGGGACGGTGGTGTCGTCGTCAGCGCCGGTCGCGCCGGTCGCCGAAGTCGCGGTCGCGGCGCTCGCGCCGGTCGGCCCCGTCGAAGCGGCGCTCGCCGCCGCCGTCACCGTCACGATCCCGGCGTACGGTCGCCTTGCGGCCCTTGATCGTGCTGCCGCGCAGCCCCGCGATCACCTCGTCGGCCACGGCGTAGGGCACCTCCACCAGCGAGAACCGGTCGGCGATCTCGATCGAGCCGATGTCCCGGCCGCTGACCCCCGTCTCGCCGGTGATCGCGCCGACCAGGTCCTGCGGGCGGACCCCGGCACGCCGGCCGAGGCCGATGAAGACCTGCGTGGTGCCGCCGGTGCGGGGCCGGCCACCGCCGCGCCGCTCGCCCCGGCCGCCGCCCTCCGGCCGCCCCTCGCGCGGAGCCCGGACCGGCACCTGCGGGATCTCCTCCTCGTCGTCGGCGCCCGGCGAGGTCGCCTCGTGCGCCAGCTTCACCGCCGCGAGCGCCACCTCCACCAGGTCGAATTCGTCGGTCAACGACTCGACGATCGCCCGGTACGGGTCGAGGTCGTCCTCCAGCAGGCTCTCCCGCAGCGCGCCCTGGGTCAGCTCCAGCCGCCGGGTGCGCATGTCCGCCACCGTCGGGATCTTGTCGATGGTGATCCGCTGGCCGGTGACCCGCTCGATGGTCTTGAGCATCCGGTGCTCGCGCGGCTCGGCGAGGGTGATCGCCACGCCCTCCCGCCCGGCGCGGCCCACCCGGCCGATCCGGTGCACGTACGACTCGGGGGCCGACGGCACGTCGTAGTTGACGACGTGGGTGAGCTGCTCGACGTCGAGGCCGCGGGCGGCCACGTCGGTGGCCACCAGCAGGTCCGCGGTGCCCGTGCGCAGCCGGCCCATCACCCGGTCGCGCTGCTCCTGACTCATCCCGCCGTGCAGCGCCTCGGCCCGGTAGCCCCGGCCGTTCATGGTCTCGGTGAGCCGGTCGACCTCTTCCCGGCTGCGACAGAAGACGATCGCCGCGGTGGGGGACTCGACGTCCAGCACCCGGCCCAGCGCCGCCGGCTTGTGCGCCCGGGCGACGATGTACGCGCTCTGCCGCACCCGGGGCGCCTCCCCGGCCACCGGCTGCTCCCGGGCGATGAGGATGCGCACCGGGTCGGTCAGGTGCTGGCGGGCCAGCCCGTCGATCCGCGCCGGCATCGTCGCCGAGAACAGCACCGTCTGCCGCTGCGCGGGCGTGTGCTCCAGGATCGCCTCGATGTCCTCGGCGAAGCCCATGTCGAGCATCTCGTCGGCCTCGTCGAGCACGACCGTGGCCAGTGAGCCCAGGTTGAGCGTGCCCCGGGCGATGTGGTCCAGCGCCCGGCCCGGGGTCGCCACCACCACGTCCACGCCCATGTCCAGGGCGCGCAGCTGCCGGCCGATCGGCTGGCCGCCGTAGATGGGCAGCACCCGGGTGCCCAGGTCCTTGCCGTAGCGGTGGAACGCCTCCGACACCTGCACCGCCAGCTCCCGCGTCGGGACCAGCACCAGCGCCACCGGGTCGCCGGGCCGCTCGTCGGGCATCCGCTGCAGCAGCGGCAGGGCGAACGCGGCGGTCTTGCCCGTACCGGTGGCCGCCTGCCCGAGCAGGTCCCGCCCGGCCAGCAGGGGAGGGATCGCCTCCCGCTGGATCGGCGTGGGCTCCTCGTAGCCGAGGGCGGACAACGCGCCCAGCAGCTCGGCGCGCAGTCCGAGATCCGCGAAGGCGGTCACCTCGTCGGTGGTGTCCGGGGAGGGGTCGGTCGGTGGGTCGTGCCGTACGGGTGCGGAACTCATGCGGCAAGCTTTTCATCATCGCCGGCCGGCGGTTCCGGCGACCGGCACAACAGCCCGCCGGGGTGGGTCGCCGCCCCGTGCCGGCGACCCACCCCGGTCGGGGTCAGCGGGTCAGCAGAGCCAGCACGACGGCGAGCCCGACGACCATGTCGAAGACCGCGCACCACTCGGCGTAGCCGCGCGGGACGACCCGGTTCGCGCGGTGGTGCACCACGTCCCAGGCCGCGTGTCCGAGCCAGCCGGCGGCCACCAGCCAGCCCGCCAGCCCGTGGTCGACCACGGCGGCGACCAGCGCCAGCGCCGCCCAGCCGGCCAGCCCGGCCACCTGGAGGACGAGCACCCGGCGCTCGCCCAGCTGCCCGCGCGCCGCGCCGATGACCAGGTAGGCCGCCGGCAGCGCCAGCAGGAACAGCGCCGGGGGCACCCACGGGGAGAGGAGCATGTCCAGCGTCACCAGCAGGGCGAGCCCCGTCGGCCAGCGGCGCACCAGCGCCGCCAGCAGCCGGTGACGCGGAACCACGCGGGCGGCGGCCGGGTGCCGGGCGTACTCGGCGCGCCGCCGCAACACCGCGAGCGCCATCGCCGGGAGCATCAGCAGGTGGCTGCCGAGGAGCAGGGCGTCCGCGCCGACCAGCCCGGCCCGGAACGGTACGAACAGCACCAGGACCGGCAGGTACATCGCCGCGATCATCTCCCCGACGGCGGCCCAGGAGTGCCTCCGGTACCGCATCCACACCGCCATGCCGACGCTCATGTCCGTCGCCATCAGCACGGCGCCGACGTCGGCCCGTCCGAGGTCGGGGGAGACGCCGAGCGATGTGCCCACGGCCGCGCGGAGCGGCCCGAGCAGCAGCATGCCGGCGATCATGGCCAGCGCCATCTCCAGCAGGTGCCGCAGGAGCGCGGCGCGCGGTCGCGCGTGACCGACGTGCGGCGTCGTCGGGTTGGCGTTCGTCGTCGTCTCCGTCATGCCACCGAGCCTGCGGCCGGACGGGCGCGCCGGACACCCGCGCCGTGTCACCGGTCGACCGTGCGGAACGCACCGCCGATCCGTGCATCCCGCGTACGGCGGTGGGCCGCCGCCACGCCCTACCATTCGGACCGTGGCGTTCGACCCGACGGTGTCCGGACCGGACCGGCGCCTGCGCCGGGCCCGGACCGGTGCGCTGGTGTCCCTCGCCACCGGGGTGGCCTCCGGCCTGTTCCTGCCCGCGATCGGGCTGGCCCGGGAGCCGTCGGGCCTGCGGGTGGCGCTCGGTGCGGTCGGGCTCGCCGCGGTCGCCGCGGTGCTGGCCGTGGCCCTGTACGCGACCGTGACACCGGACGTGGCGGACCGGGTCCGCCGCCGGTGCCGCGTGGCGTTCGCCGCCGTGGCGGTGCTGAGCGTCCCGCTGGTGGCGCCGGTCGCCGCCGGAGCGTGGCCCACCTGGGCCTGGCTGGGCGCGGCGGTCGTCGGCGCGGTGCCGCTGGTCGCCCGGTTGCGGATGGTGGTTCCCGTGGCGGCCGCCACCCTGCCGGTCGCCGCGGCGGTCGCGACGGCGACCGGGACGCCCGTGGGTCGGTCCCTGGCGATCAGCGGCGGCGTCGGCCTCGGCATCGCCGCGGTGAACGGATTCCAGGTGTGGTTCTGGGAGCTGCTGGTGCAGGCCGACCGAGGGCAGGTCGCCCAGGCGAGCCTCGCGGCGGCGCAGGAGCGGCTGCGCTTCGCCGGCGACGTGCACGACCTGCTCGGGCACCACCTCACCGTCATCGCGCTGAAGGCCGAACTCGCCGCCCGGCTCGCGGCCACCGACGCGGAGCGGGCCGGCCGGGAGGCGGCCGAGGCGCAGCGGCTGGCCGCCACCGCACTGACCGAGCTGCGCCGCACGGTGCACGGCTACCGCCGTGTCGACCTCGCCGAGCAGGTCGCCGCAGTCGGGCAGGTGCTGCGCTCCTCCGGGGTGCGGTGCACCGTGGTGCCGCCCGCCGGCGAGCTGCCGGCGGAGGCGGCCGCCCAGCTCGCGGCGGTGCTGCGAGAGGCCGGCACCAACGTGCTGCGGCACAGCCGGGCCGGCTGGTGCCGGATCGAGATCGACCAGGAGGCGGACGTGGCGCGGATGACGGTGACCAACGACGGCGCGGGCGCGGCCGGCGCGCCCGACCGGCACAGCCACGGCCTGCGCGGGCTGGCCGAGCGGCTGGCCACCGCCGGCGGGGAACTGCGCACGCACCGGGAGGACGGCGTCTTCACCGTCGAGGCGACCGTCCCGACGGCGTCATGATCCGGGTCCTGCTCGCCGACGACGAGGAGCTGATCCGGGCCGCCCTCGCCGCCCTGCTCGACCTGGAGGAGGACCTGACGGTGGTGGCGCAGGCGGCCGACGGCGGGGCCGCCGTGACCGCCGCCCTGGCGCACCGCCCCGACGTGGCCGTCGTCGACCTGGCGATGCCCGGCCCCGACGGCTTCCAGGTCGCCGCCGAGCTGGCCCGGGTGCTGCCGTCCTGCGCGGTGGTGATCCTCACCGGCCAGGGTCGGCCGGCACACCTGGCCCGCGCGCTCACCGCCGGGGCCCGCGGGTTCCTGCCCAAGGGCGCGCCCGGCGGGGCGCTCGCCGACGTGATCCGGCGGGTGCACGCCGGCGGCCGGTACGTCGACCCGGCGCTGGCCGCCGACGCGTTGACCATCCCGCCGTGCCCGCTGACCCCGCGCGAGCTGGACACGCTGCGGCTGGCCGAGGACGGCGCCCCGGTAGCGGTGGTCGCCCGCCGGGCCCACCTGTCCAGCGGCACGGTCCGCAACTACCTCGCCGCGGCGGTGCAGAAGCTCGGTGCGACGAGCCGGGCGGAGGCGGCGCGGACGGCCCGGGACAACGGCTGGCTCTGACCGGCCGCCCGCCAGCCTGGCGGCTCTGACCGGCGGACCCCCTGCCGCCCCTCGACGGCAGGGGGTCCGATCCGCTCAGCGGTGGAAGCGCACGTAGTCGAACTGCGCGGTGAGCGCCGGATCGGCGCCGCCGTGGGCGACCAGCCCGATCCGCGGGGCGGTGTCGGCCGGGAAGGCCCACACCCCGCCCCACGTCCAGTTCCGCCCGTCCCGGCTGGAGCCGGCCCGGAACTCGTGCTCGCCGGTGGCCGGGTCGACCCGGTGCGCCAGCCGCAGCCAGGTGGTGGTCGCCGGGGTGCCGACGATGTTGCCGCCGTAGACCGGCCGGCCGGCGAAGGGCAGTTCGTAGCCGTACTCGACCTGGCGGGTGTTCCAGATGGCGACCTGCGCCAACCGGGCGAAGCGGTCGTCGTCGACGTAGGCGACCAGGCCGGCCTGCTGGTAGTTGCGCACGGTCTCCTCGCCGAGGTCGAGCGTCACCTTCGTCTCCACCACGTAGTCGCCCGTCGGCGCGTCGCGCAGCAGCACGCCGGCGCTGTTGCCGGTGCCGGTCAGGTCGGCGCCCTGCACCGGCCAGCGCAGCGCGCCGCCGGACACGGTGGCCGCCGGGTCCGGCCGGACCCACCGCCACGCCGGGTCGAGCCCGTCGGTGAACTCGTCGGAGAACGCCGGCAGCAGGCCGCCGGCCCGGGGCTCGGGCGCGGCGTGCCGCACCGGCCGGTGCAGCCGGGCGACGCTGACGTTGTCGAACCCGGCGTCCCCGCCGGTGGCGGTCAGCGCGATCCTGCCGACGACCGGCCCGTCCAGCCGCAGCGACAGCGCCGCCACCTGGTCCCCGAGCCGGGCCGGGCTCAGCTCGGCCGTGAGCTGCCGGCCGCGTACCTCGACGGCGAGGTTGTGCCCGGCCGCCGCGTCGAAGCCGGCGGGCAGCGGCGCGCTCGCGGTGCGGGCGCCGTCCCGGGCGACCAGCCTGCCGGCGGCGGTGTCCACCCGCACCGCGACACGGGCGCCGAGGGTCAGCCCGGCCGCCCCGGTGACGGCGGGCCGCAGGTCGGCCTCCGCGCGCAGGTCCCCGCCGACGGACGTACGGCCGGTCAGCGTGCCGCTGCCGGTGAGCCGGCCGCCGGAGACCCGCCAGTCCCCGGCGGTGCCGCGCCAGCCGGCGAGGCCGGCGTCGAAGCGTTCGTCCACCCGGCCGGTGGTGACCGGCGCGGGCCGGGCGCCCTCCGACGGGCCGGCGCCGGCGTTCACGGTCGGCCAGCCGTCGATCCAGTCGAGGCGGTCCAGCAGCATCGGCCGCTCGTTGATGCCGAACGGCTCGTCCAGGTACGGGTCGGCCCGGTCGATGGCGTGGTAGACGATCCAGTCCTGGCCGGACAGGTCGGTCAGGAATCCGTTGTGACCGGTGCCGATCCAGCGGTTGCCGTTCTGGGCGAGCACGGGGGTGCCGCCGGCCCGGGAGGCGGTCAGCGGGATGCCGTCGCGGTCGACAAACGGGCCGCGCGGGCTGCGCGACCGGCCGACGTGGACGGAGTAGCCGGTGGCCGGGCCGGCACAGCAGTTGGCGGTGGAGGCGAACAGGTAGTACCAGCCGTCGCGGCGCAGCACGTAGCTGCCCTCGAACTTGTTGTCGATGGCGACCGGCGTCGGCGCGCCGACGGCGCGCAGCCCGTCGGGGGAGAGTTCGGTGACCGAGATGCCGCCGTAGTAGCTGCCGTAGTAGAGGTAGTGCCGGCCGTCGACGTCGGTGAACTGGCTCGGGTCGATGGTCCACAGCCAGCCGCCGCCACCGCCGGGGCGGGGCGCGACCACGGGCTCGTCGGCGAAGGTCCACGGGCCGGTCGGGGTGGGCGCGGTGGCCGCGCCGACGGCGAAGTCGCCGCCGTCGGGGGAGACGGTGGTGTCGGTGACGGTCACGTACATGACCCAGCGGTCGCCGACCCGGCGCACGTCGGGGGCCCAGAAGCCGGCGCCGGGCGCCGCGTACGCCGGGCGCTGGTCGGCGCCGAAGGCGTCCCCGACGTACTTCCAGTCGACCAGGTCGGCGGAGCGGGCGGTGGGCACCCGGTGGAAGGTCCCCTCGCCCTCGCGCAACGGGTCGGTGGTGCCGTACGCGTACCAGAAACCGTCCTCACCACGGACGACCACCGGGTCGGCGAAGGTGTCGGCGAACCCGGCCGAGACCGGGTTGCGGTAACGGGGGTCGGGCGCGGCGGCGGCCGGCGCGGACGCCGTTCCGGCCAGGGCCAGACCGATGACGGCGACGAGCGCGCCGGCGCGGCGGAGATGTCCCATCAGACCTACCTCGGGTGGGGGAGAAGTCGACCTGGATCACTGGGTCCGTTTCTACAACGTTGGATACAACGTTGTAAAGGCGGAAGGCGACACTTCGGTGGGCACCGGAACGTGCCCGTGCCAGCATGGTTCCGTGACCACCACCGCCACGGACGGCCCGACCCTGGCCCGGCTCGCCGCCCTGCTCGCCGACGACACCCGGGCCCGCATCTGCCTGGCCCTGCTCGACGGCCGGGCGTGGGCGGCCGGCGAGCTGGCCCGGCTCGCCGGGGTGGCGCCCTCCACCGTCAGCGATCACCTCACCCGCCTCGTCAGCGGCGGGCTGCTGGTCCAAGAGCGGCAGGGGCGGCACCGTTACGTCCGGCTCGCCGGTCCCTCGGTGGCCCAACTGATCGAGGACCTGGCCGGCCACGCGCCGGCGCGGCCCCAGCCCGTCCGCTCGCTGCGCGCCGCCCGCGCCGACGCCGCCCTGGCGTACGCCCGCACCTGCTACGACCACCTCGCCGGCCGCCTCGGCGTGCTGCTGCGCGACACGATGCTCGACCGCGGGCTGCTCGACGGCGCCGACGGCCTGGCGCTGACCCCGGCCGGGCTGGGCTGGCTGGACGGGCTCGGGGTGCCGGTCGCGCCGCTGCGGTCCGCCCGCCGTCCCCTGTTGCGCGACTGCCTGGACTGGACCGAACGCCGCCCGCATCTGGCCGGCGCGCTGGGCGCCGCGCTGTGCACCCGGTTCCTCGACGCGGGCTGGCTCACCCGAGGCGGCGGCCGGGCCGTCCGGCTTACCGCGGCCGGCGGTCCCGCGCTGGCCGCCGCGCTCGGCCTCGCCCCGGCCGACCTCGCGCCCGCCGCCGCACCGGATACCGGCGGCGGCCGCGCCTGACCCGACTCGCGCCTGACCCGACTCGCGCTGAACCCCGGAACGTGCGGCCCCAGGGGTCCGTGCCCATTGGTCGGCGTCCCGCCGATGCCCCGCCCCGTCCGGCGGCGCCTTCGGATTCGACCCCTGAGACCGACGGCGGGCAAGTCCGCCGCCAATCTCCTTACCGACGGTGACGGATCAGGGATGTCACTCTCTGTGGCGGTCGGCGATCCAGTCGTCCGGTTCACCCTGGCCCCTTTGCTCTGCACCCATCCACGCACCACAGGACTGACCTGGCGATCCATTGGTCCGGTGCTGGTTGAGCGGGCAAGCTTCGTTGACTTTCCGTAGCTGGCGCGGCCGCGGGTGCAGAGCAAAGGGCGTGAGGTAGCGGTGGCCGGTTGGCTCGGGCCGCCACGTTGCGTGTTCGTCCCGCCTTGCGTCAGCCGGCCGCCACGATCCGCGGCGTGTCCTTTGGGCCTGCTGAGCAGAGGCGGGCCAGGGCATCCGCGATCCGGCCGCGATCCGGCCGCGATCCGGCCGCGATCAGGCCGCCACCGGGCGCGCGGCCCCGGCGTCGGCCGGAGCAGGCTCCTGGCCGCTCGGCCCGGAGGCGTGGCACCGCG
The DNA here is from genome assembly GCF_043204765.1 of Micromonospora sp. NPDC047730. Lineage (NCBI taxonomy): Bacteria > Bacillati > Actinomycetota > Actinomycetes > Micromonosporales > Micromonosporaceae > Micromonospora > Micromonospora sp. NPDC047730. The sequence continues at coordinate 33,339 of NZ_JBIDCU010000011.1, read as the reverse complement.
CGCCGGGTGGCCGACGTTTCGGCGGGCGCCGAATGCTTTCGGTCCTACCGTCGTGGGGTGACTGTCGACGACCTCGTCATCCCGCCCGCACCCGGCACCCCGATGAACGAGCGCTGTGCCGCCTTCCACGCCCTGCACCACGCCGACCGGCCGCTGCTGCTGCCCAACGCCTGGGACCACGCCAGCGCCGCCGCGTTCGCCGCGCGCGGACACCCGGCGGTCGGCACCACGAGCCTCGGGGTGGCCGCCGCCGCCGGGCTGCCGGACGCGGCGGCGGCCACCCGGGCGGAGAACCTCCGGCTGGCCCGGGCGCTGCGCGGCCTTCCGGTGCTGCTGAGCGTCGACATGGAGGCGGGCTGCGCCGACGACCCGGCGGCCGTCGCCGACCTGGCGGCCGAGCTGGCCGCCCTCGGGGTGGTCGGGATCAACATCGAGGACGGCCGGGCCGACGGCACCCTCGACCCGCCGGCGCTGACCGCGGCCAAGGTGGCCGCCGTCAAGGCCGCGGCGCCGGCCCTGTTCGTCAACGCCCGCACCGACACGTGGTGGCTGGGGATGCCCGACCCGCTGCCGGCGACCCTGGCCCGGGCCAGGGCCTACGCGGATGCCGGCGCCGACGGGATCTTCGTGCCGGCGGCGCCGGACGCCGACACCATCGGCGCCCTCGTCGCGGGGATCGACCTGCCGCTGAACGTGCTGTACCGCCCGGGCGGGCCCACCCTCGACGAGCTGCGGGCGATCGGCGTGGCCCGGGTGAGCACGGGCTCGCTGCTGTTCCGGGCCGCGCTCGGCGCCGCCCTGGACGTCCTGGACGCCGTCAGGTCCGGCGCCGCGCCGGACCGGGAACCGCCCTCGTACGCCGAGGTGCAGCGGTTGAGCGGCGCGTCCCGGCCGTAGCCGTTCGTGCCCGCCCACGCCCCGGAGCTGGCCCTTAGGAGGAGATAAGAGGATTGTTCGTACTTATCCCGTCGCGCCTGGTTACGTTGTGCGTAGGGCGATGCACACAGTGATGTCGTGACGGGAGAGAGGACCCGACCATGCGAGTGCCCAGCCGAAGTCCGGGGCAGCAGCCCGGGCCCTCCGTCACACCCGCAGCCCGCGCCCGCCGGCGGGTGCCCGGCACGCCGCCCCGCCCCGCCCCGCCGGACCTCGACGCCTACCGGGCGGCCGTCGCCGACCTGCTGGTCGAGGTGGGCGCCCTGGCCGGGGCGTCCTGCACGGCGGCGCGGCAGGTGCTGATCGACGACCGGCTGCGCGAACCCGCGATCGCGGCGGTGCTCGACGCCACCCCCCAGGGGCTCGTGGGTGCCCGCGAGACGCTGCTGCTGGAGATGGCCCGCTACCAGCCCAATCCGCGCAGCTCCGCCGCCGACCTCACCGCACTGGTCCGCATCTACCTGCTCTCCCGGGTCGACGTGATGTGGTGGCGCGACGCGCCGACCTTCCTCACCGACGCCCAGGTCGACGCCAGCCCCGACCTGGTCGACCTGGAGTGGCTGCGCCGCCGCGACCTGCTCCGCTTCTGCTACACCGAGCAGCCGAAGACGCTGTTCGGACGCGGGATGCGGGCGGCCCGGCGCCGGCTGCGGCCCGACGCCACGCCGCGCACCGCCGGGCTGCGCTTCCGGCGGGCCCGCCGGGAGGTCGTGGCGCTGCTCAACGACATCGGCCGGGAGTTCGCCGCCAACACCCCGCCCGCCACCCCGCCGCTGTGGGTGACCAGCCTGGTCCGCAGCGCCGAGCACCAGCACCGGCTGCGCCGCCTCGGGTACGCCGCCATGGTCCCCAGCGGCCACTGCATGGGCTGGGCGGTCGACGTCGAGCTGGCCTGGTTCGACCGCTTCGGCGTCCGGGACACCCTCGCCGAGCTGCTGCTGGCCCGGCAGCGGGCCGGCGAGGTCAACGTGGTCGACGAGGGGCAGGCGTGGCACCTGTGCCTCGCGCCCGCCAGCGGCCGGCGGCTGCGCCGGGCGTACGAAGCCGAGATGGGGGTTTGAGTCGATGTGCGGCATCGCGTTGAGCCTCGGCCCCGAGGCCGACCCGGCGATCTTCCGGCGGATGCTCGCCACCCTGGCACCCCGCGGCGAGGTCACCGAGGCCCGCTACGAGAACGGCCTGCTCGCCGGCACCCGACGGCTGAAGGTGGTGGACCGGGAGCGCGCCGTGCAGCCGTGGACCTCCGTCGACGAGCGGTGGCTGCTCTGCTACAACGGCGAGGTCTTCAACCACCACGAGCTGCGCGCGGAGCTGGTTCGGCTCGGGCACCGATTCCGCAGCGCCAGCGACACGGAGGTCGTGCTCGCCGCGTTCCTGCAGTGGGGCGAGGGCATGGTCACCCGGCTGCGCGGCGAGTACGCCTTCGCCGTCGTGGAACGGGCCACGGGCCGCGCCTGGCTGGTCCGGGACCCGCTCGGCGTGAAGCCCCTGTACTGGGCCCGGACCCCCGGCTGCCTGCACGTCGCCAGCGAGGTGAAGGCGCTGGTCGGGCACGGCGTCCCGATCGGCGAGGTGCCGCCCGGGCACCACGGCTGGGCCGAGCCCGACGGGCAGGTCCGGCTGCGCGCGTACGTCGACCTGCTCACCCTCGGTGACGGGCTGTCGGTGGTGGACGACCCGGACGAGGCCGCCCTGCTCGTCCGTGCCGTCCTCACCGACAGCATCCGGACGCGGGTCGACACCGACCTCGCCGTCGGGGTGGTGCTCTCCGGCGGGCTGGACAGCTCGCTGGTCCTGCTGCACGTGCGCGAGATGCACCCTGACTGCGTCGCGGTCACCGTCGGGGTGCCGGACAGCCCCGACGTGGCGTACGCGCGGCGGTTGGCGCGGGACCTGGGGGTGCCGCACGAGGTGGTCGAGCTGCGCCCGCGCGACATCCGGCTGGCCGACGTCCGGGAGGCCATCAGGATCTCCGAGCTGACCGAGTACGGCGACATCATCAACGCGGTGGTCTCCGTGCCGCTCTTCCGCCGGCTGCGCGAGCTGGGCGTGAAGGTGGTGCTGACCGGGGACGGCTCGGACGAGCTGTTCGGCGGCTACCCGATGTACCACGAGGTCGACCCCGAGGCGTCCCGCCGGCTCTTCCTGCACAAGATCCGCAACCTCTGCCGTACGGAGTTGCAGCGTGTCGACCGGGCCAGCATGGGGTACGGGGTGGAGGCCCGCGTGCCGTTCCTCGACCTGAGTGTGGTGGAGCTGGCGATGCGGCTGCCGATCGGGCTGAAGATGCGCGAGGGGCAGGAGAAGTGGATCGTCCGGCGGGCCTTCGCCGACCTGCTGCCCGACTACGTCCGGCGCCGGCCGAAGAACCCGATGTCGTACTCGTCCGGCCTGCACGAGCGGGCCCGGCTGTACAAGCCGCTCTTCGCCCGACTGCACCGGTCGTTCGGCTACCACCTGCTGGAACCGGTCCGCCGCGACTTCGACAGCGTGCTCACCCGCTGCGGCAACGATCTCGACCGGGCGCTCGCGGCCGGCCGGGCCCGGCCCGACTACACGGTGCTGGAGCACGCCCGGGACCTGGTGGGCGCGGCGAAGTGGAACGCCGCGCCGATGGTGCGCCGGCTGGTCGGCCCGCGCCGTAACCGGGGTGACGAGGCCCCGCTGCCGGGTTGACGGAACAGGTGCAGCCACGTACACGGCCGGCGGCCCTCGTGGCCCTTGCCGAATGCGAAGCGCAGGGGTGCGTCGGACCGTCCACAAGGCCCCTCCGGGGCCACGGCACCGACGGTCGGGCCGGGCGGGCGCGAGCCGAGGACTGCGCCGCCCGGCCCGGGGTAGAACCCGAGCCATGACGGAACTGGACGTGGTGGTGGTCGGGCAGGTGGCGCGGGACCTCGTGCTGCTGGTCGACGAGGTGCCGGAGGCCGGCGGCAGCGCCCTCGTGCGGCGCCGACGCGAGCTGCTCGGCGGCAAGGGGGCCAACCAGGCCGTCGGGCTCGCCCAGCTCGGCGCGTCGGTCGGGCTGCTCGCCGTGGTCGGCGACGACGAGGTGGGGGAGCGGCTGCTGGCGCAGGCGCGGGCCGACGGGATCGACGTCGCGCGGGTGCTGCGCCGGCCCGGCACCCGTTCCGGGCTCATCGTCGACGTGGTCGACGCCGAGGCCCACTGGCGCTACCTGGAGGACCTGCCTGGGGCCACCCTGCTCACCCCCGAGGACGTGGCCGGGGCGGCCGACGCGCTGCGCGCCGCGCGGGCCGTCCTGGTGCAGCTGCAACAGCCGGCGCGGGCCGCCCTGGTCGCGGCCCGGACCGCCCGGGAGGCCGGCCGGCTGGTCGTGCTCGACGGCGCCCCGACCGACCCGGCCGACGCCGACGAGTTGCTCGCCCTCGCCGACGTGCTGCGGGCCGACGCGCAGGAGGTCGAGCTGATCACCGGCGACGCGCCGCGGGACGCCGAGGGTGGGCTCGCCGCCGGGCGCAAGCTGCTGCGGCGCGGCCCGTCCCTGCTGGCGATCGAGGTGGCGGGGGAGGGCAACGCGTTCGTCTGGCCGGACGGCGAGCTGTTCCTGCCGCTGAGCCGGACACCCACGGTGGACAGCACCGGCGCCGGGGACGCGTTCGTCGCCGCGCTGACCGTCGGTCTGCTGCGCGGCGAGCCCCGCGACCGGGTCGCCCGTCACGCCGTGGCGGCCGCCGGCGCCACCGTCGGCCACCCGGGCGGCCGCCCGGCACTGACCGACGAGGCGATCCGGGAGCAGCTCGACCGGATTCCCGCCGGCTGACCGTCCGGGTCGCCGGTGCCGCGCCGGGGCGACCGATCGGGCGGTGGACAACCCTCGATTCCTGCCCTAGCGTCCAGAGGATATGCGGAGGACTCTCCTGGGCGCCGGTGTCGCCCTGCTGCTCGCCGTGACCGCCTGTTCCAGCGCGGAGCCCGGTCCGCCGGCGTCGCCGGGAGCACCGACGCCCGCCGGCACGCCCAGCGCCTCCCGGCAGGAGCCGGGCGAGGTCGAGAAGACCCTGGCCAGCCTGCGGAAGGTCAACGACCTTCCGATGTACGAGATGACCTACGTCGGGGCGTACGACGCGACGGTCGGCACCGACGCGCGCCCGGCGAAGGCGTTCGGCTGCTCCCTCTTCGCCGCCACCGGCGACCCGGCCCGGCCGTTGTTCGCCCGCAACTTCGACTGGGACGCCAACCCGGCGCTGGTGCTGCGCACCGATCCTCCGGACGGGTACGCCTCGATCTCCGTGGTGGACATGTCCTACCTCGGGGTGGGCCCCGACCCGACCGGCGACCGGCGGCTGCTCAACGCGCCGCTGCTGCCCTTCGACGGGATGAACGAGCGGGGGCTGGCAATCGGGCTGGCCGCCGACGACGGCGCGCGGGCCGTCGCCGACCCGGGCAAGGCCACCGTCGGGTCGGTTCGCATCCAGCGTCTGGTGCTCGACCATGCGGCCACGGTGGACGAGGCGGTGGCCGTGTTCGGGCGCTACAACCTCGACTTCACCGACGGGCCGCCGCTGCACTACCTGCTCGCCGACGCGACCGGGGCGTCGGCCGTGGTCGAGTTCGTCAACGGGAAGATGTCGGTCGAGAAGGGTCGGGGCGACTGGCGGGCGCTGACCAACGTGCCGGTCGTCGGGGTGGACGAGCAGCGTCGCCGGGCCGACCACCGCTACGGCGTGATCGCCGCGGCCCTCGGCCGGACGGGCGGCACGGCGGACGCCCCGGCGGCGTTCGAGATCCTCAACGACGTACGCCAGTCGCACACCCGCTGGTCGGTGACGTACGGCCTGCGCAGCGGCGAGGTCCGGCTGACCACCGCGACCGGCGGCGGTGAGCGGCGTTACCAGCTCCCGGTGAGCTGAGCTTCCGCACGTCCCCGGCGAGGGAACTGGCTGCACCCGGAACGCGGGCGGGCCCGGCCCCCGAGGTGGGGGCCGGGCCCGTCGGCGCGCTGTGCGACTACCAGCCCAGGTAGCTGGGCTGGGTCTGCACGTTCAGCTCGCGGTACCGGACGAGGTTCGCCGTCCAGGTCCGCCAGTCGGTCAGCTTCAGGACGTCGAAGCCCTTCTGCATGTCGTTGGAGTAGATGTAGCCGTTGTAGTAGTACGCGGACCAGGAACCCCCGCCGGTCAGCCGCTCGGTCGACAGCGGGCCCCGCTCCCAGAACGCGATCTCCTGCGGGTTGGCCGAGTCGGTGAAGTCGAAGACCGAGATGCCGCCCTGGTACCACGCCTGGACCATGATGTCGCGCCCGAGCACCGGGATCAGCGAGCCGTTGTGTGCCACGCAGGTCTCGGTGTCCGCGTTGGGCCGGGGGATCTTGAAGTAGCTGCGGAAGATCATCGTCCGGGCGTCGCCGCTACCGGTGATGTCGTAGATGGCGTCGGCGCCCCGGTTGGGACCGATGGCCTCGTTGCAGGTGGCCGCGCCGCCGCCGCCCAACTCGTCGGTGAAGATCACCTTGGTGCCGGAGTTGTTGAACGTGGCCGAGTGCCAGAACGCGAAGTTGACCGTGTCGCGGACCTGGTTGATGACCCGCGGAGCCTCCCGGTCCGAGATGTCCATCAGGATGCCGTCACCCATGCAGGCGCCGGCGGCCAGGTTCTTCTCCGGGTACGCGGTGATGTCGTGGCAGCCGGTGGTCGCCGACCCGCCCGGGCGGCCCTCGTAGCCGCCGTCCGGGAAGAGGTTCGGCGTGGCCACGACCGCCGCGTCGGTGGGCTTCTTCAGCGGCACCTTGACGATGGAGATGGAGTCGTGCGGCGGCTGGCAGTCCGGGAACTCCGCCCGCGGGCTGTACGACGAGACGTACAGGTAGACCGTCTTGCGGTCCGTGCCCGGCACGAGGGTGTGCGTGTGCGAGCCGCAGGCCGTCTCGACCGCCTTGATGTAACGCGGGTTGGCCTTGTCGCTGATGTCGAAGATCTTGATGCCCTCCCAGGACTCCTTGACCGTCGCCGACGATCCGGTGCTGTTGCAGGAGTCGTCGCTGCGGGGCGCGTCGGTGGAGAGGAAGAGCAGGTCGCCGTGGACGGAGATGTCGTTCTGCGATCCGGGGCAGTAGACCTGCGACACGACCGTCGGCGCGGTCGGCCGGGAGATGTCGTAGACGACGAACCCGTTGTAGTTGCCGGCGAAGGCGTAGCGGCCCTGGAAGGCGAGGTCGCTGTTCGTGGCGTCCAGCGGGGCCTGCTTCGGCAGGTTGGCGACCTGCCGAAGGTTGGGGCTGCTGACGATCTCGTCGACGCCGGGGATGGTGTAGGTGGTGTCCACCGTGCCGGAGGGTGCCGCGACCCCGGCATTCCCCGGTGGGGCGGTGGCGACGCTGGCGAGGAGGAGGCCGGCCGCGGCCAGGCTCACGGTGGTGAGCCGCCGGGCCCGCGGCGTGCGAAGTGTGATCATCGGCGAGGCCCTTCGCAAGGGGGTGACGATTGTCGACACCTTACCGTCCGATGAGGTGCGTCGATGTGACTTGGGTCACATGTTGGTGTCTCCGTCAATGGATACGATCGCCGTGACCTCTAGCGGGGGAGTGGCCCATGACCAACCGACGCGCACGGATCCTGGCCGTCGTCACATCCGTGTTCGTGGTGTCGGTGGTGGCCGTCGTCCTGTCCCGGTCCGGCGACGACTCGACCGCGCCCTCCGCGCAGCCGGTTGCCGCCCCCGCCTCGGCGTCGGCGCCCGTCGACCCGGCCCGGCCCGCCGTGATCGTGCCGGGCCGACCGGGGGAGACCGCCGCGGTCCGTCCCGCCGAGGAACTGCGCGACGCCGCCCCCACGTCCCGGCACAACTCCATGGACGTCTGGTTCGTCCGGATGATGATCCCGCACCACGCCCAGGCCCTGGAGATGGCCGCGCTGGCCCCGGACCGCGTCGCCGACCCGGATCTACGCGCCCTCGCCGAGCGGATCCGGGCCAGCCAGGGCCCGGAGATCGGCATGATGCGGGGCTGGCTGCAGACCCGCGGGCTCTCCCCGGACGTGCCGGGGCACGACCACGGGACGATGCGGGGCATGCAGTCGCCCGAGGCGATGCGCCAGCTCGCGGCGGCCCGGGGCGCCGAGTTCGACCGGCTCTTCGTCAGGATGATGACCGAGCACCACCAGGGCGCGGTCCAGATGGCCACCGACCTGCTCAAGGTCGGCGCCGACCTCACCCTGTCGGAGTTCGCCAACTCCGTCGCCACCGAGCAGGCCGTCGAGATCGACCGGATGCGCGACGTGCTGGCCCCCTGACGCGGCTGGGTGGTCCCGCCGGGCGCGCGGTGACCCGTGGGCGGCGGCACGTACGCTGGGTGACCGTGAACCGCACGATCTTCGGCCGCCCGCTGCGCAGCGTCGCCTTCGACGTCTTCGTCGCCGGCCTGGTGGTGCTCTTCGGCCTCGCCGGCCTGGTGAACCAGCCCGGTGGGTGGCAGGCCGCCCTCGTCGGCGCCGCGATGGCGGTGGCGTTGCTGTTCCGCCGGTCCCACCCGTCGGCGGTCGCCGCCGTCGTGGCGGTGCTCGCGCTGGTCCAGGTGTTCGCCGGCTGGGGCCCACTGGCCTTCGACGTCGCGGTGCTGGTCGCCCTCTACAGCGTCGTGAAGTACGCCGACCGGCTCCGTGACGGCATCCTCGCCGGGATCACCGCCGCCGTCGGGGTGGTCCTCGCCGCCATCCAGACCGAGAGCACCGTCGCCTGGTGGGCGACCGCGATCTATATCGGGCTGGTCACCGGGGCGGTCTGGCTGGTCGCGCTCAACGTGCGGACCCGCCGGCTCTACGTGCTCAGCCTCGAGGAGCGGGCCGCCACCCTGGAGCGGGAACGCGAGGCGGAGGCGCGCGCCGCCGTCGCCGGGGAGCGCACCCGCATCGCCCGGGAGCTGCACGACGTGGTGGCGCACAGCATGGCGGTCATGATCGTGCAGGCCGACGGGGCGCGGTTCATGCTCGACCGCGACCCGGAGACCGCCAGGAACGCGGTGAAGGTGGTCGCCGACACCGGGCGCCAGGCGCTGGAGGAGATGCGCCGGCTGGTCGGCGTACTGCGGGAGCCGAGCCCGCCCGACGCGGCGGCCGACCCGGGCGCGGCGGCCGAGCCCGGCGGCGCGGGGCTGGTCGCCGACCCGGAGCACCGCCGGCTGGCGCTGACCGAGCTGCCCGCCCTGCTCGACCGGTTCCGCGCCGCCGGCCTGCGGGTACGCCACACGGTCACCGGGGAGCCCGTGCCGCTGCCGGCCGGCCTGGAGCTGACCCTCTACCGGGTGGTGCAGGAGGGGCTGACCAACGCGCTCAAGCACGCCGGGGTCGGTGCCGGCGTCGAGGTCACCCTCGACCATGCCCGCGACGCCGTGGTGGTCCGGGTGCTCGACGACGGGCGCGGCCGCCCCCCGGTCAGCCCGGCCCCGTCCGGCGGGCACGGCCTGGTCGGCATGCGCGAGCGGGTGAGCGTGTACGACGGCAGCCTCACCGCCGGTCCGCGGCTGGCCGGGGGCTGGCAGGTCGAGGCGCGGCTGCCGCTACCGTCGACGTCCGGGACGACGGAGGTGGTGGCGGCATGACGGTCCGCGTGGTGATCGTGGACGACCAGGCGCTGGTCCGCGCCGGCTTCCGGATGGTGCTGGACTCCCAGCCCGACCTGGAGGTCGTCGGCGAGGCGATCGACGGCGCCGACGCGCTGCGGGTGCTGGCCCGGGTCGAGGCCGACGTGGTGGTGATGGACGTCCGGATGCCGACCATGGACGGGGTGGAGGCGACGCGCCGGATCTGCCGGGACCGTCCTGCCGGTTCGCCCCGGGTGCTCGTGCTCACCACCTTCGACACCGAGGCGGACGCCTTCGCCGCGCTCCAGGCCGGCGCCAGCGGCTTCCTGCTCAAGAACGTCCCGCCGGAGGAGCTGCTCGCCGCCATCCGGGTGGTCGCCCAGGGCGACTCCGTGGTCGCCCCGTCCATCACCCGCCGGCTGCTCGACCGCTTCGCCGGCAGGCTCGGCCCGGGCCCGGCCGAGGACCCGCGCCTCGCCCAGCTCACCGAACGGGAACGGGAGATCCTGCTGCTGGTGGCGCAGGGGCTCTCCAACGCCGAGATCGCCGCCCGGGTGCACGTCGCCGAGGCGACCGTGAAGACGCACGTCGGGCGGATCCTGGCCAAGCTCCAGCTCCGCGACCGGGTGCAGGCGGTGGTGCTGGCGTACGAGAGCGGCCTGGTCACCCCGGGCGGCTGAGTCGGCGTACGACCCAGGTCGTACGGGTCCGCCCCGTCGGGGCCGCCCAGGGTCGCAGCGGGGTCGAGCGCGTGGGTGGACGCCCGCGGGCCGCCGCGCCCATAGCGTCGGAGACGTCCCAGTCACGATCTCCACGGGGAGCTCCACGTGTCCGTCGCACCTCCCGCGCACGCCACCGCCGGCGTCGCGGTCTCCGCCCGCGGCCTGTCCAAGCGGTACGGGGCCGGCCAGGCCGCCGTCGTCGCCCTCGACGGCGTCGACGTCGACTTCGCCGCCGGCCGGTTCACCGCCATCATGGGCCCGTCCGGCTCCGGCAAGTCCACCCTGATGCACTGCCTCGCCGGCCTGGACCGTCCCACCGCGGGCAGCGTACGCATCGGCGACGCCGATCTCTCCCGGCTCGACGACAAGCGGCTCACCCTGCTGCGCCGCGACCGGGTCGGCTTCGTGTTCCAGAAGTTCAACCTGCTGCCGGCGCTGACCGCCGAGGAGAACATCGTGCTGCCGCTGGCGATCGCCGGCCGCCGGCCGGAGCGGGCCTGGTTGCGCCAGGTCGTCGCCGCGGTGGGGCTCGCCGACCGGCTCGGTCACCGGCCGGCAGAGCTCTCCGGCGGGCAGCAGCAGCGGGTGGCGGTCGCCCGGGCGCTGATCACCAAGCCGTGGGTGATCTTCGCCGACGAGCCGACCGGCAACCTGGACTCGCGCTCGGGCGCGGAGGTGCTGCGCCTGCTCCGCGAGGCCGTCGACACCCTCGGCCAGACCGTGATCATGGTCACCCACGACCCGACGGCCGCCGCGCACGCCGACCGGGTGCTCTTCCTGGCTGACGGCCGGCCGGTGCGGGACCTCACCGCGCCGACCGCCGAGCGGGTGCTCGACACCCTCGCCGGCCTCGACTCGGCGCGCGTGCCGGCCGCCGGCCGCGAGGCGGTGGCCCGGTGATCCGGCTGACCCTGCGCCAGCTCCGCGCCGAGGCGCTGCGCCTGCTGCTCTCCTCGCTGGCCATCGTGCTCGGCGTCGCCTTCATCGCCGGCACGCTGATCTTCGTCGACGGAATGCGCGCGGGAGCGTACGACCGGGCCGGGACGTTCGATCGGCACACCGACCTCGCCGTCTACTCCGCCACCAAGGACCCGCTGCCGACCGCGCTGGTCGACCGGGTGCGCGCGCTCGACGGGGTCGCCGCCGCCGAGGGGGAACTGCTCGGCTCCGGCGGGATCGTCGGCGCCGACGACCGCCCCGTGCTCGGCTACGCCGTCCTCGCGGCGGTCCCCGTCGACCCGGCGCTGCGCTCGTACGACGTGGTGGCCGGGCGGCTGCCCGACCGCCCCGGCGAGGTGGTGCTGGACGCGCCCACCGTGGCCGAGGAGGGCTTCACCCTCGGCGGGCCGGTACGCGTCGGCGGCAGCGGGGGAGAGGCCCGCCCGTACACCCTGGTCGGCACGGTCGACGTGGCCGGCACCCCCCGCGACGTCGGCGGCCCGTTCATCGGTCTGGTCGGTGCGGACGCCATGGCCGTGACCGGGCAGCGGGGCTACGACCGGATCATGGTGGCCGCCGACCCGGGCGTGACCGACGCGGCGCTGGCCGACCGGGCCGCCGAGGCGGCCGGAGCCGGCGCGACCGTCAAGACGCGCCAGCGCATCCTCGACGACGCGGTCGAGGACGCGGTCCGCGACCTGCGGCAGTTCAACATGGTGCTGCTGACCTTCGCCGGGGTCGCGGTGGTGGTCGCCGGGTTCGTCATCGCCAACACCTTCGCCATCGTGCTCGCCCAGCGGACCCGGCGCACGGCGCTGCTGCGGCTCGTCGGCGCGACCCGGGGGCAGCTGTTCCGGGCGGCGCTGCTGGAGTCCGCCGTGATCGGCGCCGCCGCCTCCGCGGCCGGCGTGCTGCTGGGCGTCGCCCTGGCCGGCGGCATGAACCAGCTCATGACGAGGGTGGACGCGCCGGTCTCCGGCGGGCTCACCCTCACCGCCCCGACCGTGCTGCTCAGCCTGCTGCTGGGCACCGCGATCACGGTCGGCGCCGCCCTGCTGCCCGCGTGGCGGGGCACCCGGGTGCCGCCGGTCGCCGCGCTCACCGACGCGGCGGTCCAGCCCGCCCGCGGTGCCGGCCGGCTCCGGCTCGCCGTCGGTGCGCTGGTCTTCGTCGCCGGCATCGCCGCGTTGGTGGCGGCCGCGTCCGCGGTCCAGGTGGTGCTGGTGGCGCTCGGCGGGGTGCTGACCTTCTTCGGCATCGTGCTGTTCGGGCCGGTGCTCGTCCCGGCGCTGGTGCGGGTGCTGGGCTGGCCCGCCCGGAAGCTGTTCGGCGCCACCGCCGGCCTGGCCGTGGCCAACGCCGTGCGCAACCCGCGCCGCATCGCGGCGACCGCGACCGCCCTGGTCATCGGCATCGGGCTGGTGTCGGCGTTCGTGGTGGGCGCGCGCAGCACCAAGGACGGCATCGAGCGCAGCGTGGACGCCGAGATCGGGGTCGACTGGCTGGTCACCGGGATCGGCGGCGACCTGCCCGCGCCGCTCGTCGGCGAGCTGCGCGCCCGGCCCGAGCTGGCGGTGGTGCACGAGCAGCGCAGCGCCGTCACCGCCGACGTCGAGGTCCGGGCCGCCCATCCCGCCCTGGTCGGCCGGACGCTGACCGGGGTCGTGGCGGGCGACGTCGACCGGCTCGCGCCCGGGTCGGTGCTGGTGCACCGGGAGTTGGCGGAGGCGCGGGGCTGGACGACCGACTCCACCGTCACCGTGCGGGGCCGGTCGTTCCGGGTGGCCGCGGTCGTCACCGACGACGGGCCGGTCCTGGCCGGCAGCTCCGTCCCGGCCGGTCACGTGATCGACGTGGTGGACGCCGACTTCACCGCGCTCTTCCCCGCCGAGCGGGGTTACCTGGCCGAGATCGACCCCGCCGACGGCGTCACCGCCGACCAGGCCCGGGCCGCCATCGAGGCGGTGGTCGCCCGCTACCCGACGGCCAACCTGATGGACCAGGGGGCGTACAAGAAGATGCTCACCAGCACGGTCGACATGCTGCTCGCGTTCGTCACCGCGCTGCTCGGCCTGGCCGTGGTGATCGCGCTGGTCGGGGTGGCGAACACGCTGAGCCTGTCGGTCGTGGAGCGGACCCGGGAGAACGCCGTGCTGCGGGCGGTGGGCCTGACCCGGGGCCGGATGCGGGCCGTGCTGGCCGTCGAGGCGGTGCTGATGGCGCTGGTCGGCGCGCTGCTCGGGGTGGGCCTCGGCACCGGCGTCAGCGCGGCCGCGATGGCCCTGCTGGCCCGGATCAGCGGGGACTTCGCCGTGGTGCTGCCGCTGGGGCAGCTCGGGCTGATCCTCGGGGTCGCCGTGGTGGCCGCCCTGGCGGCCTCGGTGCTGCCGGCCCGCCGGGCGCTGGCCCGGCCGGTGGTCGAGGCGCTCGGCGACCAGTGACATCCGCCGGCCGGTCCCGTCGCCCGCCCGGGTGGCGGGACCGGCCAGCGGTGCCGGGTCTAGAGGTGCTCCACCACCGGCCCGGAGCACCGGTTGCGGGAGTCGAAGACGTACCGGGCGTGCCGGACGACCAGGTCGTAGTCGAAGACGTCGTGGTCGGTGACCACCACCACCGCGTCCGCCGCCCGGATCTCCCGCTCGGTCAGCTCCACCACGAGGACCCCGCCGGGGATGTGGTGCGGCTCGGCGTACGGCTCCACCGCCCGCACGTCCGCGCCGAGCGCCTGTAGGCGGCGGGCCACGTCGATCGCGGGGGAGTCGCGCATGTCGCCGGTGTTCTTCTTGTACGCCAGCCCGAGCAGCAGCAGCCGGGCCCCGCTGATCGTGCGGCCGGTCCGGTTCAGCCCGCCCATGATCCGCTGCGCCACGTGTTCGGGCATCTCGTGGTTGACGTCGTTGGCCAGCTCGATGAACCGGAACTGCCGCCCGAGGCGCCGCTTGACCTGCCATGACAGGTAGCACGGGTCGATCGGCAGGCAGTGCCCGCCGACGCCGGGGCCCGGCCGGAACGGCATGAATCCGAACGGCTTCGTCTCGGCCGCCTCGATCGCCTGCCAGACGTCGATGTCCAGGTGGTGGGAGAGCATGGTCAGCTCGTTGATCAGGGCGATGTTGACCTGGCGGAAGGTGTTCTCGATCAGCTTGGTCAGTTCGGCCACCTGGGTGGAGCCCACCGGCACGGTCCGCTCCACGATCCGCCGGTAGAACCCGTCCACCCGGGCGAGGGAGTCCGCGTCCACCCCGGAGACGACCTTCGGGGTGTTCTCCAGCCGCCACGTCTGGTTGCCCGGGTCGATCCGCTCGGGGCTGTAGCCGAGGTGGAAGTCGCCCGGACTGCGCAGCCCGCTGGCCGACTCCAGCAGCGGGCGCAGCAGTTCCTCCGTGGTGCCGGGGTAGGTGGTCGACTCGAGCACCACCGCGCAGCCCGGCCGGACGTACGGGCCGATGCCGATGCCGGCCTGCTCGACGAAGCTGAGGTCGGGCGTGCCGTCGCGCAGCGGCGTGGGCACCGTGATCACGCAGATGTCGAAGCCCTCGGCGTCGGCGTACTCGGTGCTCGGGTGGTACCGGCCGCTGGCCAGCGCCCGGCCCAGCCGGTCGGCGGGGATGTCCTCGACGAACGACTCGCCCGACGCGAGCCGCTTGACCCGGTCGGAGTCGACGTCCAGGCCGATCACGTCCAGGCCGGCCTCGACGGCCCGCATGGCCAGTGGCAGGCCGACGTACCCCTGGCCGATGACGACCAACTTCTCAACGCTCACCCGGACTCCCGAGGCAGACGGAAACAACCTGCTTGGGAGCCTAGAGCGATCTCTGTACCCGTAAGTCCGTTTTGGGATTACCGGTGCTGCCGGGGTACGTGGAGTGTCGACAGTGCGTCACCGGAGCGCCCGAACGGCGGGATCGCCGCCGGCGCGCGCGGCGGCACGGGTGCCGAGATCAGGCCGAACGGTCCGTCGCCGCGCCGCCGCCCCCGCCACCCGGCGGGTTGTTCGTGTCGTCCGACGGGGTGCTCGGCCCGCCGCTCGGCGTCGCGGGCCCCGTCGGCGGGCCCGAAGAAGAGCCGCCGCCGGGCGGCGTCGGATCCGTGCTGCCCGTCGGCCCCGGGGATTCCGGGCCGGCCGTCTGGCTCGGCTGGGGCGACTCCGGCGGCACGGTGGCCGACGGCGACGGGCTGGAGGTGGACCCGGCGGGCCGGAACGGCCGACCCCGGTCCGGGTTCTGCGTCTGCTCGGTCGGCGCCTCCGCGCTCGGCACGGCGGCCGGCGCCGTCGTCTTCGGCACGTTCACCGCGGGCGCGTCGGTGTCCCTCGTCGCGCCGAGCGCCGCGCCGAGGCCCGCCAACGCCACCAGCACCGCCGCGGCCGCGCCCACCAGGGGGCCGCGGCGCTTCTTCCGCCCGGCCGCGGCCGGCACGACCGGGACGTCGGTGCGGGTGCCCGGGTCGGCGCCACGCAGCGCGGCGACGCCGGGGGCGGGCACCATGGCGGTCGCCGCCGACGGGTCGGAGACCGCGGCGCGGGCGGCCTGGGCCATCGCGGCCCCGCTGCTGAACCGGTCGGCCGGATCCTTCGCCAGGGCGCGGGAGACCAGCGCGCGAACGGCCTCCGGGATGTCGTGCGGCAGCTCCGGTGGCTCGTCGTCGAGGTGCCGGACGGCGACCTGGAGCGGGTTGTCGCCGGTGAACGGCGGGCTGCCGCTCAGGCAGCAGTAGGCGACGGCACCGAGGGCGTAGATGTCGGTGGCCCCCGAGACCGGCCGGCCGGCGGCCTGCTCGGGCGCCATGTAGAGCGCGGTGCCGGGCACCGCGTTGGTGCTGGTGATGCTCGTGACGTTCGTCGACCGGGCCACGCCGAAGTCGACCAGCACCACGCTGCCGTCCTCCTGGACCAGCAGGTTGCTCGGCTTGACGTCGCGGTGCACGATCCCGCCGAGGTGCGCGGCGTGCAGGGCCTGCGCGACCTGGGCCACGATCGCCATCGTCTCGCCGACGTCGAGCCGGCCGGCGGCCTCGATCCGCTTGGACAGCGGCTGGCCGGTCACGAACTCCATGACCAGGTAGTCGGCCCGGCCGCCGTCGGGCAGGTCGTCCTCGCCGCAGTCGAAGACCTGGACGATGCCGGGGTGCCGCAGAGCGGCCATGATCCGTGCCTCGGCGCGGAAACGGGCGATGAAATCGGGGTCGGAGACCAGGGCGGGCAGCAGGACCTTGACCGCGACCTGACGGCCGAGGACCAGGTCCTTGGCCCGCCAGACGTCGCCCATGCCGCCCGTGGCGACACGCTCGTCCAGGCGGTACCGACCGCTGAGTACGACCTCCGATGACAACACAGCACCACCGTACCCAGAGCGGCGGAGAACGGCGCGCGGTGAGCGGGCCGGCCCACCGGCGCGGGCCGCCCCGTCGGGGGCTGTGTGCCGGCGGTCGCCTCCGATATGGTGTGACCGTCCGGGGACGCCCCGTGACGAGATCCGCCCGTCGCCACCGTACGCTGGACGAACGCCCCTCCAGCACGGGCGCAGCGTCGCGGGCGCGCGCCGCGTTACGGCGACCCGCCACCCGATCAGGTAGATAATTCTCACTCTTTTGCCGACCGGGGCCGACTTGTCCGATCGGCCCGGTGCTCCTACCGTTAGCCCGACTCGGGCCCGCCCCACGGCGTCGCCGGCGCCGCGCCGCCGGCCGTGCCGCCGTGGCGAGAGTCCAGAACTACCGTCCGGGCCGCCGCGGTCCCGGGCGTGACCAGGTCAGCGGGGGGCTGAGGGTGCGGGATCAGGTCCGGGTGCCGGACCGTGCTGGCGTCGCGCACGCCCGGGTCGGCGTGCGCCACCCCGGCGCGTCCGGGAAGCGGAAGTGGCGGTCCCGTGTCCGCTGAGCTGAACGACGCGGTCGCGGCGGCGCAGGCCGGCGACGAGGACGGCTTCCGCTTCCTCTACCGCAGCCTCCAACCCGGTCTGCTGCGGTACCTGACCGCCCTGGTCGGCGCCGACGCCGAGGACGTCGCGTCGGAGACGTGGCTGCAGATCTCCCGCGACCTGCCCAGCTTCACCGGCGGCGAGTTCCGGGCCTGGACGGTGACCATCGCCCGCAACCGGGCCATGGACCACCTGCGGCGGCAACGCCGCCGCCCGTCGCTGCCGGTGCCGGTGCAGGCGCTCAGCGAGCTGGCCGGCGACGCTGACACCGCCGAACGGGCCGGCGAGACCATCGGCACCGAGGCGGCGCTGGCGTTGATCGCCACCCTGCCGCCCCGGGAGGCCGAGGCGGTCCTGCTCCGCGCCGTCATCGGGCTGGACGCCGAGACCGCCGGGCGGGTGCTCGGCCGCCGGCCCGGTGCCGTGCGCACCGCCGCCCACCGGGGTCTGCGCCGCCTCGCCGCCCTGATGACACGCTACGACCTGTCCCAGCCGCCGGCCGACACCGAGGGAGCCACCCCGCCGCGTCCGCGCGCCGGTCGGCGGCAGGCGCCGCACGCCGAGCCGGCGGACGGTTGACGTGAGGGGAATCAGATGACCTTCCGCCGGCACGAGCGGCCCGCCGACCGGGCCGAGTCCGACCGGCTGCTCGACGCGGCCCGCGCCGGCTCGCCCGACGCCGGCCCGGAGTCGCTCGCCCGGCTGCTCTCGGCCGCGGCGGCCCCCGCCCGCCCCGGCGAACTGGCCGGCGAGGAGGGCGCGCTGGCAGCCTTCCGGGCCGCCCGCGCCGCCGCGCCCGCCGCCACCGCCGCGACGCGGCCACCGCGCGGACGCCGGTTCACCGCCGGCGCCGTGGCCTGGGCCGCCGGAATCGCGGTCACCGCGACGGCGGGCGCCGCCTTCGCGGCCGTCACCCTGGACCGCCCCGACGAACCGGCCCCGCCGCCGCGCCCGGCCACGCCAGCACCGGCCACCACGGGTACGGAGCAGGGTGGGTCGACCGGCGCCACCGGCAGCGGCGGCACCCCCTCCGACGCGCCCACCGACGGCTCGCGCGGCCCGTCCGCCGCCCCCACGTCCGGTGCCGCCACCCCCGGCGCCCCGGGCGGTGGCGGGCCACGACCGCCGGAGCAGCGCACCGAGCAGATGTGGGGGCTCTGTCAGGCGTACCTGGCCAAGCCGCCGGCCCAGCGGGAGAAGGCGCTGGACAGCTCCGCGTACGCCGGCGTGGTGACCGCGGCGGGCGGCCGGGAGAACGTCGACGACTTCTGCCGGGAGCTGGCGCTCGAGGCCGAGCCGAAGAACGCCGAGCCCACGACGGCACCGTCCCCGGAGGCGACCGGCTGATTGCCCTGCTCGTTCCGGCCGACCCCGCGAAATCCGTCTGTTAGAAACAGAAGTGGTGGGCCGCCGACGCCCTGCCGATGACGGTGGGCGGCGCTACGGTGGCACGGTCCGGAAGTCGGCGCGGGGAAGGGAGCCCGTCCTGTGGTGACGTCGCCGGAACTCGACCGGAGCATCGTCCTGCGGGAGCGCGCCGCAGCCGCCGGTCACCTCGCCCGGATCTGCTTCAAGACCGGCCCGCCGACCCACACCGGCGTCGAACTCGAATGGACCGTGCACGACGCCGCCGACCCCGCCCGCCCCGTCGACGGCGAGCGGCTCCGGGCGGCGCTGGGGCGGCACAGCCCCCCGACCCTCGACCGTGCGAGCCCCGCCGCACCGCTCCGTCACGGTGGCACCGTGACCGTCGAGCCCGGCGGGCAGTTGGAGATCTCCACCGTGCCCCGCACCTCGCTCGCCACCCTCGTCCAGGCCACCGACGGCGACATCGCCCAGCTGAGCGGCCTGCTCGCCACCGCCGGGCTGGTCCTCGGGCAGAGCGGCATCGACCCCCACCGGCCGCCCCGGGCGGTGGTCGAGACCCCCCGCTACCGCGCCATGCGGCACGTCTTCGACCGGCGTGGCGCCGCCGGCCGGACGATGATGTACAGCACCGCCGGCCTGCAGGTCTGCCTGGACGCCGGGGAGCCGGAGCACCTGCCGGCCCGCTGGGCGACGGCGCACGCGCTCGGGCCGCCCCTGCTGGCCGCCTTCGCCACGGCCGCCCGGCACGCCGGCCGGGCCACCGGCTGGGCGTCCGCGCGCATGGCGGCCTGGTTCGCCATCGACCCGGCCCGCACCCGGCCGGTGTGGACGCCGGCGCGGGCCGACGTCGACCCGGTCGCCGCCTGGACCGACTACGTCCTCGCCGCGCCGCTGCTCTGCGTACGCGGTGGCGGTCCCGACTGGACGCCGCCGCCGGCCGTCAGCTTCGCCGACTGGGTCGACGGGGCGCTGCCCCGACCGCCGACCACCGACGACCTCGACTACCACGTGAGCACCCTGTTCCCGCCGGTGCGCCCCCGGGGCTACCTGGAGCTGCGCTACCTCGACGCACAGCCCGGCCGGGGCTGGGCGGTCGCGCTCGCGGTGGTGGCCGCCCTGCTCGCCGAGCCCGGCACCGTGCACGCGGCCCGCGCC
Organism: Micromonospora sp. NPDC047730; assembly: GCF_043204765.1. NCBI lineage: Bacteria > Bacillati > Actinomycetota > Actinomycetes > Micromonosporales > Micromonosporaceae > Micromonospora > Micromonospora sp. NPDC047730. Next base: position 13,765 of record NZ_JBIDCU010000011.1, on the reverse strand, counting down.
GTCGCCGGCCCGGTGGCGCACCGCTGGCGCGCCGCCGCCCGGCACGGCCTGCGCGACCCGGCGCTGGCCGCCGCCGCCGTGGAGCTGTTCGACCTGGCCCTGACCGCCCTGCCCCGGCTCGGCCTGCCGGCGGCCCTGCACGACGACATCGACCGAGGCGTACGGCGGCGACGGGCCGCCGCGGGGAGGAGGCACGCGTGACCGGAGCGACCACGCAGCGGCCGGGCGCGGAGCGGTTGCGCAGCCGGATCGCGGCGGAGCTGGAACGCACCCGCGCCCGCACGGCGCTGCTGACCGAGGCGGTCGACGAGGCCGACCTGGTGCGGCAGCACTCGCCGCTGATGTCCCCGCTGGTGTGGGACCTCGCGCACGTCGGCAACCAGGAGGAACTCTGGCTGGTCCGGGACGTGGGTGGCCGCGAGCCGGTCCGGCGGGACATCGACGACCTGTACGACGCGTTCAAGCAGCCCCGCCGGGACCGCCCGTCGTTGCCCCTGCTGCCGCCGGAGGAGGCCCGCGCCTACCTGCTCACCGTCCGGGACAAGGTGCTCGACCTGCTGGACAGGGTGGCGTTCACCGACCGTCCGTTGGTCGCCGACGGCTTCGCCTTCGGCATGATCGTGCAGCACGAGCAGCAGCACGACGAGACGATGCTCGCCACCCACCAGCTCCGCGCCGGCCCGGCGGTGCTGCACGCCCCGCCGCCGCCGGAGCCGCGGACCCGGGTCGGCGGCGAGGTGCTGGTGCCGGCCGGTGAGTTCACCATGGGCACCGACACCGACCCGTGGGCGCTGGACAACGAGCGCCCCGCCCACCGGGTCCACCTGCCGGCGTACGTCATCGACGCCACGCCGGTGACCAACGGCCGCTACCGCGAGTTCATCGCCGACGGCGGCTACGACGACCCGCGCTGGTGGAGCCCAGCCGGTTGGCGGCACCGCCGGGAGGCGGGGCTGTCCGCGCCGATGCACTGGCGGCGCGACGGCGACGGCTGGGCCTACCTGCGCTTCGGGCGGTGGGCCCCGGTCCGCGACGACGAGCCGGTGGTGCACGTCTGCCACCACGAGGCGCAGGCGTACGCGGCCTGGGCCGGCAAGCGGTTGCCGACCGAGGCGGAGTGGGAGAAGGCGGCCCGCTGGGATCCGGCCACCGGCCGTTCCCGCCGCTACCCGTGGGGTGACGACGACCCCACCGCCGAGCACGCCAACCTGGGGCAGCGGCACCTGTGGCCGGCCCCGGTGGGCGCCTACCCGGCGGGCGCCTCGCCGCTGGGCGTGCACCAGCTCATCGGCGACGTGTGGGAGTGGACCTCCACCACCTTCCGGGGGCATCCGGGCTTCACCGCGTTCCCCTATCGCGAATACTCGGAGGTCTTCTTCGGCGACGACTACCAGGTGCTGCGGGGCGGGTCGTTCGGCACCGACCGGGTCGCCTGCCGGGGCACCTTCCGCAACTGGGACTACCCGATCCGGCGGCAGATCTTCAGCGGCTTCCGCTGCGCCCGCGACGCCCGGCCAGAGGAGTCGCAGCCGTGAGGACGGCCGCCTGATGTGCCGCCACCTGGCCTACCTGGGACCGCCGGTCACCCTGCGGGAGTTGCTGTTCGACCCGCCGTACGCCCTGGTGCGGCAGTCCTGGGCGCCGCGCGACATGCGCGGCGGCGGGACGATCAACGCCGACGGCTTCGGCGTCGGCTGGTATCCGGGCTCGGGCGAGCCGGTGCGCTACCGGCGGGCCCAGCCGATCTGGAGCGACCCCACGATCGCGCAGCTCGCGGCGGTCACCTCCGCCGGCGCGGTGCTGGCCGCCGTCCGTTCCGCCACGGTCGGCATGGCGGTGCTCGACGGGGCCGCCGCCCCGTTCGCCGAGGGGCCCTGGCTGTTCAGCCACAACGGCGTGGTGCGGGGCTGGCCCGACACGATGGTCCCGCTCGCCGGCACCCTGCCCGTACGTGACCTGCTCACCCTGGACGCGGCCACCGACTCGGCGCTGCTCTGGGCGCTGGTCCGGCACCGGCTGCGGGCCGGGGTGAAGCCTGCCCGCGCGATCGCCGAGACCGTGACGGCGGTGGCCGTGGCGGCCCCCGGGTCCCGGCTCAACCTGCTGCTCACCGACGGCCACACCGTGGTGGCCAGCGTGGCCGGGCACGCGCTGTCGATCCGCGCGACCCCGGCCTCGGTGCTGCTGGCGTCCGAACCGCACGACGACGACCCCGGCTGGCAGGCCGTGCCGGACGGACAACTGGTGGAGGCGACCGCGACGGGGGTGCGTCTGCGCGCCCTCGCCGAGGTCTGACCGCCGGCCGACAGGGACGTTCCGACGACGAAGGGGAAGACATGGGCGCCGAGCCGCTGGAGATCCACCTCGAGGAGCAGGACCTCGGCCGCAGCCTGCGGGAGGACGTCCGCGCCGGCCTGACGGCCGAGCCCAAGTGGCTGCCGCCCAAGTGGTTCTACGACGCCCGTGGCAGCGAGCTGTTCGAGGAGATCACGCGGCTGCCGGAGTACTACCCGACCCGGGCCGAACGCGCCGTGCTGGCCGAACGGGCGGGCGCGATCGCCGAACTGACCGGCGCGAAGACGCTGATCGAGCTCGGTTCGGGCTCGTCGGAGAAGACCCGGCTGCTGTTGGACGCGTTCACCCGGCGGGGCGGCCTCGGCACGTTCGTGCCGCTGGACGTGTCGGTCAGCGCCCTGCGCCAGTCCACCGTCGAGATCGCGGCCGACTACCCGGGGCTGCGGGTGCGCGGCATCGTGGGGGACTTCACCCGTCACCTGGGCCGGTTGCCGACCGGCGGGCGGCGGCTGGTGCTCTTCCTCGGCGGCACCATCGGCAACCTCCTGCCGGCCGAGCGGGCGCGGTTCCTGGGCGCGATGCGGGGCGCCCTGGAGGCGGGGGACTGGCTGCTGATCGGCACCGATCTGGTCAAGGACCCGGCGGTCGTCGTGCCGGCGTACGACGACGCGGCCGGGGTCACCGCCGAGTTCAACCGCAACGTGCTGCGGGTGGTCAACCGGGAGTTGGGCGCCGACTTCGACCCGGAGGCGTTCGCCCACGTGGCGCTCTGGGACCCGGCGCGGGAGTGGATCGAGATGCGGCTGCGCGCGCTCCGGCCGATGCGGGTCCGGGTGCTCGACCTGGCGGTCACCTTCGCCGAGGGCGAGGAGTTGCGCACGGAGGTGTCCGCGAAGTTCCGGCCCGAGGGCATCGCCGCGGAGCTGGCGGCGGCCCGCTTCGGCGTCCACGACTTCTGGACCGACCCGGACGGCCTGTTCGGCGTCACCCTGGCCCGCGCGGAGTGACCGGGACCGGCCGGCCGGCGGCGCGTGACGATCTTCACCCGTGGCGCCCGGCCCCGCCGGTGGTCGGCTAGGCTGGGCGGCGCGAAGGGGAGTAGCCCCCAATGTCGTGGTCGACACACTGGTGCGTTCCGCATCCGGCCACGCGGCCTCGTCATCGGGGCGGGCGAGACCTTCGACTCAGGCTGTCGCAGCCGGGTCGAGGGCGCCCCCGTACCTCCTCCCGGCGTGATCCGGAAGGATGTCATGGAAGGTTTCCTCGTCGCGCTGGTGGTCAGCTTCGGCGTCATCTTCGTCGCCGAGCTGGGCGACAAGTCCCAGCTGATGGCCCTGACCTTCGCCACCCGCTTCAAACCCGTACCGGTCCTGATCGGCATCACCGTCGCCACCGCCGTCGTGCACCTGGCCTCGGTGGCGATCGGCTACGGCCTCGGCGCCGCGCTCCCGACGGAGTGGATCTCGCTGGTGGCGGGCCTCGCGTTCCTCGGTTTCGGCGCGTGGACCCTGCGCGGGGACACGCTCACCGAGGAGGAGAAGCGCAAGGCCGAGAAGACCAGCAAGTCCGCCATCGTGGCGGTGTCGGTCGCGTTCTTCCTGGCGGAGCTGGGCGACAAGACCATGCTCGCCACCATCACCCTCGCCACCAAGTACGGCTGGTTCGGCACCTGGCTCGGCTCGACGGTCGGCATGGTGGCGGCGGACGCGCTGGCCATCCTGGTCGGGCGGATGCTCGGCCGGAGGCTGCCGGAGAAGACCATCAAGTACGGGGCCGCCGCGCTCTTCGCCATCTGCGGCCTCTGGCTGATCCTGGAGGCGGTCGCGCAGCTCACCTGATGCCCCGACTACCGCCCGGCGGGCCGGGTAAGGCCAGCGGGTGGGCGTCGAGGAGGTGCTGCGCCACGGCTACCAGTTGCTGGTCACCGCGGTGGAGGTCGCCGGCGCGGTGGTCATCTTCGTCGGCGCGGCCTGGGCGGCGCTGCGGTTCGTGGTCGAAGGGCTGCGGCACCGCAGCGCCGCCGTGTTCACCCCGATCCGCCTCTCCCTGGGGCGGTTCCTCACCCTCGGGCTGGAGTTCCAGCTCGCGGCGGACATCCTGCGTACGGCGGTCTCGCCGACCTTCACCCAGATCGGGCAGCTGGCGGCCATCGCCACCATCCGGACCGCGCTGAACTACTTCCTCGGTCGGGAGATCCGCCAGGAGCAGCGGCAGGTGGGGGAGACGGAGCACGCCAGGTGACCCGTGTCCTGGCCACCGCCACCACCGCGCTGGCCACGCTCGCCGGCCTGGCGGCGCTGGTCGGCACGCGTTCCTGGCGCTGCGCGCTGCGGGTACTGCTGGACCTGCTCACGGCCGCCGGCCTGCTGCGGCTGGCCGTCGACCAGGGCTGGGCGGAGCTGGCGGCCGCGGCGGCGATCGTCCTGCTGCGCCGGCTGCTGTGGGCCGCGCTCACCGGCGCGGCGCCGCCACGACTATCGGCGGCCTCCAGCGGGCAAGAGGATCACCACCTACCGTTGCGGTAGGAGGCGAAACCGGAGAAAGCGGGAGGACTGCCGACATGAGCAAGCATGACGAGCCGAACGAGTACGGCTTCGCCGGAGACGCCACCGCCCCGCAGCCGCCGGCCGGCGGGCGGGCCGACGAGCAGGACCGGGCGGAGGAGGTGGCGGTGCCGGCCGACGACCTGATGGAGCCGGTCAGTGACGCCCTCGCCGACGAGCAGGAGGAGCGCCGGGCGGCCGAGCGGCGCCGCTGACCCGTCCGGGCTCCGGCGGGCCGGTTGTCGTTCCGCCGGAGTTCCGCGCGGCTTCCGGCCGCAGCCGTCCCGGATCAGCCCTCGGCCGTCCCGGATCAGCCCTCGGCCGTCCCGGATCAGCCCTCGGCCGTCCCGGATCAGCCCTCGGCCGTCCGGGTCAGCCGTCCCCGCGCTGGTAGACGTCCGGCACGCCGTCGCGGTCGGCGTCCACGGCCTCCGCCTCGGCGATCCGCCGGTAGGCGGCGTTGCGCCGGACCAGCACGACCGCGGCGAGCAGCGCCGCGATCACCGAGCCGGTGAGCACAGCCGCCTTGACGTTGTCGTCGGCCGCGCTGCCGGCGCCGAACGCGAGTTCGCCGATCAGCAGGGAGACGGTGAACCCGACCCCGGCGAGCAGCGCCACCCCGAGCAGGTCGGCCCAGGTGATGTCCTCGTCGAGCCGGGCCCGGGTGAAGCGGGCGAGCAGGAACGTCGAGCCGAAGATCCCGACGGCCTTGCCGACCACCAGGCCGGCGACGACGCCGATCACGATCGGGTCCGTGACGATCGCGCCCAGGTCGGCGCCCCGCAGCGACACCCCGGCCGCGAAGAACGCGAAGACCGGCACGGCGAAGCCGGCGGAGACCGGGCGCCAGCGGTGCTCCAGGTGCTCGGCGAGCCCGTGCGTGTCGCCGTCCCTGCCCAGGACCGGCACCGTGAAGCCCAGCAGGACGCCCGCCACGGTGGCGTGCACCCCGGAGGCGTGCACGAGCGTCCACGCGGCCACCGCGAGCGGGATCAGGGCCCACCACCAGGTCCTGCGGCGCTGCACGAGCAGGCCGAAGAGTGCGATCGGGGCGAGCGCGGCGAGCAGCGGCAGCGGGCTGAAGTCGTCGGTGTAGAAGATCGCGATGACGGTGATCGCGAGCAGGTCGTCGACCACCGCGAGGGTGAGCAGGAAGGCCCGCAGGCCCTGCGGCAGGTGGGAGCCGATGATGGCCAGCACGGCCAGGGCGAAGGCGATGTCCGTCGCGGTGGGAATGGCCCAGCCCCGCAGGCCGTCGCCGCCGGCGGCCAGGTTGACCGCGACGTAGATCAGCGCCGGTAGCGCCATTCCGCCGACCGCCGCGATCACCGGCAGGGCCGCCCGCCGCGGGTCCCGCAACTCGCCGACGACGAATTCCCGCTTCAGTTCCAGCCCGACCACGAAGAAGAAGACCGCGAGCAGGCCGTCGGCCGCCCAGGCGGAGAGGCTCAGGTCGAGGTGCAGCGCAGCCCCGCCGGCCCACGGCACCCAGCCGCCGAGGGTCTGGTAGGCGGACTCCCAGGGCGAGTTCGCCCAGACCAGCGCGATCACCGCGCCGAGCAGGAGGAGACCGCCGCCGACCGTCTCGGTCCGTAGCACGTCGGCCAGGAAGCGGGCCTCCGGCCAGGACGTACGCGAGAAGAGCCGGCGGGTCGGGCGGGAGGGGTCGGTGTGCGGGGCGCGGTCGCTCATGGGTGAGGTCCACCTTGGTGTCGGGGCAGCAGGGGGCAGCTGCCGACCAGGCTTCCCGGCACACCGTCACCGACCCTATCCATCGCAGCCGCCACCGGCGAGTCGGGACGGTTCGTCGTCGGAGACGTCACGCCCGTTCGTTTCTCCCCGCGTCCCGGGACGCCGCACGCCCGTTTGTCGGTTGGCGGGTCGGTCGTAGATGTCAAGGGGTGAAAATGCATAACTCAGGACATAGGTCGTATGAGTCGCTTTAATGGTTTCACGAGATTATGTCGACCTTGGGGGTTTTCGTGAAGTTCTTTGGCGTTACCGGCCTGGTACGGAGGCGCGCCTGATGGACCTGTACCGCCAACTCCGCCTCGTGCGCCGGCACTGGTGGATCGTGCTCCTCACCGTCATGGTCGCGCTCGGCGTCACCGCCCTCGTCACCGTCCGGGCCCAGCCCCGGTACGTCGCCTCGGTGACCTTCTTCGTCACCACGCCGAGCCAGGGCGTCACGGACGCCTACCAGGGCGGCCTCTTCCTCCAGCAGCGCGTCAAGTCGTACGCGGAGCTGCTGACCAGCGACCGGCTGGCGCAGAGCGTGGTGGCCGAGAACGCGATCGGGCTCACCGCCGAGGAGGTCCAGGGTCTGGTCAGCACGTCCACCGAGACGGGCACCGTCCTGCTGCGCGCGTCGGTGACCGATACGGACCAGAACCGGGCGCTGAAGGTCACCGAGGCGCTCTCCGCGAAGTTCGTGGAGCTGGTGCAGAAGGTGGAGACGACCCAGGACGGCAAGGCAGGCCCCATCAAGATCGAGGTGGTCAGCGGGCCGCGGGTCAGTTCGAGCCCCGTCTCGCCGCAGCCGGTCCGCAACGTCGTCATCGGGACGCTGCTGGGGCTGCTCGCCGGCGTGGGCCTGGCGATCCTGCGCGGGGTGGCCGACGTCCGGTTGCGCGACGCCGCCGCCCTGCAGCGCACCACCGGCAGCCCGCTGCTCGGTGAGATCCCGTTCGAGAGCACGGCGAAGTCGGAGCCGTTGATCGTGGGCGACGCGGCGAACTCCGCCCGCGCCGAGGCGGTCCGCAAGCTGCGCACCAACCTGCGCTTCGTGGACGTGCACGAGCCCGCCCGGGTCATCGCGGTCACCAGCGCCCTGCAGGGCGAGGGCAAGACCACGCTCTCCTGCAACCTGGCGATCGCCCTGGCCGAGGCCGGCTGGCGGGTGCTGCTGGTCGACGCCGACCTGCGCCGGCCGAAGGTCGCCGACTACCTGGGGCTCGACGCCGGCATCGGGCTCACCGACGTGCTCGTCGGCGACGTCCAGGTCGGCGACGTGGTGCAGCGCTGGGGCGACAAGTCCCTGCTGGTGCTGCCGAGCGGCTCGGCGCCGCCCAACCCCAGCGAGCTGCTCGGCTCGAAGGCGATGGCGGACCTGCTGCTCGCCCTGCGGGAATCGGCCGACATCGTCATCATCGACACCGCCCCGCTGCTGGCGGTCACCGACGGCGTGGTGGTGGCCGTGCAGGCCGACGGCGCGCTCCTGGTCTCCCAGCAGGGACGCACCTCACGGACGCAGGTGGCCGCCGCCGCGCGTTCCCTGCACTCGGTCTCCGTCCGGCTGCTCGGCTGCGTGCTGAACATGGCCAAGGTGGCCAAGGCCGAGGCCTACCAGTACGAGGCCTACCGGGTGGTGGCGGCCGGCGGGCCCGCGGACGTGCCGGCCGACCGGGCCAAGACCGCCCGGCACGCGGAGCGGATCGACGGCGTCAGCGACCGCACGCAGGAACTCACCCGGCTGTCCCGATGAGCGCCGCGAGGGGTCGCAGGGACCGTTCGATCTCCTCGGCGCAGCGTCGGAAGTCGGCGGCGGTCCCGCCGATCGGGTCCACCAGGTCGTCCGCGTCGGGGGTGGCGGGTTGCAGCCGCCCCCGGGCGCGGGCGGCCGCCCGGACCGCGGCCCGCACGGGCCCGTCGGTCGGGTCCGCGACCGCGTCGTCCGCCGGATCCGCGGCGTCCGCGGCCTCGGCCAGCCGGGCGAACTGGCGCAGGGTGAACGTCCGGTGCAGCGCCGCCGGCGCGAGCGCGGTGCAGACCGAGCGCTGGCGTCGGGTGGCCGCCAGGACCAGCGTCGCCCCGACCAGGTGCTCCCCGCGCAACCGTCGGGTGCGGAAGCCGGTGGGGTCACCGCCGGCCCATGTCGCCACCTCCGCCGCGTACGGGTGCATCGGCAGGCCGTCGACGGCGTCGGTGCCCGCGCTGGAGACCACGACCGGCTGCCCGGCCAGCAGGCGGCGGGCGAGGTACTCGGCCATCGGGGACCGGCACAGGTTGGCGTGGCAGACGAACAGCACGCGGTCGACCATCTGGACCCCTCTCGTCGGTGCTCGCGCGGGCAACGCCGCGCCGGCCGCCGGCCGTCGGTGCCGGCCGGACGCGGAGGGGATGCGGGCATCGTACGCGGGATCGACGCGTCCACCACGCCGTGCCGCGCCGAACCGCCCGACCCGGACGGAGGCGCGCCGATGAGGATCGGGATCCTGTCCTACCACTTCCCGCCCGAGCCGGCGTTCATCCCGGGCAGCCTCGCCGAGGAACTCGCGGTGCGGGGACACGAGGTGAAGGTGCTGACCGGCTTCCCCGATTATCCCGGGGGGCACGTCTACCCGGGGTGGCGACAGCGGTGGCGTCACGAGACCCGCAGCGAGCGGCTGACCGTCCGCCGGGTCCCGCGCTACAGCGCCGGCGACGGGTCGCTGCGAACGCGGATGGCCGGCTACCTCTCCTTCGCCGGCAGCGCCACGCTGACCGGTCGGCCGTTCCTCGCCGACGTCGACGCGCTCTACGTCCACCTGCCGCCGGCGACCGCCTTCGCCGCCGCGGGCCTGCTGCGGCTGCTGGGCCGGGTGCCGACCGTCGTCCACGTGCAGGACGTCTGGGCGGCGGACGAGCCGACCGGCGCCGGGAACGGGCGGTGGGCCGCGCGGATCGGCGCGGCGATGACCCGGGCCTACCGTGCCGCCGACCGGATCGCGGTCTCCGCGCCGTCGCTGCGGGACAAGGTCGTGGCCGCCGGCGCCGACCCGGCCCGGGTGCAGGTGGTGCTCAACTGGACCGACGAGCGGATCTTCCAGCCCGCGCGGCCCAGCGGGGCGGCGCGCCGGCTGGTGCGCCGCGACGACCGCTGCGTGGTGATGCACGCCGGGACCATCGGCGCCCGGCAGGGCCTGGAGACGGCGGTACGGGCGGCGGCGGCGCTGGACCGCACCATGGACCTCGTCCTGGTGGGCTCGGGCGCGGACGAGCGGCGGGTGCGGGGGCTCGCCGCCGAACTGCGCGCCGACAACGTGCGCTTCGTCGAACGCCGGTCTCCGCTGGACATGCCGGAGCTGTACGCCGCCGCCGACTATCAGCTCGTCATGCTGCGCGACCTCCCGGAGCTGCGCAGCACCCTGCCGGCGAAGCTCCAGGCGGCGTTCTCCTGCGCCGCGCCGGTGGTGGCCTCGGCCGGCGGCGACACCGCCGAACTGGTGGAGCGGGCCCGGGCCGGGCTGTCCTGCCCGCCGGAGGACTGGGCGAGCCTGGCCGACCGGTTCTGGCTGGCCGCCACCATCCCGCCGCCCGCCCGGGTGGACATGGGCCGGCGCGGCCGGGAGGCGTACCTGCGGGAGATGTCCATGCCGGCGGGCGTGGACCGGATCGAACGCCTGCTGTACGAGGCGGCTGCCGGCCGCGCCACCGGCCGCTGAACCGCGAGCAACCCTCGCGTACCGGCCAATACCGTCATCTACCGGCGAAAACGATCGTTACCTGTTAGGAACAGGCGGAGGAATAGGGTCTTCTGTCCGTTTCCGCGAAGGGACGTGTGGTGTGACGGAGAGCCAGAGAACGCGCCGGCGGCGGGGCCGGCCCCGGCGGCGTCGGCAGCTTCGCCGGGCACTTCTCGCCTGCCTCGTGGTGGGTTCGCTGCTCCTGGTGACGGGCGGCTGGGTGGGCTTCCGGGGCTGGCAGGCCCGCGCCCACCTGCTCAACGCCGCCGGGCTGGCCCGGGAGCTCAGCGCCCAGGTGGTCGGCGGTGACACGGCCCGCGCGCAGCGCACCCTGGCCGCGCTCCAGGAGCAGGCGGGCAAGGCCAGGTCGGCGACCGGCGACCCCGGCTGGTGGCTCGGCCGGCACACCCCGTATGCCGGGGACAACCTGGCCGCCGTGCGGCAGATCTCGGTCGCCGTCGACGACCTGGCCCGGCAGGCGTTCCCGCTGCTGCTCCGCACCGACCTGGCCAGCCTGGTGCCGGCGGGTGGGCGGCTCGACGTGGCCCGGCTGCGGACGGTCTCGGCGGAACTGGCGACCGTCAACGCGGCCGTGCAGGGCACCCGGAGCAGCCTGGCCACGGTGCCCACCGACGGCCTGGTGAGCCAGGTCCGGCAGGCGCTCGTCGACCTGCGCGGGGAGATCGACCGCCTGGCGGGCCTCACCGCCGCGGCGGACCAGGCCACCCGGCTGCTCCCGCCCCTGCTGGGCGCCGCGGGCCCGCGCACCTATCTCGTGGTGTCCCAGAATCCGGCCGAGCTGCGCGCCACCGGCGGCATGATCGGCGCGTACGCCGTGATCCATGCCGACGACGGCCGGGTCCGGATGGGGCGGCAGGGCAGCAGCAGCACGCTGGGCCGGTTCCAGCCGCCGTTGAAGGTGCCCGCGGAGGTGCGTCACCTCTGGGCCGACCTGCCGGGGATCTATCCGGCGGACGTCAACCTCACCCCGCACTTCCCGACCGCCGCCGCGCTCTACCGGGAGATGTTCCGCCGGCGTACGGGGACCACGGTGGACGGCGTGCTCGCCGTCGACCCGGTGGTGCTGTCGTACCTGCTGAAGGCCACCGGCCCGGTGATGGTGCCCGGCGGGCTCCCGCTGGCCGCGGAGAAGGTCGTCCAGACGGTGCTCGGCGACAGCTACCAGCGGATGGACAACGAGGAGCAGGACGCCTTCTTCGCGGCCTCCGCCGCCGCCGTGTTCGACGCGCTGGTCACGAAGAAATACGACCCGAAGGGGTTATTGTCCGCATTTGACCGTGCTGTCACCGAACGCCGGATATTGTTCTGGAGTGCCCGACCCGAAGAGCAACGGACGATCGGCGACAGCCGAATGGCCGGGGTGCTTCCGGAGAAGGACGTCGTGCCGACGGTCGGCGTGTTCCTCAACGACGGCAGCGGCGCGAAGCTCGGCTACTACCTCCGGCAGACGGCGACCCTCACCGTCGGCGACTGCCGGACCGACGGCCGCCGGGAACTCCGGCTCCGGGTCACCCTGCGTTCGTCGGCGCCCAAGTCGGGTCTCAGCAAGTCGGTCCTCGGCCTCGGCCTGGCCGGCGACCCGTACACCGCCCGCACGTTGGTGTCGGTGTACAGCCCCGCCGGCGGGACCGTGCTCACCACCCACCTCGACGGCGTCGAGACGGCGGTGGGCAGCGGCACCGAACGGCGCCGCCAGGTGACCACGGCGAACGTCGAGGTCGGCCCGGGAGGCTCCCGCACCTTGGAGGTCACCGTGCTCACCGCGAAGACCGGCGTCGGTACGGCCGAACTGTGGCTGACCCCCACCGCCACCCCATGGACCACCCAAGTTGTTTCCGCACCAAGCTGTGACCAGTAGGAGGGAACCAATCATGCGGCTATCCCGCATCATCATGGCGCTCGCGGTCGGTCTGGCCGTGGTGGCCGCGCCGTCCGCCGCGGGGGCGGCGCAGCCGCAGCCGGCGCCGAGCGAAACCCAACCACCGCCCTACGCGCCCGGCCCCGCGACCCTTGCGGTGAGCCCGACGACCGTCGTGGTCGGTCAGACCGCCACGCTGATCGGCACCGGCTGGACGCCGGGCGAGACGGTCGTGATCACCGCCAGCACGGCGCCGCTCGCCGCCCCCGTACTGGGCACCGAGCAGGCGCGGCGCAGCAACGGCGAGCTGGTCGCGATGGCGCCCGTCTCGTTCCAGCAGGCCCCGCAGCCGAACCCGAGGAGCTGGGAGGTCACGGCCGACGACGAGGGCGAGTTCCGCACGACCTACACGCCGCGCCACCACGGCACCTACACCTTCCGCGCCCGCGGTGAGTCGTCGGAGAAGGTGGCGACCGCGACGCTGACCGTGCTGAAGAAGCACTCCCCGGCGCCGCTGCCCGTCACGGGTGACAGCCTGAGCACCCCGATGAAGTTCGGCGGCGGCCTCGTCGGCGCCGGCGCGGTGCTTCTGCTGCTGTCGCTGGTCTGGCGCAAGCGCCACCGCTTCGGCATGGGGGCCGCGCGCTGACGGTGAGCGCCTTCCGGGCAGTGCCCGGGCACCGCGAAACGGCTGACGCCCGTCGGGAGGTTTCCCGGCGGGCGTCGGCTTGTTCTCTGGTTCCTGCTTGCTGATGGTCGTGGTGTGGGGTGTTGGGTTGCGGTGCGTGGTGGTGGGGGTGTGGCCCGCCGTGCCCGGCTCCGGGCGGTCAGGCTTGATCCCTGCGCCGGGCACGGCGGGCCACACCCCGTCGGTGGTCGCGCGCCGTCCGTGCCTGGCTGTCCGTTGTCCGGCATTGGCCGTGGGGGAGGCCCGTCGGGACGCCCGTCGGGAGGCGACGGCGATGGGTTGGCGAGCTGTCCACCGCGAGGTCACGGCCCGTCGGCCCGCTCTTGACCGGGGCGGTGGGGTGGGTGCGGTGGGCGCTGTCGAGCTGCCCCGTCTGTGGGACCACCCCCCGTCACAGCAGGCTCGATTGCCTGCCGGGGCACGTTGTGCCCCGTCTGTGAGGGCAGGTCGACAGGGGTCGGGTGGCAGTGTCCCGTGGGTCCGGTTCGGGGTGTGACCGGGGGCATCGTGGGGGCGGAATCGTGGCCGGGTCGGGGTCGTTACACCCTGCGTACGGCCGAGCAAGACCAACGCCGCCGCCGCGACGGGCTGGCGTGCAGACCCCCGGAATGATGGTGGGCCGCCGGTCGTTACACATGGTCCCGGCCCGGCGAGGGCAACCCCCCGCCCCGCGACACGGGCCGCTCCCGGTCTCCAGAGGGCCGGTCTGATTCTTCCCGGCGTGTGACGCCGGATCCCCCGATTTCTTTGAGCGCCGGACGGTGCTTGCACCCTCGCTGAACCCCCCTTCGGCGTGTGGTGCCAACCCCCGAATGGAGCATTCTGATGAACACGATCCTGCGTAAGAGCGTTCTTGGTGTTGCTGGTCTGGCTTTTGCCGGTGGTGTGTTCGCCGGTCCGGCTGCTGCTCACGCCG